>CALXJS010000099.1 GCA_944388685.1 uncultured Clostridia bacterium | reverse complement strand
ATATCAGATGAAATTTATGAAAGTTTAAGAGGTGTCATTCTTGGTAAATAAAAAAATATTAGGTTTAATTGGATTATCTGCAAAAGCACGGGAAACTATCTTTTGGGGCGGATAGTGTAGAAAATGGAATAAAGAAAAATATTGTAAAATTAGTTGTTATAGCAGAAGATTCATCAAATAGAACGAAAGATAAATTTAAAAAAATATGTGAAGAATTTCATATACCAATCATTCAAATAGCAGATATAGAAACATTAAGTAAAACGATTGGGAAAAATAACAAAGCAATTATTGGTATACAAGACATAAATTTATCTAAAGAAATAGAAAAAATAAATAATGGGGGTGAAGCTATTGGGTAAAATAAAGATACATGAAATTGCAAAAAAATTGAATTTAACAAGCAAGGAAATATTAGATATAGCTAATAAATTAAATATCGAAGCAAAAAGTCATTTAAGTGGAGTAGAAGAAGAGGAGGCAAAAAGAATAGAAGAGGCAGTAAACAAAAAAATAGAGGGAAAGAAGAAAGAGATTGAAAATAAAGGCATAAAAAAAGATATGAAAAAGGAAACAAAAAAAGAAACACCTGTTATTATTAGAAGAGAAGTGATTATTACACAAGATGAGCCTGAAAAAAATAAGGAAGTTGTAAAAAAAGAAGAAAAAAGAAATAACAATATTGGTTTTGTTGAGAGAAAAGCAAATAAGGATTACAACATTGTCTATAGAAATAAACCAAATAAGCCAATGACAGTTAGCGAATTATTTGGATTGAATAAACAAGAACCAAAGAAAGAAGAAGTAAAAAAAGAAGAGAAAACAGAAGTGAAAATTGAAACAGTAAAAAAAGAACAAGATATAATAAAACCAGAAAAAGAAACTGTTCAAGAAGAAAAATCTAACAAAGTTACAGAAAAGGTTGTAGAAAAAAAGGGTATGAAAACAGAAACAAGAATAGAGTATAATAATACAAAAAATCATGAAAATCATGTAAATAATTATTATCAAAATAGGAACACGAATTTTAACAATCAAAGAAGAAATAATAATTCTAATGGAAATAATGGTAATTTTAATAGAAATAATAAATTTAATAAAAATGGGAATAATGATAGAAATGGAAAAAGGCCATTAGATGAAAGAGGAATTGAAAAAAACATAAAAAATATCATGGCAACAGAAGTAGTAGAGAAAGAAAATGTTAGGGAATACAACAAAAGTATTGATAAGCAAAAAAATAATAATAAATTTGATGAAAGTAAAAATACGAAAAAAGCTAAAAACAGAAGAAATTCTAACAATGGTAGTTTTGATGAAGGAAAATTAAAGACATTAAAAACAGCAAATCAATTATCTAATATGTTTGATGACCAAGAAGGTGGTATGCTAGATTATTATGACCTAACAACAGAAAGAGGAAGACGTGGAAAGAAAAAGAAAAATCAAAATCAAGAAGAAAGGACGAAACAAAAAATCTTTAAATTAACCGATATCGAAATTCCAGAGACAGTAACTGTAAAAGATTTGGCAGCTGAAATGAAAAAGACAACAGCAGAGGTTATCAAAAAATTATTAGGATTTGGTGTTATGGCAACCATTAACCAAGAAATCGATTTTGATACAGCTTACTTAATTGCTCAAGAATTTGGTATTACGGCAACTAAGAAAGAAACTGTAACAGAAGAGGATATCTTATTTGATGAATCAGAAGATAGAGAAGAAGATTTACAACCAAGACCACCAGTTGTTGTTGTTATGGGACATGTAGACCATGGTAAAACATCTTTATTAGATGCCATCAGAAAAACCAATGTCATTGAAGGAGAAGCCGGAGGAATTACACAAGCAATTGGTGCATATATGGTAAAAATCAATGATAGAGAAATAACTTTCTTAGATACACCAGGACATGAAGCTTTTACAGCAATGCGTGCAAGAGGAGCACAAATTACAGATATTGCTATCTTAGTAGTGGCTGCAAATGACGGTGTTATGCCTCAAACAGTAGAAGCGATTAACCATGCAAAATCAGCAGGTATTCCAATCATTGTTGCAATTAACAAAATTGACTTACCAGATGCCAATATTGATAAAGTAAAACAAGAATTAATGGCATATGAATTGGTACCAGAAGAATGGGGTGGAGATACAATTTATGTTCCAATCTCTGCGAAAAAGCATCAAAATATTGACCAATTATTAGAAATGGTATTATTAGAGGCAGATGTGTTAGAATTAAAAGCTAATCCACATAAACAAGCCAAAGGTGCTGTTATAGAAGCAAGACTAGATAAAGCCAAAGGTGCCATTGCAACTATGTTAGTACAAAGAGGAACCTTAGACGTAGGAGATACAATCGTTGTTGGTTCATCAATTGGAAGAATTAGAGCAATGGTAAATGATAAAGGTAAAAAAGTAAAATCAGCAGGACCATCAACACCAGTCGAAATTATGGGATTGACAGATGTACCAGAAGCAGGAGATACTTTCTATGAAGTTAAAAATGAAAAAATGGCAAAACATTTAATAGAAAGAAGAAAACG
>CALXJS010000098.1 GCA_944388685.1 uncultured Clostridia bacterium | reverse complement strand
ATAAGCTTAAGTATAGCCAAAACAATAAAAGATGCTGAAGAAGAAACCAATTTAAAAATTAATTCAGCATATGTAACGATTCCAGGAAAATATATAACAATTGTCCAAAATTCGATAACCAAAGATGTAAAGGACAAGTATTCTGGAATATCTGTTAGAGATGTACAAAATGCCATTATGCAAGTGAAAGACATTGAAATACCAGACGGTAAAACATTAATTGACATAGTTCCAGATAAAATCACACTAGACAATGGAACAGTCGTTGCAGATCCAGTAGGAAACTTAAGTTCAAGTTTTACAATTAGTGCGCAAATTATATTAGCAGATAAAGATTATGTAAGACAATTACACAATATATTTAAAAAAGCAGATTTAGAAATTGATGGAATTGTACCAATTACATTAGCTGAAAGAAATTTAATATTAGACAGTAATGAATTACATGATAATATTATGTTATTAGATATAGGTGCAGGAAATATAGATATTGGTGTTTTTGAAGGTAGTAGTTTTATATATACTAATTCAATTCCATTAGGAGGAGACAATATCACAAATGATATTGCAGTCGTATTAAATATTTCAGAGGAAGAAGCTGATAAATTAAAAAGACAATATGGATTAGCATTAAAATCTTTTATTGATAATGATAATGATATTATATTAAATACATCAAAAGATGAAAACAAAAATAGAATTATAAAAAGTTCTGAATTGATAGAAATTATTGAAGCAAGAATAGAAGAGATGTTTTCAATTATCAATAAAGATATAACCAATAATGGATTAAAACATAAAATTAATAATGTTGTTTTAACAGGACAAGGTATTGTTAATATCAATAAAAGTGATGTAGCAGGAAAAATCAATTTAAATATTCCAGTCAAAATTTCAACAGGAAGAGCAATCAGTACTGTAAAACCAACATATAGGACAAGTTATGCATTAGTTAGATATATAGCAGCAAGACCATTTGCAAAAACTGTTTCAAGCAGTATAGATACACAAAATAATGAAAATGTATTTAAAACAATCTTAGAAAAAATAAAAGAGTTTTTTTATACATAAGATATTAATTTTAAAATATATAAAAGATAAGGGAGGAAAAACTAAATGATGGATTACAATGATGATAATAATATTACAATGATGGATGGAACAGCAACAATAAAGGTTATAGGTGTTGGAGGAGCAGGAAATAATGCTGTTAATAGAATGATTGATGCAGGAATAAAAGGTGTAGACTTTATTGCTGTTAATACAGATAGACAAGCACTTCAAACTTCAAAAGCAAATACAAAAATTCAAATAGGAGAAAAAATCACAAGAGGATTAGGAGCAGGTGCGAACCCTGACATTGGAGCACAATCAGCAGAAGAGAGTAAAGGGGAACTTGCAGAAGTATTAAGAGGAGCAGATATGGTATTTGTTACAGCCGGAATGGGTGGAGGAACAGGTACAGGAGCTGCACCAGTTGTTGCACAAGCTGCAAAAGAAATGGGAATCTTAACCATTGGTGTTGTTACAAAACCATTTACATTTGAAGGAAAGAAAAGACTTTCACAAGCAGAAAGAGGAATTGAAAGTTTAAAAGGAAAAGTAGATACATTAGTTGTTATACCAAATGATAAATTATTACAAATAATTGATAGAAAAACATCAATTATAGAAGCATTTAAAATGGCAGATGATGTATTAAGACAAGGTGTACAAGGTATATCAGACTTAATTGCTATCCCAGGACTTGTTAACTTAGACTTTGCAGATGTAAAAACAATCATGCTAAATCAAGGTATGGCACATATGGGTGTTGGTAGAGCATCAGGAGAAAATAGAGCAGAAGATGCTGCTAAAGAAGCTATCCAAAGTCCATTACTAGAAACATCAATTGAAGGTGCAAAAGGTGTTATTATCAACATTACTGGTGGAGAAGACTTAGGATTACATGAAGTAAATACAGCAGCAGAATTAGTTCAACGCAGTGTTGATCCTGAAGCAAACATTATATTTGGTACAGTAACAGATCCTACAATGGAAGATGAAATCCAAATCACAGTTATTGCAACAGGATTTGAAAAAACAGAACCAATATCAAGTATAGGAGTGGATAATTTAGTATCAAAAACTTGGGAAAAGAAAATTAACTCTATTCCAGCAAGTTCAGAAGTAAGTAATTCACAAAATGATTTAGACATTCCATCTTTCTTAAGAAAGAATAAAAATAAAAATATGTAACTTCACAAATATAAGAGAACTAACCTTATTGTATATGAAAAAATCTAAATTAGGTCAAAATAGAGGCAGATTTTTTCTGTACAACAATAGAAGTATATATTAATGAATAAACTCAAATCAGATAGAAAAAACTCTATAACAAAAAGAAGTAATCGAAATTTATCGATTATTTCTTTTTTTTTACAATAAGAAAGGACAGTTTTTTTAAGAGATAGGTAGTAGAATAGATAAGCAGGTGATTAGCAGATGACAATATATATTGATGTTGTATTAATAGAAAATTTGTTAATGAATTACATTATTTTATTTGCTACTGGTGTTATTTTA
>CALXJS010000097.1 GCA_944388685.1 uncultured Clostridia bacterium | reverse complement strand
AATAATGAATAAAAAATAAAATTTATATTGAAAAAATATATGAATTTATATATAATATTTTTAGAAAGAGAACAAGAGAGTTCGTAACTTGTAAGGAAACCGCTCCATTAAAGATTTATTTTTATATATTTTTATTCTTTATATACATTTTTTGTGTAGTTATAAACTTTTCTTTGTCTTGCAACAAATCTTGAATTTCTTTTAAAAAATTTTCATATTTTTTATCTTTAAAATAAAATTTTGCATATCCGTTTTCTCCAAATTTTTTAGTTAAAACTTGAAATGCACTTTCATATAATTCTTCATTAGATGCTGCTGGATTTTGCTTTTTTCCATAAACATAACTTCTTTCTAAACATTGTTCAACCGTTGTATTTCTATCTGCTGAAGAAACAATTTTGCCATATATGTTCCTTGGCTCTTTTTTGGCTGAGGCTCTATGGTCTTCAATTGCTTCTTTCATTATTTTTCTTTCTTCTTCTGAAAAGAATGATGATAGTTTTTTATCTTTATACATCATTTTTGCAGATATTTCTTCATGTTTTTCATCATTTATATGATGTCCAATATCATGATATGCTGCTATTGTATATACCATATTAGAATTTACGTCTAAGGCATTTTCTTCTACAATCTCAAAACTTCTAGCAATCACATATTGGATATGTTCTATTCCATGTGCTTTTTCATTTTTCTGATATTCTGGAAAAATGGTTTCTTCAATATATTTTTTTAATTTTTTTATCATTTTTTCATAAATCCCTTTCTACCCGCTCCAATTTTTAATATTTCATATCTTTTTGTATACCCAAGCCATCTCCCATACAGATCAAAGTTTCTATTTTATTGTTTTTTATTTGTATTGGTCGAAATACTTTTATTGAACTAAAAAAATCTTCTTTTTCTTTCATATTTGTTACACGTTTAGGGGCTTCTATCATTTTTATTTCTTCTTGTTTATTAAAAATTTTTTTAATAAAGGCTATTATCTTTTCCATAATATTCATATTTCTTCTCCTTTTTGTCCTTCTATGCTTGATAACCTATCTTTTTCTTTTGGTCTATCTTCCCAAGGTCTAATACCACCTAGGTTCTTCAGATCCTGTTTATAACATTCAAATCGATTTATAAATTCCTCTTGTGGTAATTGTACAAATTGTCCTGTATCCTTATCAGCAAAAAAGAAACTTTTCCCTGATACTTTTGAATCTAGATATACATATACAACAGCATTTTTATCTTTATCTGTTTTGTCATAAACTCTATTTATAACACAACGATTGGCTTTTAATTTATCAAAATCTAAAATAATTCTTAAAGCACT
Organism: uncultured Clostridia bacterium; assembly: GCA_944388685.1. The sequence continues at coordinate 1,479 of CALXJS010000097.1, read as the reverse complement.
CATAGTTGAATTTTGACATGTGGCAAATTCAGGACATGCTTGCGAAAGTACCAAAAATTGATGTTTCAAATTTTCTTCTGGATTATCAGCATACATCTCATTGATAGCATTAGACTTTTCCACAAGATTTTTCAATGGAAACATCCCTTCTTCATCTGCCAGTCCAACACTTGTATGTAAAGTTCTTAAACTTTGTTCATCTAATCCTATTGTAGCATCTTGTAGTTTTTCATCATTTTTATGCGCTTGTGAATCTAATCCTAGTGAAGTAAGATCATTTTTTCTTGCTTGTTCATATGTTATACAAAAATTATCTGGCATTCCTCCAAATCTTTGTCTAGCTAAATTCCAATTAGGATCCATTGTTGTATTACCTTTCACAATTTTTCCCGTTGCCAAAGGCAATTCAACATCTATTAATTTCAAAAATGCATGTTCATGCCCGCTTACAATTTCACTCTTTACATCAATTCTTTTAAACATATATTGCTCAACTTTTGCTACTCCATTACATACGCCATATCCTTTACTGATGACTTTCCATAGTGCTTTACTATTTTTAGGTTCAAATACTTCTGTTCCATCAGTTGGCGTATGACTGATTTTTTTTCCTATAGCATTATCAATAATTGCAATTTTTTGTGCTTGTATGTATTCAGAAGGTATATTATCTATTACAGAAGATATCCATTCTTCTCCCTCTTTATATTCAGTAGTACTTGAAGGGTATGCTACATCATTTAAAGAGTTAAGTACTTCTGCATTGGGGCAAATATCACAAAATTCCATAAACCTTTTTCTTTGCTCTGGTGTAAAATCTTCTGGAAACACAGTTATTAAATTATCTAATCCTCTGTACTCTTCGAAATCTCGATCAAATTCAAATTCAATTTGTCCACCATATTTTGTTGGTATCTGAATAGCTGTTGCATATTCTTTTGGTAAATTCGTTGTATCAAGACCTTGTTTAACCTCTTGTCTTAATGTTGTTAGAATTTCTCTTTTTTCATTTAATGTTAAATTGCATTGTTCTAATTTTGATAAAAACTCTTTTTGCCTTTCACTATCTAAAGCCTTTGTAATTTCAAACGGATGAATATTCTGTTTTTTACAAAATTTTCTATGATTTGTTAAAAATTCACTTAATTCTTCTACATTCAATGACCTTAACATAGCAAGTCTATCTTCTTGAGTTGCTTTTGACAAAGCTTCTATTTTTTGAGAATCCATTTATTCCTCCTTAGTTTTTATTAAAATTTTCTCTAATGTATTTTTCTTGATTTAATCATATCACTAAATTCTATCTTCTTCAAGTTTTTTCAATTAGTCTATATCTACATTATAGAATAAAACATGTATAAACTATTTAAAACAGCTTTTTATTATTTTAGAGAAATTTGTTAAACTATGTCAATAATTTTTGAATATTTCACTAAAAAATAGCTTTATTTTATTAGCGAATATTTCACCATATGTACA
>CALXJS010000096.1 GCA_944388685.1 uncultured Clostridia bacterium | reverse complement strand
GTAAATATCTCCTTTATTTTGTGTATATGCTCTTAATTGACTCATTTCATCTATTCCATTCTCACTCCATACTTTTGCATCTGTACTTAATCTTTCTGATAATACATGATGCACTTGACCTTCTTGGCAACATCCTGTTAATTTATCCTTGTAAATATCATGTGCTTCTATTCCATCCCATTGATTGATTAAATATGTTTTTGTCTCTTTTACTTTCTTTAGTCTATTTTCTAATCTTTTTGTGTTTCTTCCTAATCCTTCGTCTTCTTTTATCTCTTGCTCTACTTTTTTTATTGCTTCATTCATTATATTTTCTGTACTTATTGGGTCGTATTGTTCTATTGCTTCTTGCAATTTCTTCTTTAAGTATTCATCAAAATTTAAATTATTTATATATTTTTCTAAATGGAATGTGTCTAATACAAAGACTGATTTTCCTATCCATTCTGTTCCTGCTTTTATATATGATGCTCCATCTCCCATAACAAATACTGTTTCTATTTCTTCTTTCTTGTATGTACAATCTATGTAGTATGCTACATCTTCCCACATTTCTTGCGTATCTTTGTATAGCCCTGAAAATGTGAATTTATCCACTAATTCTTTCCTTACTTGTTTTACTTCTTCTATTCTTTCTGGTTTTGTTAATATTCTTTTTCTTGTAAATATTGTTACTATTTTTGATATTGTGCATCCTTTTTTATTTCTTTCTTTTATATGATCTTCATCTACTTGAATAAATATATTTTTTGCTTTTACTTTTTCTTCTTCTTTTCGTTCTTTTATTTCCATTTTCCAATCATTTTTTCTTACATTTCTCATTACTGTTGTTGCACTTATTTCCATTTCTGGTACAACTAATTTTCCTGCTTTACTATACGATTGTTCACTTGCTTTTTGAATTAATTCTGCTTTTACTTTTTTATCTATTCTTTCTCCTTTATCAATTCCTAATATTTTATCTGTTAAACATACATTTTCGCCTGTTTCATTATCTTTGTAATATCTTCTTTCAAACTTTGCTTTCCCATTTTTTGTTATTAAACTTTTTTCTGCAAATCTTACTGCTTCATATTCACTTTGTCTTTTAGAATCTTCAAATACTAATTTTTCTATTTGTGTTACAATTTCAGAAAAAAGTTCTTTACCTAAAACATCTGTAAAGTCTTTTATTGCACTAGTTAGAGAACTAACATCTTCTCCATTTAAAACTTTTTTTACACCTTCTTTTAAAATTTTATTGTTTTTTTCATAAATCTTTTGTATAATTTGATACATAAGAGATACCTCCTTTTAAAATATTTTTTCGACAAAAATATTCTATCAAATTGGTATCTCTTATTCAATTTTTTTATCAAATTTTCCCTACTAAAAGTTTATACTAACGTAAAAATTTAATTGAAAAAAACCATAAAATCGAGTATAATTATATTTGTAGAATATTTAAAAAACATCTATTTAAGAGGAAAGAAAAATGTTTAATATTGAAGAAGAACTAAAAAAATTGCCTAATAAACCAGGCGTATATGTCATGAGAGACAAAGATGACAACATCATCTATGTAGGAAAAGCAGTATCTTTAAGAAATAGAGTAAGACAATACTTTAGAAAAAATGACAGAACAGCAAGAATAGAAAAGATGATTAGTCTAATTGACCACTTTGAATATATCGTAGTAGACAATGAAGCAGAGGCATTAATTTTGGAATGTAACTTAATAAAAAAGAACAGACCAAAATTTAATGTCTTATTAAAAGATGACAAAACATATCCATATATAAAAATAGATTTAAAATCAGATTACCCAGGAGTATTTATAACAAGAAGAGTAATAAATGACGGTTCAAAATATTTTGGACCATATGCCAATCCCGGAGCAGCAAGAGAGATGGTAGACTTTATAAAACAAAAATATAAAATAAGACAATGTAGAACATTAAAAGAAAGAACAAGACCATGTCTAAATTACCACATAAATAGATGTTTAGCACCATGCATGGGGTATGTAACAAAAGAAGAATACAGAAAACAAATTGATGAAATAATAGACTTGTTAGATGGAAAAACAGAAAAAGTAATAAAAGAACTAGAAAAAGAAATGAAAAAAGCATCAGAAAAATTAGACTTTGAACAAGCAGCATACTTAAGAGATAGAATACAAGCAATTGAAAGAGTATCAGAAAAACAAAAAGTATCAAACATATCAGAAAATAACATAGATGTAATAGGAATAGCAAAATCAGAATTAGAAATATGTATAGAAATATTTTTTGTACGTGGAAGCAAAATGATAGGAAGAGAGCATTACTTCTATAATGACCTAAAAGACATGGAAGATAGCGAAATCTTATCAGGATTTATGAAGCAATACTATTTAGATAATCCAAACATACCAAATAAAATAATGATAAGAGAAGAACTAGAAGAAAAAGAAGCCCTAGAACAGTGGTTATCCACAATGCTAGGAAGAAAAGTGGAAATAAAAAGTCCTAAAAAAGGTGAAAAATTAAGATTTGTAGAAATGGCAGAAAACAACGCAAAAGTAACATTAGAAAATAAAGAAAAAGATAAAAGCGAAATTCTAATGGAACTAAAAGATGTTTTAAAAATGGATAAATTGCCGAGAAAAATAGAAACATATGATATATCAAATATATCAGGCGAATACATGGTAGCAGCAATGTGTGTATTACAAGATGGAGTTATAAAAAAGAATTTATCAAGAAGATTTAGAATAAAAACTGTATTTGGACAAGATGATCCGAGATGTATGGAAGAAGTAATCACTAGAAGATTAAGACATTCAATAGAAAATCCGAATGGAGGATTTGGAAACTTGCCAGATGTAA
>CALXJS010000095.1 GCA_944388685.1 uncultured Clostridia bacterium | reverse complement strand
GAATATCTTCTCTTTATTAATCATAAAATCATTTACATTTTCCATTTGATAATGTGTTTCTGTTTCTCCATATATTTTAAATCCCAATTGTTTATATAATTTTTTAGCTGGATTATCTTTAAATACTTGTAAGATTGTTCTGATTCCTTTTTTATGATTTTCTTTTAATTGTTCTTCTAGAATTTTTCTTCCTATCCCTTTATTTTGATATTCTGTTAAAATACTTATTTCATTTATAAACAAATCACCATCTTCAGTTTTATGTACTGCATATATTCCTACTGGTTTGTTGTCAACTAAGATAATTCTTTTATGAGATAGGTGCTCGTTTAAATCTTGTTGCAGTCTTTCTTTTTGATCATCATCTTTCCAACCCCAAATTTTATCAACATACCATTTAAAATTTTCTTTTTTTAAATTAAATAGAAATTCAAAATCTTCTAATGTGCAATTTCTAAAGCTATATTTCATTTGTTACTCTCCCTACTATATAAAACTACTTCTATCATAATTTTAATGATACTCTCAAAAAATTTAATATATTTTCTATTTATATCTTTATTCCTAATTAACTTTTAAATACAAAGTATATTCAGAAGGATCAAACTCATCGCCATGTCCTTTATCTATTGCTTCATTAAATCCTAATTTAAAATATATATGTTTTGCTATTTCATTGTCATCTTCTACGCCTATTGTAAATTCAGTATATCCTCTATTTGTTAAATTATCTATACAATATTTTATTAACTTTTGTCCTAACCCCTGTCCTTGATATTTTTTGTCTACTCTAAATGCTTGTAAATATACTCTTTTATTTGGTATTGTTTCTGTTTCCAATTCATCATTTTTATAACTAGCTGTTATCTCTCCAATAACCTTTTCATCTTCCTCAATTACAAACACATCTATCTCTTTTTTCTCAAATTGTTCTAGTCTTTTCTTTTTATACTTAATCCACATATCTTCATTATCTGGAAATAATCTTTTTAATTTTTCAAATTCTTCTTTTTTTATTTTTCTAAATTTCATCTATTGATTACCTCTATACTTATATTTTTAATATCATTCCTTTTCCTAAATCAGCTCCTTCTCTACTGATAAAGCCAAATTTTTTATAAAAGCCTTCTAAGCCTTTTGATGGTTCTACATATGTTCTTATATTAGGATTTAATTTTTTTAGGTCCTTAACCTTGTTTAAAATTTTCTCCATTATATGACTTCCAACTTTTTGCGATTGATATTCTGGAAGAACCATGATGTCTTGGATATATAGAAACATAGTTTTATCTCCTATTATTCTTCCATATCCTATCATTTTATCCCCATCATAAGCACAAATGGAATATATTGAGTTATTTAAAGCTGTCTCTACTATTTTGTTTTCTGCCGTTCCCCATCCTACAGAATCTGCTATATAATTATACTCATCAGGTGTTGGTATTTTTTCTTCATATTGTATATCGTTCATATTTATTTCTCCTTTGCCGTTTTCATTCGTAAATATTGTACCATTTACGAGCAAAAACGGCAAACATTTCTTGTAAGTTTTCAAAAAATAAAGTACTTATCAAAGCACTTTATTAGAATTGTTTTTCCTTTTATAATATTTATTATGCTAAATATATTCACACATCTGCTTTTTTTCTAATTCTCCTGCATTAAAAAGTACATAGTTATATTATTTTTACTTATATCAAGTGTTTTTCTTCTTTTTTATTATTCTGTACTTTTTCATTTCTAATTTTATAAGTCAAATTTTTTGACTTAAAGTAATTTATAGGTCAAAAATTTCGATTTTTTTGACCTACAGATTTTTCATAGAACGATTTTTTCAAGTTTTTCGTCCTATGAAATTTTATAGGACGAATTTTTTGATTTTTTCGTCTTATAAATTTTTATAAGTCAATTTTTTTCATTTTTTCGTCTTATAAATTTTATTTTAAGAATAAATCTATATATTTTTGAAAAGCAAAAACTTGATTTCTACTATACCCTGTTGTTTCTACTATTATATTATTTTCTAATAAAATATTTACTGTATCTTTTATTGTTGATGGTCTTATATTAGTTATTTCCATCAATTTTTTTCTATTAATTATTGGTTCGTTATATAAAGCATCTATTACTTTCTTTGCATTTTCTGCTTTAATTGGTAAATCTATTATAGTTTTATCCATTTCCATTGTAAGTTCAACTACATTTCTAAATTTTTCTTTTGCTGTTTTTGAAGTTTCTATAACTGCTTCTAAGAAAAATTTAATCCAAGCTATTATATCATTGTGAGTTCTTACTCTTGTTAGCAAATCATAATATGTATCTTTATTTCTTTCAATGTAATCAGAAATATATAAGCATGATTTTTCAAGCATACCTTTACTTTGAATATATAATGGTATGAGTAGTCTTCCTATTCTTCCATTCCCATCTAAAAATGGATGTATTGATTCAAACTGGTAATGTAAAATAGCAATTTTTATTAAGTCTGGTGTATCTATTTCTTCATTATTTATAAATTTTTCAAAATCTGTTAAACATTCTGCAATTTCTGTATGTGGTGGTGGAACATATACTGCATTACTTGGCATACTTCCTCCAATCCAGTTTTGTGATGTTCTAAATTCTCCTGGTGTTTTATGTTCTCCACGAACTCCTTGCATTAATATTTTATGAAGTTCTCTTATCAATCTAGTACATACTGGAAAGCCTTCTTTTATTCTTTCTACACCATAGTTTGTAGCTTTTACATAGTTTTGTACTTCTTCCCAATCATCTCTTTTTTCTGGGTTAATATCTGTTACATCTAATAAATCTTCTTCTACGGTCGTTCTTGTTCCTTCAATTCTACTTGATTTATTAGCTTCAATTTTTACATGCATTTTAATATATAAGTCTACATTTGG
>CALXJS010000094.1 GCA_944388685.1 uncultured Clostridia bacterium | reverse complement strand
TAGGTGCTGCTAGTAATTAGCCCTTATAGGGCTTAATGTCAAACCCCCCTTTTCAAAGGGGGTTATGATTTGTAACAATAATTAAGATAAAAGAAGAATATATTTTTAAAAACTATTTATATTTTCCTTAAAATGTAGTATAATATAAAAATCAAACAAGAAGAATGGTTGAAAATTAATTACAATTTTGTCTGTGCCAAATTTCATTTAAAACATGGATTACATGTAAACATATGTATCCATACTTTTTAAATAAAATTTTCCTTGCCAAAATGGAATTCTTTTTCAACCAGATTTGCGTTACAAGGAAGGATGCAGGTAACATGAATACCATATTAGGAGAACTTGGAAAATCTCGGAAAGTTTGTAACACTGGTAAATCAAATAGAAAACGAAAAAAGTCCGATAATGCTATCGGGCTTAACTGGCGTAGGAATGGTAGAATTATTAGCCAGTATCAACGAATATGCCAAAAAACCAATGTTAGTTGTTACATACAATGAGGTTCAAGCAAAAGAAATAGCAGGAAATATAAAAGCATTTATTGATAAAGGCGATATATTCCCCAAAAAAGAAATTGTAACTTATGACTATATTGCAGAAAGTAAAGACTTACCTTATGAAAGAATAGAAGTATTAAGTAAGATAAAAGAAAAAAGAAATCCAATCATTGTGACTACCATAGAAGCCTTAATGCAAAAATTACCACCAAGAGATGTACTATTTAAAAATTTGTTACACTTCAAAGTGGGTGATGTTTGTTCATTAGAAGATATCAAGAAAACTCTGGTAAATTTGGGATATGTGAGATGTGACCTAATTGAAGGAAGAGGGCAATTTAGTATCAGAGGTGGTATTTTAGACATCTCTGTTTCAGAAAAAGTTGGTGTCAGAATTGAGTTCTGGGGAGATGAAGTAGATTCTATTAGAAATTTTGCAATTGTTAGTCAGAGGTCAATTAACACATTGGAAAAAGTGGAGATTTATCCAGCACATGAATACATATTAGAGCAACCCATAGAGCAAGTATGTAAAAATATCAGAGATGTATTTTTTAATAAAAATCAGCAAGAAATTGTAGAAGAAGATATAGAGCAAATTATTGGCGGAAACTATATTAGTAAAATTGACAAATATTTTGATTGTTTTTATACACATACATCTACATTATTAGATTATTTATCAGACAAATATATTATTGCATTAGATGAAGAAAGAAAAATAAAACAAAGAACAGAAAATATCAAGCAGGATAGAAAAAATTTAATTGACGCTTTAGTGGAAAAAGAAAAAATAGTTCCTCAAAGCTTAGAAAATACAATTGAATATGAAAAAATAGAAAGTATTTTAGAAAATGGAAAACGAAATCTTATCTATTTAGAAAAACAAGATAGTGTAACCAATAAACAAGCAGAAAAATATACTTTTCAATATCGAGAAGTCAATTTCTATAAAAGCGAGATTGAAAGTCTATTCCAAGAACTAAAAGAAGCATTAAAACACAAAAAAAGTGTATATATTTTAGTTGAGAGCAAAGAAAAGGCAAAGAAATTAAAAGAAATTTTAGAAAAAGAAGAAATTATTTGTAAAATCGAAGAAAAATTGGACAAGACCATTGTCGTAAAGACAGTTGAAAAAATTGTAACAATTGGAATCGGAAAAATATCAGCGGGCTTTGAAAATTATGAAATTAATCAATTGGTTATTTCAGCAGACGAATTAATTAGTGGAGAAAAGAAGAAACGAAAAGCTGTCCATTCAGCATATGCAGAAGGAGAAAAGGTTGTATTTGCTGATTTAAAAATAGGGGATTATGTCGTTCATAGAACCTATGGAATTGGTATCTATATTGGTGTAAATACCATTAAAGCAGATGGAACCATTAAGGATTATATCAAGATAAAATACCAAAATGACGATATTTTATATGTCCCAACAAATCAAATGGACATGATTAGAAAATATGTTGGTGGAGATACCATTCATCCAAAAATCAATCGATTAGGAAGTAAAGAATGGGAAAATACAAAAACTAAAGTAAAGAAAAACTTAAGAGAAGTCGCAAGAGACTTAATTGAATTGTATGCAAAAAGGGAGAAGTCACAAGGATTTAGTTTTAGTAAAGACACCCCTTGGCAAAATGAATTTGAAGCAAAGTTTCCATATCAAGAAACAGACGACCAATTGCGTTGTATAGAAGAGGTCAAAAAAGATATGGAAAACGATAAACCAATGGATAGATTATTATGTGGAGATGTTGGATATGGTAAAACAGAAGTAGCTATAAGAGCAGCATTTAAGGCAGTTATGGACCATAAACAAGTAGCATATTTAGCACCAACAACTGTTTTAGCAGAGCAACAATATCAAGAATTTAAAGAAAGAATGAAAGATTATCCAATCAAAGTAGAAATCTTAAACAGATTTAAAACAGCCAAATATCAAAAAGAAGTGATAAAAGGCTTAAAACTAGGAGAAGTGGATATTGTTATTGGAACTCATAGAATTCTAAGTAAAGACGTAGAATTCAAAGATTTAGGGTTATTAATCATTGATGAAGAGCATCGATTTGGCGTAAAAGATAAAGAAAAAATCAAACAATATAAAACCAATGTAGATGTATTAACCATGACAGCAACACCAATACCAAGAACATTACACATGTCTATTGTAGGTGTAAGAGATATGTCAGTTATCTATGAACCACCACAAAACAGGAGACCTGTACAGACGTATGTACTAGAATATGATAGAGAAGTGGTAAGAGAAGCCATTACAAAAGAATTGGAAAGAGATGGACAGGTATTTTACATTTTTAACAATGTAGAAAATATCCAGCGAAAAGCAGATGAAATAGCAAATCTTGTACCAGAGGCAGAAGTTTCTTATGCACATGGACAAATGTCAGGAAATCAGATTGAAGAAATCATGGAGGATTTTATACAAAAGAAATCAAATGTATTGGTATGTACAAC
>CALXJS010000093.1 GCA_944388685.1 uncultured Clostridia bacterium | reverse complement strand
TATGAAAGAGCAGATATATTATATAAATTTGTTGATTTAGTAGAAGAAAATAAAGAAAGACTAGCTGTTTTATTATCAAATGAAACAGGAAAACCAATCAAAGAAGCAAGAGGAGAAATTGCAAATGTTAGAATTGGTACAAGAGGATTTATTGAAAGAGCAAAACACTTATATGGAGAAAGTATACCAGCAGGAACAGAAGCTGGACAAGAAACAACAATGCAAATCACAAAAAGATACCCAATTGGTGTCATTGCTGCAATTATCCCATTCAACTTCCCAAGCGACTTATTCTGCCAAAAAGTACCACCAGCATTAATGATGGGAAATAGTATTATTGTAAAACCATCAAATTATAACCCATTAACATTAATTGAATATGTAAAATTAATGATTGAAGCAGGTGTGCCAGCAGGATGTATTCAAATATTAACAGGAGATGGACCAACAGCAGGTCAAGCACTAGCAAGACATCCAGGTGTTCATTTAGTATCACTAACAGGAGGAACAGCAGCTGGAATTCAAACAATGGGAACAGCGTCAAAAAATTTAACACATGTTATGCTAGAATTAGGTGGAAATGATGCCTTTATCTTCTTAGAAGACGGAGACATGGACTTGGCAGTAAAAGAAACCATCTGGGGAAGATTATATAATGGTGGACAAGTTTGCTGTGCAAGCAAGAGATTTTTAATCCACAATTCTAGAAAACAAGAATTCATAGATAGAATGAAAGATGTAATTGCTAATTTAAAAGTGGGAGATCCAATGCAAGAAGATACAGACATGGGACCAATGATTAACATCAATGCAGCAAAAAGAATAGAAGAACAAGTAAATCAAATGGTAGCAGAAGGTGCAACGATTGTTTGTGGAGGAAAGAGAGAAGATGCATACTATTACCCAACAATTTTAGATAATGTAACCAAAGATATGGAAGTTGCTAAAGACATGGAAATCTTTGGACCAGTTATTTCTGTAATTGGATTTGATGATGTAGAAGAAGCTATCGAAATTGCAAACCAATCTTCATATGGATTATGTGGATGCGTCATTTCAAAAGACTATTCAAGAGCAATGAAAATAGCAGACAGATTAGAATGTGGAGGAGCAGTCGTAAATGGTGCAAGTTTCTATCGTTCATTTGAAATGCCGTTTGGTGGATGGAAACATTCTGGAATTGGAAATGAAGGTGTTTTAACAACATTACAAGAAATGTCAAGAGTAAAAACAATTGTATTGAAAAATATATTATAATAAGACAAGAAAAGGTGAGATGAAATGGATAAGAAAAAAATCATAATTATTTCAGTATGTGTAGTAGTAGCACTAATTATTATTGGTGTAGCGATATATTTTATATCAAAAAGTGTAGCAGAAGCAGAAAATGAAAATAGATTGGCTAAAATGTATGATAAAATGGTGGAAAATGAAACATATCGTATAAACTTTAAATTAGATGATGATAATCAATATACTGTTACAAGAAAAGGAAATATGGCAAATATAGATACTTATCGAAACGGAACGCATACAACAGATATTGTAAGAGATGGAGATACAATATTGTTAATGTATAGTACCAACAAATTTTATACCTATCATAATAATGAATTAGAATTAACAGAACTGCTAAATAAAATAAGTGAAATTATACAAGGTCAAGAGCCAGAAAAAGGTAAAGAGGAAATTGATGGAAAAAACTATCGCTATGAAGAATATAAAAATGTATCATACTTTTTAATAAATACACAAAATCTAGTTTCAGAGGAAAATACAAATACCAGGTTCTATTTTGATGGAGATGATTTAAAATATATCAAAACAATTATGGGAGAAGAAACTGAACTTATTCAAGTTGATACATCTTACCAAGTAAATGATAGTGTATTTGAAATACCAGCAGACTTTGAAGAAGGCTAATTCTAGAAAGAAATAGTAGGAAAAAATGACGGACTCATCTAATTAGTCCGCATTTTCCTTGCATTATAGGAAATTGCATGATTTGAAGGTTTATAAATAAAAAGAGTTAAGGAGGAAAATCAAAATGTCAATGAAATTTGTTTTAAATGAAACATCATATTTTGGAAAAGGAGCAAGAGAAGAACTTGCAGGAGAAATTCAAAAAAGAGGATTTAAAAAAGTATTTTTAGTAAGTGATAAATCTTTAGTAGAAGCAGGTGTAACAGCTAAAGTAGAAGAAGTATTAAATAAAGCTGGAATTCCATATGATTTATATGATGAAATTAAACCAAACCCAACTATAAAAAATGTAACAGATGGTGTTGAAGCTTGTAAAAATTCAGGTGCAGATTTAATTGTTGCGGTAGGTGGAGGATCAAGTATCGATACATCAAAGGGAATATCAATTGTTATGACAAATCCAGATAAAGCAGATATTAAATCACTAAATGGAGCATCTAATACAGTAAATAGAGGAATGCCAATAATTGCACTTCCAACAACAGCAGGAACAGCAGCAGAAGTTACTATAAACTATGTTATCACAGATGAAGAAGCAGAAATCAAAATGGTTTGTGTAGATCCAAATGATATTCCTATTTTAGCAATTGTTGACTCAGAACTAATGGCATCAATGCCAAAGAGTTTAGCAGCAGCAACAGGTATGGATGCTTTAACACATGCAGTGGAAGGATATATCACATTAGCACATAATGAGATGTCAGATATGTTTCATATGAAGGCTATCAAAATGATATTCAAATATTTAGCTGCAGCCGTTAATGATAAAGATGATGAAGCAATTGAAATGATGGGAATGGCACAATATATTGCTGGAATGGGATTCTCAAATGTAGGTCTTGGAATTGTTCACTCAATGGCACATCAATTGGGTGCTGTATATGATACACCACACGGAATTGCAAATGCTATGTTACTTCCAACTGTTATGGAATTTAATGGAGAAGTATGTTATGAAAGATTTAGAGATATCTTAAAAGAATTAGGATATCCAGCTGATAAATATACAAAAGAAGAAGTTATCAAGACTTTTGTCAATAAAATTAAAGATTTATCAGAAGAAGTTGGAATTACAACAAAGATTACAGATTATGGAGCAAAAGAAGAAGATTTTGAAATGCTTGCTGAAAAAGCTATGAATGATCCATGTAAACCAGG
>CALXJS010000092.1 GCA_944388685.1 uncultured Clostridia bacterium | reverse complement strand
ACAAAGAAAATGAAATTGTCGCGATTTTTCATGGCACTTTGTGCCAAGCGAAGCGATGGAATGGAGGTTAAAATGGAAATTGGATTTTATGCAGGAAGTTTTGACCCATTTACGAATGGACACTTACATGTAGTAACAAAATCAGCACAATTATTTGACAAAGTAGTAATAGGGATAGGTGTTCATCCAGATAAAAAAAGAAGATATGATAAAGAACTTATGAAAAATAGTATTGAAAAAATCCTAGTTAATCGAAATCTTACGAATGTATCTGTTACCTGCTATGACAATCTTTCTGTTGATGCCGCATTAGCCCATAATGCAACACTTCTAGTAAGAGGAGTTAGAAATGGTATGGATTATCAATATGAAGAAAATATGGCATCAATTAATGAAGAAATTTCAGGATTAGATACGATTTATATTCGAGCAGGAAGCTTAGGAAATATTAGCTCAAGTATGGTAATGGAATTATTAGAAAACGGAAAAGATGTATCAAAATATTTACCAAAAGAAATTATGGAAATTATTAAATAAATAAAAAAATCAGATTTTTATACCTGGATTTTTATTTATTTTCATTCATTATTTTATTATATATTACTTCAATAAAAACATCCATACTTTCTTTTGTATAGTTATTATTAAAAGTAAAATCAAATGAAAACTTAGAATAATCTAAAGTAGCAGATTCTCTTTTTTCAAGATATTCGCGAGAGATATGATCCCTTTCTAATATCCTTTCTTTTCTTACTGTATCATCAGAATTAACTAATATTTTGATATCACACATATTCCAGAATTTTACCTTAGGAAGCAAAGCCCAATCAAAAATGAAGCACTGTTGCTTTTGCAACAAAATTTTATCTAATTCTTGTTCCATATATTCCCATGTAATATCTGTTAAAATTTGCATTTTATCTGTATCACTAAACACAATATTGCCTAATTTCTTTCTATCAATATTTCCAGCAGTATCTAATAGTTCATTGCCAAATACATTACAAATTTTTTTTATAATAATAAGGTCTGAAGTTGCTTGATGTCCAATTTTATCAATATCAACATATTGACCATCTAATTTTTGAGCCAATATTGTTGCAATAGTAGATTTTCCAGTTCCTGTTTTACCAGTAATTCCAATCAATTTCATATTGAAATCCTCCTTAAATGTTTAAGGAAATTATATCATCTCAAATAGAAAAATGCAATAAATGTAAGAAATGGAAAGAAAGTAGAAAGAATTAGCAAATTTTCCCTAAAAACCTTGTAAAAAGTTAAAAAATATAGTATCATAGAAGGGTAGAAATTGAAAGGAGAGAATCGATGGAAAAAAGTTTTAGTGAAAGTTATAAAGAAGCTGGTGTAGATGTAACAGCAGGATATAAAGCAGTAGAACTAATGAAGAAAAGTGTGCAAGAAACATATACAAAAGGAGTTATGTCAGACCTTGGAGGATTTGGGGGTCTTTTTAAGTTAGATACAAGTGAAATGAAGGAGCCTATTTTAGTTTCAGGAACAGATGGTGTGGGAACGAAACTAAAATTGGCTTTTTTGCTTAATAAACATGATACTATTGGACAGGATTGTGTCGCAATGTGTGTAAATGATATTGTTTGTTGTGGTGCAAAACCATTATTTTTCTTAGACTATATATCATTATGGAAAAACATTCCAGAAATGGTAGCAAGTATTGTAAAGGGTGTAGCAGATGGCTGTAAAAAAGCAGGTTGTGCATTAGTTGGTGGAGAAACAGCAGAAATGCCAGGACTATATTCTGACAATGAATATGACTTAGCAGGATTTAGTGTAGGTGTTGTAGATAAAGCTAAAATTATCAATCCTGACAATATCGAAGAAGGAGATGTAGTGATTGGTCTAACATCTTCAGGAGTTCATTCAAATGGATTTTCTTTAGTTAGAAAAATATTTAACGTCAATGAAGAAAATTTAAAAGAATATAGAGAAGAATTAGGAATGACATTAGGAGAAGCATTACTTAAGCCAACAAAAATCTATGTAAAACCAGTATTAAAATTAATAGATGAAGTAACAGTAAAGGGAATTTCTCATATAACTGGTGGTGGATTCTATGAAAATATACCAAGAATGTTAAATGACAATGTTTCATTAGAAATCCAAAAAGATACATACCCAGTACCAGAAATCTTTAAATTAATTCAAAAAGAAGGAAATATCCCAGAAAGAGATATGTATAATACTTTTAATATGGGAATTGGTATGGCAATCATTGTTCCAGAAAGTGATAAAGAAAAAGCATTAAAAGTACTAGAACAAGAAGGCGAAAAAGCTTATGTGATTGGAAAGGTAGTTAAGGGAAATAAGGAAATAAAAGTACTATAAAATTAAGAGATTGTAATAAAAAATTGAATATGTTATGTAAATGTGATAGTTGAAAGGAGATTATTATGAAAAATGTAATAATTACAGGTTCAGCAAATGGAGTAGGAAAGGCAATAGCTAAAATACTCAAAAACGAAAACTTAATTTTAATTGATGTAGATGAAAATAGTTTAGAAAAAATAGCTATAGAAACCCACTCCGAATATTATGTTTGTGATGTTTCAGAAGAAGAACAAATAGATAAATTTATTAAGGATATTAAAAAGAAGTATGAAAAAATAGATTGCTTAATAAATTGTGCAGGAATGTGGATTTCAGGAGATATGTCGAAAGTAGACGAAGAGACTTACAAAGAAATGAATGATTTAAGCAGAATCAAAAAAGTTATTGATACTAATATATATGGAACAATAGCAATGATAAGGTCAATATTTCCAATAATGAAAAAACAAGGATTTGGACAAATCATTAATATTAATTCTCAAAGTGGAGTTATGTGTGAACCACCATATCCTATATATAATGCTACAAAAACAGGAGCAAATGCATTCAGAAAAGCAATACAAACAGACTTAGCACAAAATAATATAAAGATAACAGATGTATGTCCAGGTCTAATTCAAACCGATTTTTATAAAAGAGCAAATGATCCATTACCTGAAAATATAATGAAAAAAGGTTTAACAGCAGAAGATATAGCAAATACTGTAAAATTCGTATTTGAATTACCACATGAAATAACAATACCATGCATAGAAGTAAGAAATATAAAAAATTATTAATAAAAAATACCAAAATAAAGGAGGAATTATTAAATGGTAAGAAGAATTTATGTTCAAAAAAAACCAGGATTTGATGTAGAAGCA
>CALXJS010000091.1 GCA_944388685.1 uncultured Clostridia bacterium | reverse complement strand
CCCCCCCCCAACGCTTATTAGAAGAGTTTTGTTGTGCCACAAATATCCTTTAAGTCTGAAGTTTTAAGATGAAATTATAATATATTTTACATTATTTCTGTGGTTGCTTTGAGTTTTTGCTTGTCAAAATGCGTATAGATTCTTGAGGTATCTAGGCTTGCATGCCCTAGGGCTTCTTGGACTAGCACTAAATCTTGACTTTTTTGATAGAGCAGGGTAGCAAAGGAATGTCGCAACATATGCGCGCCATTTTTTTCTTTGCGGATTCCATTAGTAAGCAAGACTTGTTCTACAATGCGGCTAACATAAGCTTGTGTGAGCTTTTTGGCTTTGTGATTGCAAAACAATAATTCATTTTCTACTTCCAAAGGACGAGAGTTAATCCAAGCTCCAAAATCACTATGAATATTTTTCGCCTTTATCATCACTACGCGGGGCTTATTGCCTTTGCCTTTCACTTGAATTACATAAAATTCTCCATCTAACATAATATCTTTGATTTTGAGATTCAAAGCCTCTCCCACGCGTATCCCGGTATAAATGATGGTTTTTAATAATAATCGATTTCTAGCACCTAAATCTTGATGCTTAAAGGGATAAGTTTCAATTCCATTTAAAAATCTCTGCACTTCCTCTTCATTCATATAAGAAGGCAATTTTTGACCGCTTTTCCCACGCAATCCACCCCAATTTTTTAGCTCGATTCTAAAAATATAAGAAGTGCTATCATCATCTTCGTTTTGCTTGTCAATAAAGCCAAAAAAGTTAATTAATGCAATGCGGTAATTTTTCTTTGTTGCATCAGAAAGTGAGCTTGTGTGAATTGTCAAAAACTCTTTTAACATTTCCTCATCGACTTCCTTTAAAGAAGCCAAGCCAAGATAATTCAAATATTCATAGAGTTTCATCAAAGGAGTAAAATAAGTATTAATGCCAATTAACCCAGCATTCCTGCATTGTTTGCAAATTTCTTGTAGCTCTTGAATACTCTTTGCACCTTTACGCAAGGCATTCAAAGCCAAAATAATATCTTTTTTGTTTTGCACTTGATGATTGGAAAGACTATTGAGTTTGCTATAAACAAATCGCTCAATCCAAAATAAGAGATTTTGTGCAAAATCATCTTTAAAGTCAATTGGATAACGCATTATCGGTTCCTTAAATAAAATTAAGTTTTATTAATTTTTAAACTTTGGTTGCAATTATAGCAAAAAACTCTATATTTTGTATTGAAAACTATAATTTTCAAACTTTTTTTGTGAGTGTAGAAATAAGAATCGTTCTTTGCTGTTTTAAGCAAAGTATAAGGATAAGGAGCTTCTATAATCTAACCTATAAAAAAGGAACCATATGAAAAATTATCTTTCTACAATTAAAGACAATATTGTCTATCACAACGATATGAACAAGTTTGTTTTTAAAAATTTTAATGAAGCGGATTTCAATTTGTTTTTCACTATATGCTTTTTTGCCAAAGAGCAAAGAAACAATGGTGAATTAATTTCACTATCTTTTAATGTGCTAAAAAGATTTATTCCTAATGAGCGAAATAAAAAAAGATTTTATGGTAATATCGTAGAATTTGCAAGAAAGCTTAATTCTTTAAGCACAGAAGAATATAATATTGATGAAGATGGATATAGAAAGTTTTCTATCAATTCTTTTTTTGAGCAAATTGAGGTTGATGAGAAAAATGAGATTTTAAGCTTTAGAATCTCTAAAAAATCCTTATATCTCATTTACGAAGTATTCCAAAGATACACCATTTTTGATATGAAAGATTTTTGTGAGATTAAGGGCAAATACACAAAAAACCTCTTTAGATTATTAAAGCAATGGGAAGGTAGTGGAAAATTCCAAATTAACTATGAAAGCTTTCTTGTTTTATTTGATATACCTAAAAGCTATACAGCCTTTTTTATTGAAGATAAAGTGATTAAACCCTCCATTGACTTACTCAATGGAAAAAATAGCAAAAATAAAGTTTATTTTGCTAATTTGCAATATGAAAAAATTAAGGATAAGCATTCTAAAGGGCAAGGAGGGAAAATCAAAGAGTTAATCTTTACCTTTAAGCCTAATGCAATAAGGCAAAGAATAACTAAAAAGAGATTGCAACTATCTAGGATACAAGGTTAGAGGGACTACTCCCCTACCCTAAGTTAAATTATTGATTGTTTTATCTAGCCATTGTTTTGGCGATTTAAGAGTAATTGCAATCTTAGAATTTTCATCTTTAAAGCCCTCAAAGATTTTGGTTAGCTCTTTGCTATTATCAAAGATAATCAATTTACCACAAAATAGCAAAATAACTTCAAGATTCTTCAAAGATTTATAATATCTTTCTTCTATCTTGCTTTCTTCTATATAGAGAAAGGATAGAATTGCCACATAAAGTTGTTCCTATATAGCGATTTTAGAGGCTCTTATTTGGTCTTTAGTCTCTTTCCAATCTCAAAAACTGCTTACAAACTCATCAATATTAATGCGATAACCAAACTCTACTAGGAAATTAGCTTCACCAATACAATTATAAATAAACCTAACTCTATATTAAAAACTACAATAACCTACTCCACGATATTACAAGCATTTTTTAAACTTTATTTTTGCAAAAAATCTTTTTGAAAGATATTTTTATATTTGATATTTATTTGATTATTATTTAGTTAATTTTTATTATAAATAAATATTATCTTTACAATATTTTAAGAAAAAAATGCTATAATTTTATATAACAAAAATAAATTTTTAAAAAAGGAAAGAAAATGAAAAGTATTAAAACTTTGGCATTAGCTGGATTGTCAATTTTATTTGTGGCGTGTGGTGGAAATGATTTTGTAGAAATGAAAAACGATAGGGGCTGGAATCAAGAGCTTTATGAATTTGGATTGAGTGAGTTACAAAAGAAATATCCCGATTATAAACTTTATCATTATGAATCACTCAAACAAGCTAATTTTATTGAAGCAGACAGAGCCATAAGAGTAGAAAGGGAAATTAAAAAAAGTTTAGCAGAAGATGAAGCAAATGTAACCATTTATCCTAAAGATAAAATATATAATGATTATGTTTTTGTTTATAAAAACGATAGAGATTATTTACTTGTATCAACAACTTGTTTTATTAATGATATTGGAAAAGACAAAGGGAAAAAGGGTTGCAGATTTATAGAAACTAAATGGCTATACTAAATAGCCATTTACTCTATTTATCCTAAAGCCAAAAATTGAACCCCTCCCTTTTTTTTTGATAAGTATCTCCCTCTTAGTATTAAACCTTATTCATTTGC
>CALXJS010000090.1 GCA_944388685.1 uncultured Clostridia bacterium | reverse complement strand
TACGTCTTTATTTTTTGCCATATTATAAACTTCCTTTCTTTTCTAATTAGCGATTTTTATTATACACTATTAAAGGGGGAAATGCAATTCATTTACGGAAGAAAACTTCAATTCGCAAAATTTGAAATAACAGAAAAATAATATATCAAATAACATAAGAGAACTAGAGAATGAGAAGTTGTTTTAATCGCTCTCTGTTTTTTTGGGATAATGCTACATATAAATCAAGAAGTTCATCTTGTGCAAATATAGCAAAATAATTGTTGATTATAATAGCAGTTCTGACGTTTTTCACAACATATAGACCATGTCTTTGCTCTACAATAAAACTTTTTCCAATATAATTTTTTCCTTCTTCTGATTCTTTGTACAATTGATATAAATTGTATCCCAACAAAGATACCATAATTACAAAGCTAATAATATGATATTGAGTACTTCGATATTCTGTTAATCCCCAAAAATCTTTTAACTGTCTAAAATCCTCTTCAATTTCTGGACGAAGCTCATATAATTTTATAATTTCTTCTGCACTTCTGGTTGGATGTGTAGTCAAAATCACTGCGTACGCATATTGATCATCTTCTTTTAAGATTTCTGCATCTGTTAATATGGACTGATTTAACTTCTTTTCAAAACGAATGACTGCCGCATGGATAGAATATTCTAAAGAAATATTTTCTGGTTTTTTCTCTTTTTCCTTTCTTTCTAACCAAAACATTTCTAAATTTTGTACGAGGGTTATATCTTGTCCTTTTCTTTTAGGATTGGGATGTTTTTTCCATGTGTTTTTGGAAATGGCTTCTGTGACAGCTGCAGTATGGATTTCCATATTCTTTTTTGCTGGAACCGTGACATTTACACCTTTTTTTAATATTTCTCTTATGATTTCAATATCTAAAAAACCTCGATCTTCTATTAAATCATCTCCTGGTTTTAAATATTCAGACTCTAAAATCATATTCTTACTCATCTTTAAGTCATGTGGTTTTGCTGTATTCATTACTATTTCTTCTATAAATCCAGAATTAGGTCCAAAGCCTCTTAACATTCCCAGTTTATATCCTCTTAATTTTTCTCCTCCTTTATATGTTTCTGTACTTCCTTCATAATTTTCATTATTGAGATTTACTTCACAAATGGTACAATCGAGTACATGAATGTCTGAAGTGAGTTTCGCTTTTTTTAAAAGTTCTTTATTCATTTGATTAAAACTTTTGATAAATTCATTTTGAAACTCTAACGGTTGGTCTTTTTCTTGTTTATATCGTTCTAAAAATGCTCGAATATTTGATTCTTTTAAGAGACCATCTTTAGGGTGATACTCTATATTGATGCCTAATTTTTCAATGATTTCTTGACTTGTGATAGCAAGTGGAAGCTCACGGATAGCATACAATTGCTTCATTCTTGCTTGCACTCCTGCTATAACAAACAAAGGAAGACTTAAATTGGTATTTTGTTTTCTTTTTTCTTCTAAAAATTGGGATATTATTTCAATGATTCCATAATTTTTTTCTGCATAATCCAAAACTTTATCCGATAAGTTAGGAATAATATTAAAAGCGTTCATATGCTCATATTCTTCTTCCGTTAGTATCTTTATTACTTTCTCTTTGTTTAATGTTTTTATCATTTTAAGACCACCGTTTCTTTATTCTTACTTCTAAGTATAATAGAAATGGTAACTTTTTTCAAATTTTGCGAATTGAAGTATCTCGGTTAAATTTATTTGAGTTTTCGTAAAATTTGATGCATAGTCAAAACAAAAAGTGGATAAGTTAAAAAAATACAGAAAGTCATAAGATTTTCTGTATTTTTTATCAAAATTAATGTGAAACACCGCTTTGTTTAGTATAATTAAATTAGCAAACGCTAAACAAAAAATATGGAGGTGTTTCACATGATTAATTATACAGCAGATTGCTATGAAATGAAAAGAGAATGTGTAAAGTTTGCAAAAAATTTAACAAAAAATTGTTCCAAACCAACTCAAGGTTTTGTAGAAGATATGATTTATGGAATCAGTGCTTCAAAAGATATAAAAATTACTAGCATAAGTAGGAAATTAAAAGAAACAGATTGTGGTACAAAATTGGAAAACACAGTGGAAAGATTATGTCGTCATTTAGATAGGGATTTAGATTATGAAGGAAACATAAAACAGCAGTATAAAAAATTTGTATCTTCAATGATCGATGATTATCCAATAGCAATATTTGATAATACGGATATAACAAAAATGTATGGAAAAGAATTTGAAGATTTAGATGAAGTGATTGACGGAAGTTCTCCAAAAAAAGAAATCAAACCAGGATATCCTGTAGTAAATGCGATGCTAGTAAGCAAAAACAAAAAACAACCTATACCTGTATATAGTAAGATTGTATCTACAAAAAGCAAAGGATTTAAAAGCATGAATACATATACATTTGAAGCGATAGATGAAGTGCATGAATTTGTGGGTGGAAGATTTTTAGGTGTATTTGATCGAGGATATGATGATAAAAAAATATTTCGATATTTAGATAAAAAGGAAATCGACTTTATCATTAGACTAAAGGGAAATCGAAATTTTTTGTTTAAAGGAAAATCTAAAAATGTATTGAAACAAGCACAAGGAAGAAAAGGAAAGATTATTTTTAATGCTAAGTATCAAAACAAAAAAGTAGATTTAACTATAAGTTATACTAGAGCAAGTTTAACGGATGGAGAGCAAGAAGAATACACCTTAATCTTCGTATATGGATTAGGTCAAGAACCAATGATGCTTATTACAAATAAAGAAGTAAATAATGCTCATGATGCTAGAGTAATTGTTCGAGCATATATAGATCGTTGGAAGATAGAAGAAGTACATCGAGCAGAAAAAGTGGAATACCAATATGAAGATATGCGAGTAAGAAGTCTTCAAAGTTTAAATAATCTTAATACGATACTTATGATGTTTCTAGGGTTTCTAGCCAAATTAGCCGATAGTATAGACACAAGATTATTGTCTATAAAAATACTTGAGAGAAGTCAAAGCCTTAGAAGTGAATTGGTTGTTTATTTAGGAATGATGGCAAGAGGAATCCAAGATATACTTTCTTATGCTCATACTGGAATACAAGAGTATAAAAAGCGACGACGAGAAAGTAAAAAAGAAATCATCCAAGAAGAATATATAGAACAACTGAGTTTAACATTCTAAAAAAAGGATATCTAAAATTTTAAAAATTCGGTTTTTAAAATCTTTTTTGCGTGCAATAAAACCATTAAATTTCAAAAAATACTTTACATTAATATTTTTGTAAAGCAATTTTTTTGAAAATTACAATAAAAAAATTAAAAATACGAAAACTCAAAAATAAAACATATTGAAAGTATCTAAAGAGTTATGCTAAAATATTCTTGTGTTCTGATAGTTCAGCTGGATAGAACGT
>CALXJS010000089.1 GCA_944388685.1 uncultured Clostridia bacterium | reverse complement strand
GCAATTAGTAAAGCTATTAAATCTGCAGAAAAAAATGTAATTAAAGTCGATTTAGTAGATAACCGTACTCTATCACACGAAGTAACAGGTGTATGTGGAGCTGCAAAAGTATTGATTCGTCCAGCAAGAGAAGGACGTGGAATTGTAGCAGGAGGTCCAGTACGTAATGTGCTTGAACTAGCTGGTGTAAAAGACATAGTTTCAAAATCCCTTGGAAGCAACACACAAATAAACACTGCAAGAGCAACAATGGATGCACTAAAAAAACAAAAAAGTAGAGCAAACATTGCAAATCTTCGTGGTAAAAAAGTGGAGGAAATATAATTATGAAGTTAAACGAACTAAAAACACAAGTTGGAGCAACTCATAAGAGAAAAATAGTTGGAAGAGGTCCAGGAAGTGGAATGGGCAAAACTTCAACACGTGGAGAAAAAGGACAAAAAGCACGTTCTGGTGCAAGCATTCCAGTATATTTTGAAGGTGGACAAAATCCACTATACAAAAGAGTACCAAGAAGAGGATTTAATAACAAAAGATTTACAGTTAGATACAACATTGTTAACGTTGGAAACTTAAATAGATTTGAAGACGGAACAGTAGTTACAAAAGAATTACTAAAAGAAAACGGATTAATTGGAAAAGAATTAAAAGGTTTAAAAATATTAGGAAGCGGAGAACTAACTAAAAAATTAACAGTAAAAGCAAACGTATTTACAAATACAGCAATAAATAAAATAGAAGAGTTAGGTGGGAAAGCTGAGGTGATCTAAGTGTTTAAAACATTTAGACAAATATTTAAAAAAACCAATAAAGATCTTAGAAACAGAGTCTTATATACTTTAGGAGCCCTAGTAATATTTTGTTTAGGTAACACAATTACAGTACCAGGAATGAAAGAAATTACAGGAGATTTAGGATTTTTAGAGTTACTAAATGCAATGAGTGGTGGAGGTTTAAAACAATTTTCAATATTTGCATTAGGTATCACACCATACATTACAGCATCAATCATAATTCAATTATTTCAAATGGATATAATGGGAATTCCATACTTTAAAGAATTAAAAGAAATGGGAGAAGAAGGCAGGAGAAAGATAAACAAAATAACAAGATACATAGGTATAGGATTTGCCTTTGTAGAAAGTTATATATA
This sequence comes from uncultured Clostridia bacterium, assembly GCA_944388685.1. Next base: position 2,507 of record CALXJS010000089.1, on the reverse strand, counting down.
TACAGCAATGTTTATGGGTTCAGCAGGATTAGAACCAGTAGAATATGTTAAAATAGCAATAATATTAACTGCAGGAACAGCATTCCTATTGTGGCTAGGAGATCAAATAACTAACAAAGGAATAGGAAATGGTATATCATTAATAATAATGGCAGGTATTATAACAACAATGCCATCAATGTTAATAGAAGCATACAAATCATTAATAGGAGGCAACACAAACTTATACATAGGGATTTTATCTTATGCAATTTACATAATACTATATATTGCGATAATAGTAGGAGTAATATACGTACAAGAAGCACAAAGAAGAATACCTATACAATATTCAAATAGAACTGTATCAGCATACGGCGGAAGACAAACATACTTACCACTTAGATTAAACTCAGCAGGAGTAATTCCAGTAATATTTGCTTCAGCAGTACTTGCAATACCTACAACACTAACATATTTTATAAAAAGTGAAAACTTTCAACTATTTGTAACAAAATATTTAACAACAACTACACCAATAGGATTTATAATATACATATTATTAATATTTATATTTGTATACTTCTACACATATTTAGCAGCAGTGAATCCGGAAGATTTATCCAAAAATCTAAATAAAAACGGTGGATATATCCCTGGGATAAGACCAGGTAAAGAAACAAGCGATTACATAAGTAAAGTTTTATCAAGAATAACATTTATGGGGGGAATATTCCTATCAATAATCGCAGCATTACCAATAGTATTTAGTTGGATATCAGATATGCCAAGCATAGTAACACTTGGAGGAACAAGCATACTAATTGTAGTCGGAGTATTATTAGAAACATATAAACAAATAGAAAGCTCAGTAGCTAGCCGAGCATATAAGAGGTAAAAATGAACAATATACTATTTATTGCACCACCAGCTGCTGGAAAAGGAACTTTTTCAGAACTAATTAAAGAAAAATACGGATATTTACACATATCCACAGGAGATTTATTAAGGGAAGAAGTAAAAAGTGGATCTGATTTAGGCAAAGAACTATCAGAAATAATGTCTAGTGGAAAATTAGTTAGCGACGAATTAATAAAAAAAATGTTAGAAAACAAATTAACAACATTAGACAAAAACAAACCATTTATAATGGACGGATATCCTAGAACACTTGATCAAGTAAAAGATTATGAAGAGATTCTTGAAAAACTAGGATTAAATATTGGCAAAGCAATATATTTAAAAATAGATAAGGAAACTGGTTTAAAAAGAGTACTTGGAAGACTAACATGTCCAAAGTGTAAAAAAGGATATAACAAATTAACAGGTTACAATATGCCAAAAGTTGAATGGATTTGTGACGATTGCAAAGTAGAACTAGAAAGTAGAGTTGATGACACCGAAGAAGCGTACAACATCAGATATGACACATATATGAAAGAAACAAAACCAATAATAGAATACTTTAAAAGCAAAAACAATCTAATAGAAATCGATTCAACACAAGATGCAGATTCTACTATGAAAGAGATAGAAAAATGGTTAGTATAAAAACAAAAGAAGAAATAGAAAAAATAAATATTGCAGGGACAGTAGTATATAACGTTTTAGAACTAATGAAAACATCAATAAAACCTGGAATAACAACTGAAAAGCTAAATGAAATAGCTGACAAATACATAAGAGATAACAAATGCACACCGTCATTTTTAAACTATGATGGATATCCAAAAAGCGTATGCATATCAATAAACGATGAAGTAGTGCACGGAATTCCAGGAAAAAGAAAGATTAAAAATGGAGATATAGTAAAAGTTGATGTTGGAGCATGTTATAAAGGATATCACGCTGACTCTGCAAGAACATACATTGTAGGTAAAACTACTAATGAAATTAAAGCGTTAGTGGAAGACACAGAAAGAGCACTTTATAAAGGATTAAGTGTAATTAAAGAGGGAATAAAATTAAACGAAGTATCCAAAGCAATAGAAAGTGTTGCAAAAGAAAAAGGATATGGAGTCATAAGAGAATTAACTGGACACGGAATTGGCACAGTAGTACATGAAGACCCATACATATTTAATTATGATAACGACGAATCAGAGTTAATATTAAAAGAAGGAATGACACTTGCCATTGAACCAATGTTCAGTTTAAAAAAAAGATATATATGGATGTTAGAAGACGGATGGACAATAACTACACAAGACGGAAGTGTAGCAGCACACTTTGAACATACCATAGTAGTAACCAAAGATGGTTACAAAATACTAACAGGAGAGTGATAGAATGGCAAAAGAAGGTTATATTGAACTTGAAGGTAAAGTATTAGAAGTTATCCCAGGCGGAGACTTCAAAGTGAAACTCGAGAACGGTCATATTGTAGAAGCCCGCGTTTCTGGAAAAATGCGTCAAAACCTTATCCGTATCTTTCCAGGCGATACAGTATTGCTCGAGATTCCAACATGTGATTTAACACGTGGGCGAATAATTTATAGAAAATAATGGAGGGTAGAAATGAAAGTAAG
>CALXJS010000088.1 GCA_944388685.1 uncultured Clostridia bacterium | reverse complement strand
ATATCACCAATTTCAGCTAAAATATATGCGGCAGTAACATAAGAAATTCCAGGGATAGACATTATGGGACTATTTAATTCATCAATCAATTTTTTTAGTTCTTTATCAATATCATCAATTTGAGAGTTAAGAAATAAAATGGTTTGTATAACTTGTCTTAATTCAAAAGATAAAGAACGACTGATGGTACCTATAGATTTTTTAGCAAGCTCTCTAATTTCAATAGCTTTATCTCTACTGTATTTACCTTTAGAATACTTTCCTAAAAGGCATGTAAGATGTTTTAAATTACATTCAGAAATGTCTTTTACAGAAGGTAATTCATAAAGGAGATAAAGTACAGAATTTTGAGAAATAGACCAAACTATCTTTTCAAGTTCAGGAAAGACAATAGTAACAAGTCTAGAAAGAGAAAGTTTGAATTTAGAACGTTCTTCAATTAAACGAAATCTATGTCTAACTAGTGACTTTAATTCAGAAATATGGTAAGATAAATTAGAGTAGGGCTTTAAGTTGTCTGTGATAAGCATTGTAGCAATAAAACGAGCGTCTAACTTATCTGTTTTAGTCTTTCTAAGGCTTTGACCTTTTCTGAAAAGATTAGTTTGTAGTGGATTAATGACGAAGACATTAAATCCTTTAGATGTCAGAAAGTTAAGAATGTTATTGCTGTAGTGACCAGTAGCTTCAAGTCCTACTTTAATATTTTCAAAACTTTCATTAAATTGAGAAATAGAATTGGAAAACAAATTAAAACCATCAGAATTGTTTTGAAACGAAAAGTTTTCAATTAAGATTTCTCCATCAGAGTTCATAGCAAAGCAATCATGTTTATCCTTTGCAACATCGATACCAACATAAATCATAATGGTTGCTCCTTTAAAATAAATTTAGACAATGTGATCCACAAAATGTTTGCTGAATGTAGCCTCGTTCTAAATAAAACGTCATGCGTTATCTAACTAATTAACAATTTAACAAACATCTGTGGTTGGAGCCTTAATAAAATCGTCAAGCGATAGGAGGAAACACCAATCCACAGAGTCTATATAGATATTATATAAAATTTTAAAAAATAAAAAAATATATAATGGACTATATGTTCATTATACGAGGAGGAATAGTGTGAAAAAACAAGTTTTTCACACTATTGGCTACAATCGCTATCGCCCTCAAAATTCTAAAGAATTTTGAGATGGCTAATTTTAACCTCTAGAATTCTCACGAATTTATAGAGGTTATTAAATAAAATTTTATTAGAGCGTAAATTCGTTCGAATGGAGGTTAAAATGAAAGTATTATTAGTTAATGGTAGTTCTAGAAAAGAATGCACATATACAGCATTAAGCAAAGTTGCTGAAAGTTTAAATGAAGAAGGAATAAATACAGAAATTATAAATATAGGAGGAACTCCAATAAGAGATTGTATTGGATGTGGAATGTGTGCTAAAAATGGAAATTCAAGATGCGTATTTAATGATGATATAGTAAATGAAATAATAGAAAAAGCTGAGGAAAGTGATGGATTTATATTTGGAACACCAGTATATTATGCACATCCAACAGGAAGAATTTTATCTGTATTAGATAGAGCTTTTTATGCAGGAAAAAAAGCTTTTGCTTTTAAACCTGGAGCAAGTATTATAAGTGCAAGAAGAGGTGGAACAGTGGCTTCTTTTGATGTACTAAATAAATATTTTACAATAAATCAAATGCCAATTGTTTCTTCTACTTATTGGAATAATGTACATGGAAATAATAAAGAAGAAGTTGTTCAAGATTTAGAAGGTATGCAAACAATGTATAATTTAGGTAAAAATATGGCATGGCTTTTAAAATGTATAGAAAGTGGAAAGAAAAATAATATAAATACACCAGAAAATAAAATGGTAAAAACAAATTTTATAAGGTAATTAATAGAAATATTGAAATATTAGGGAAAATATGGTAACATAATATAATATAAGGATTAATGTTATTATATTTTCTTTTTTATTATATAGGAAAAATAAAAGATTCTTTCGTATATAACAAAAAAAGACAATAGCTCATTAAGAGATAAATTAAAGAAAAGGATGTTGATTATAAATTGAATTCTGTAGAAAAAACTGTAGAATATCGTTTTGATTCTAAGATATATTCAAGTGAAGATGTTAGAAGAAAAATAGAAGAAATTAAAAAAAGCTTTAATAAAATATCAAATAAACCTATAGAAGTAAGAATGGAACTAGATGAATTTGGTATTTATGTTGTAGTGTTTAAATTTTATGCTAAAGGTAAATATGTAAAACCTAAAAAAGAAAAGAAAATAAGTAGAATCCATATAGAATCATTAACAGAAAAATCTAATGGATATATAAATAATTTGATGGAAAGTAAAGATGCTAAATATATTAAAAAAATGAAAGACAAAAGTAAAGAAACAAAAGAATTACAAAAAAGATTAAAAGAAAGTCAGAAAAAAGCAAAACAAGCAAAAATAGAATATGTAAAAGAGCAAGAAGAGAAAAAGAAAATTGCAAATAAAAAGAAGATAGAAGTACAAAGGTTAAATGATTATCAAAGTAAATTAAAAAAGAAAGAAAATAAAAAAGAAAAAAAACAAGACGAGAATGTTAGAAAACCACACATTGAATATTTAAAAAGAGAAGAAGATAACAGAACTTTTAAAGAAAAGATTACAGAATATATGCAAATGCTACAAAATGTAAAAGCTCCAAAACTAGAACGTAAAAATAAAGTAAAAATAAAAAATAGACCAGAAAAACCAAAAATACAGTATGATAAAAAACAAAAGAAATATGGTAAGAAAGACAATCCGGTTGGAGAAAAACATTATTGGAGTGACAACTATGTTCCAAAAGAATATGGTAAATACAAAGAAACTAAAAAATTTAAACCATTATAAGATAGGGATTTGGGGACGGTCCTAAAATCCCTATTTTAAAATTTTAATAAGCGATAGCTTGTAGCTATCGCTTATTTTGGGCTTGGGCTAAATTATAGGATACCAAGCAAAATTACTTAGTGGTAGAAAAATCTTACAACAAAATATATGTAAAACTAAAGATTTAAATAGTTTGATTAATAATATAGGGAAAAAAGGACCGTCCCCAAATCCCTATAAATGTGTTACTCTTGCTTTAATTTCTTTTGTTTTACCAACATTCCAGAAGTTTTCGCCTAAATATCCACAAGTCCTTCTTGCTACATTCATTTTACTTTGATCTTTGTTACCACAGTTTGGACATTCCCATTCATTATCATCATTTATAATTATTTCTCCGTCAAAACCACATATTTGGCAATAATCAGACTTTGTATTAAATTCTGCATATTGAATATTATCATATATAAATTTAACAACTTCTTCTAAAGCTTTTAAATTATGTTGCATATTAGGAACTTCAACATAAGATATTGCACCACCACTAGATATTGGTTGAAATTCGCTTTCAAACTTTAATTTAGAAAATGCATCAATTTTTTCTCTAACATCTATGTGATAAGAATTAGTATAATATCCTTTGTCTGTAACATCCTTAATATCTCCAAATTTTTCTTTATCAATTTTAGCAAATCTATAACATAAACTTTCTGCAGGAGTTCCATATAAGGCAAAACCAATCCCTGCTTTTTGACTTCTTTCCATTCAATCTTGTCTATGAAGTCATTCAGATTTTCACGTAGCATCTTCTCTTGATAAG
>CALXJS010000087.1 GCA_944388685.1 uncultured Clostridia bacterium | reverse complement strand
GTAAAATACCTAAAAAAAGCGAAAGTAAATGATTATCTTCATCCAGATATCCATAAGCCACAAGATGATGATATTTCTATTATACGAGGATTTAAATATCCTAAAAGAGCAGAAATTCCCTACAAAGAAAATATAAAACGAGGTACAGAATATGTAGGCGTATTATTATTAGGAAATAAATTTGAGCCAGTATGGGTAGGAAATAGAATTAAGAAACATTTTTTATATAAAGACAAAAAATCATCTTTCTGGCAAACACCAACAATAACACCTGTTGCCATGTCAGCGTTAGCAGCTGTTTGTTGGATGATAAAAAATAAAGATAAAGGAGGAATATATTTTCCTGATGACATTAAGGAATATAGAGAAATCATTCATTTTGCAGAAAAATATATTTCAAAAACAATTTACAAAACAATTCGTAGAGAAAAAATAGAACATAGTCTTGATATTCAATTAAATTGTTTACAATTAAAAGACATATTGAAAAAAAATCAATAGTGGAAAGAATTAAAATTTTAGATAAAAAGAAAGAGCATGAAAATACTCTTTCTTTTTTGTATACAATAAGATTAAGGGCAGTATTAATGGCCTCCGCCACCACCACCGCCTCCACGGCCGCCACCACCATAACCATGTCCACCAAATCCACCGCCTCTTGAAGAGGTATGGATAGAGCGACCAAAGGCTCTGGAAGTCCTATGAAAGCTACTTGAGTGAATATAAAAATGATGGTTTAATATAGGACTGCTATCAATATTTAATTCTACTGCATGTATCTTTATCGCTTTTATCACTTTTTCAGAAATACCAAAAGCAGTTGCGTAAATTAAATATTTTTCCCATAAAGGTAATTCATAAACTTCTTTTTCATTCATCAAAGTATCACTATTTAAGAAATTGTATAAACCATACCATTTAGCTTGTTCATTAGCTCCATATTGTGTAAATAAAACTAAATTACTTGCTTTTGAAGTTAGATAAAAATATTTCCACAAACAAGCGATTCCAAAAATCGTATATGCCCCGAAGGCTAATGCCATAGGTGTAAAGTAGGAAATTAGATTTATAACAATTAATAAAATTAATCCTAAAATTAGGCTTGACTTAGCACTTTTATTGAGCTCTTTTTTAGGTGCATCATAATCTGCACTTTGGAAATATCCTTGCATGACACCACTTTCTAAAATAGGTTTCTTTTCTATATCTTTTACAAATGCATTTGTATATACATAATCATTATCTATACATTCTTGTAATTGATTGATGGTAATTGAATTATGAGGTCTAGAATGTCTTTCCAATAATTCTAAATAAAGTCTTTCAGAAGTAGTAAGTGGTTCTAAAACATCACCAGTGTTTTCATTTATTGTTGTATAAATAGGCTCAGGTGAATAATCTGGAGAATCTGTAAAAGCTGGTGTTGTGTAATTTGTGCGAGTAGGTTCTATAGAAATGACTGTATTTGAACTATCCCAGTCAAGATTATTATCTAATTTCGTAATGTTAACATATTTCTTTCTTACTAAACTAAGTAAAATTGCTGCATATTCTTCTTGTTTTTCTTTATTTTCATCAAAAGGATCTTTCATAAATACTAACTCAGAAGCAAAAATAGGGTCTAAGTCACTTGGTATTTCTCTAAAATAATCATAGTCTACCTCTGGGGTATATAAGTTGTATTTTTCCTTAGTTTTCATATACTTATTTTTTGTAGTATACACTATTAAAATCGTACCAAATATAGATGCTATCAATAATAGTGTTTTATATGTATCAAATTTTCTATTTTGCGTTTCATAATATTCATTTTCTGCAATACATTCCTCTAAAACATTTTCATTTGAATATCTATTATTAGGTGCATATTTTGTAAAAATATGTTTATCATCACCATATGCCAATAAACAAAATTCTATATAACGATTGTGATAATTGAATTTTAAATCAGACTTATCCAAATTAATTGAAAATGTATGATAGCCATCATTTATATAATCTGATTCGATAAGCGGCAATCGATTATTAGCCGTTCCAAATGTATATGCATAGTAAGTGGATGGCATTATTTCATCTGGTATGAGAATTTGAGCTTTATAAGAATTTAGTTTTGTAATCGTATTTCCAGAATACATAGCTAAATATAATTCAGAACAATCATTATATTTTAAAGCTGCATTGTTCATAGAATATACAATTTTAAAAGTCATTTTTTCTCGATATGTCCAAGGAATGTATATTAGCAAAGACTCATCATTATCTGGATAACTTCCTGAGCCATCACTGTGATGCCAACGCATAGTTGAACTTTGAGTATAGTCGGAATCTTCCCAATACATTTTAGAAGTTTCTGCATAAGGTATTTCTTGACCATTGTCCAGAATTTGTGTAACTGATTCAACATCATAAGTTACTTTTAATCCATCAACATATTCTTCAGGAAGTTCTCGCCATAATTCCTTATATGTATTAGATTTTGAACCTGCATGTACGTCAAATGTTAGATATTCTGTGATTTCGACATTAGCATTTCCATTTGGATCATCATGTAAAACTGCTGTGTAGTCAATATCTGTTAAATTGCAGTAATCATTGGGATTTAAGCTAAATCCATCAAGACCAAAATCTTCCCATGTATAGCCTTCAGATGCTATAGATAAAAAGAGAATTAGTATAATAAATAGAAAAGGTTTTGCATTTACAATAATGCCTTTTACCATTTTTTTAATCTTTCTAAAAAAGTATTTTAAATATTTCATTTGCATCCCCCAAAAAAATTATTTTATATGAAGATTATATATAAATTTAAAGTTTTTGTAAATGAAATCATATAAAAGTCATAAAAATATAATATATTACATTTCTATTGAGATATGATTATCATTAAGCAAGCTTATATATTATTTTTTATTATTTCCTCGGCTAGCTCCATAGATTACAAATTCTAAATTTTAAACAAACGAGCCTCTCGATATCTCGCTTCCTCATTTGTTTAAAATTAAGAATTTGTACATCTACTCCACGTCACATTCGTCAATTAATAAAAAATAATATATAAGCTTGCTTAATGACAATCCAGTCTGAACAAAAACTATATTATCTTTCAGAATTCTTTTTTTTATGGTATTATGAATAAAAAATAATAAAGTTTATGAACATAAGATTTAGAAGAAAGTAGAGGAGGATATGATGATTGAAATTATATTTGATAAAGAAAAAAATAGAGCAGTTGCATATAATACAATCCAAGTAGGAGAATGTGATTTCCTAGAAACAGAAGATTATTGGAATATAACACATACAGAGGTAAATGATGAATATCAAGGACAAGGAATTGCAAGAAAGTTGGTAGAATGTATTATAGAGAATGCAAAAAAAGAAAATAAAAAGCTTGTTGCAGAATGTTCTTATGCAAAGAAAATACTTAAAAAATATGGAAAAGTTTAACTTATTAATAGAATTAAATAAATTTTAATAAAATGATTGACAAAGCCATAAATATATCATATAATACAAACAACAGTTTGCTAGTACTTATAAGCAAAAACATCTGGATAAACTGAATTTTATAAAGGATGTGGTTTTATGGAAGAAAAGAAAAATGAGATCATTTTATTTGAAAACCAAGGAGTAAGATTAGAAGTAAACTTAAAAGATGAAACAGTGTGGCTTACACAAGCACAAATGTCAGAGTTATTTAAAAAAGCAAAATCTACAATTAATGAGCACATTAGGAATATTTATAAAGAAGGAGAATTAAAAGAAGAAGAAACGATGACTAAATTCGGAAA
>CALXJS010000086.1 GCA_944388685.1 uncultured Clostridia bacterium | reverse complement strand
CTCTTAATTTTGACATAGTTAGTTTTTCTTCAAGTTTATGGCTTTCTATACTCTCACCTAATACAGTTTTTCCAGCAACACAAGATAATAATCCAGTAAAAAAATCTCGAAATGCTTTATCAGCATCATTTGCTCCAGTATATAAATGCCCTGATTCATGAAAAAAAACATTTCCGCTTTCAAAAAGTCCCCTTTTTAATGTTTCTCTATTTATATGCATTACATTTTCCAACATTCCACTTGTATCAGCAAATCCGGCTGCACGAACTCCAAAATAGCTATCATCATAATCATATACACTTATTTTAGATATAGGGCTAAAATTTTCTGAGTCAGAAACTGCCATTTCAAATATAGCATTATATTTATATAATTTTTCTATGATTTCTTTTTCTTCTGGTTTTAATAATTCATCAGGAACAGGTTTAGCATTTTCTATTGCCTCTTTTAAACTAGATCCTATAGTTGGAATAAATCTTCCTTTTGAGTCTTTTATCTTAGATAATGCTTTCACTATATTATCCGGTAAAGTTACTGTCTCTAATCCCATATGTTGTGCTTGGTGAACCGCATTAAAATTTTGATCCTGAAAACTTCTTATTGTTGTTTCGTCTCCAAATAATTCTAAATAAGAATTAATCCAAGCATCAGCTTGAGGACTGTTACTTTTTATTTCAAATTCTGTTTTAAATTCTGAAAAAGTTTTTTTTGATCCTCTGCAATATGTAACAGCATCTGAAAGAATTCTAGAAATTACTTTTTCATCTGTAATACCCTCTAATATTTTTTTTACTTGTTGTTCTGCATTATAATTTGTTATTAAATTTCTATCTCGTGTTTCTATGTCGAAATTCTCAAAGTTATACGAATATTTAAATGGATGTTCGCCAGGAACCAATAAACCTTTTATATATAATTTATTACTATCAGTTGATAATAAGTGGTCATTTCCAATGCTTGCTAATGGTTTAATATCAGCAAAAGCTAGTACATTTTCTTTTATATTTCTAAATTCTTTTATTAATTCTGGTGATAAATCTATAAATGTAGTAGAACTTTTTTCAATTGCTTTAGAATATCCATATTCTGGAGTTTCAGGTTTATCCATATCATCTAATATATCGCCTTTATCAGGAAGAGCTTTTTTAACTCTAAAAAAAAGTTGTTTTACTTTTTTTTCATTATCTTTTCCTTTATTTAATATAACCTCTTCGCAATCTGGAACTGCAAGCCAATCTCTAGATCTTAATTCAACTTTAGTTCCATCTCTTAGTGCAGCAGCACAAAGTATTTTTATTCCTTCCCCCCATTTTCCACCGCTTTTCTCATGATCTTTAATAGAAGCAAAAACACCTAAAGATTTATAATCATATCCAATTCCATCATCTGAAAGTTTAATTTTTTTAATTTTATTATAAGAATATTTTTCCATTTCTCTATAATCATGCCATTTTCCATCTATTGTTTGAAATCTCAAAAATATATTTGTCCCTTTAGAATCACTTGGTAAATGATTTTGACTTGCATCAATTACAATTTTCTTACTTCCCCAAAGTTCTTTTCCATATTCTAATGGAATAGAAGTATAAATTTTTTCTTCAATATATTCTGGAAGAACATCTTTATCACTTGGAATACCTAGTTTTATAAAAAAATCCGCCCACGATTTTGGTAAATTAATCAAATTGTATTGTTTAATGTTTTCATTTAAGTATTTAGGGATCTCATAGTTAGTTTTAATAGCAATTTTAGGATTTTCGTCTCCATTTTCTTTTGCTGATTGTATTCCTGAAATTTCTTCAAATGCTTCTTTCCACATTCTTGATACTCGTTCATCAGTTTCCATATATGAACTTAAATAATTAAGGTCAATTTCACATTTTTTTCTTGAATTTCCTTCTACCAAACAAATAAATTTATTTTCATAAGCATTATCAGAGTATTTCCAGGCTTCTATTAAATTTGCAACTATTTTCTTTATTATTTCTGGATCATCTAATTCATATTTGATAATACCTTTAATTTCTTCTTCAAGATAAAAATTATTAAAATCATTTCGATCTGGTGTTAGTTCAGCATTATCAAAATTATAAGAGAAAAGTGAATTTATATCTCTAACATATATTCCTTTAGAAAATACTTTTCCCGGAATATTGGTATCTACTATATCACCTCTTTCCCCGTAATATTCATATTTTCTCTTGGTTAATGGTAATATATATTCTGGCAAATTTAATGCATAATCAATAAATTCCTTAGAAGGTGTGTTGAATATTGTTCTACTTCCCTTTATTGGTTTACCATCATATATATCAACTTTATATACTAATTTTTTATGTGTTTCATTTTCATCATCACGTAAATTATTTATTAAATTAATATCTTCTCCATCAACATGTGCAACCCAGTTTCTAGATTGAATTTCCATTCCTAAACCTAAATTAACTGCTGCCATAGATATAAGTTTTAATCCTTCACCAAATTGTCCTGCGCTTTTAGAATCATCTGATTTATTAGAATGAAGATAATATAAATTAGTATATTCAAATCCTACTCCATCATCTGCAAATCTAACTTTAGTAATTTCATCTTTATGTAGTTTTGCTTCATCAGGATTTAGCCATTTATCTCCAACAAGAAATTGTACAAATGCATTTTTACCTTTTGAATCATTTGGCAAATGGTTTTGAAATCCATCCAAACAAATTCTATCTATTCCCCAATTTTTGCTACGATAATCATCTATAATTCCTGGAGCTCCTTCTTGATGATCAATAATTGTTCCTGAAAGTGAAGTATCTAAAAAAGTTGTATCAATTTCTTGAATATTAGTTTGCTCTAGTAAATTTTCTAAGTTCCCTATTTTAGTTCTAACATCTTTTTCCATAATATAAGGTGGATATATATTATCATTTAGTTGTTCTTCAATTTTTCCTTCTTTTTCTTTTATTATTTCTAAAAAGTTAGGAAACATTTTGTTTATAAATTTTTTAGATGCAAGTTTTCTTACATGAGTAATTATTCTTTTCTTAGGTTCTTTTTTTAAATATTCTATGGTTGAACTTAATTTTGATTTTTTATTTTTATTGGCCAATTCTTGCCATTTATCTTTTATTTCAGGTTGTTCATTATTTTCTAAATATTTATCTACAAATTCGACTATTTTTTCATAATAAACTTTTTCTGAATTATTACTTTTTTCTAATGATTGTTTTGCCCTAAAATAAATTATTGAAATATCTTCTAATAATTTTTCCATTTTGTTTATAGAGACTTCATCCATATACTTTCTCCCATTATTATTTTATCTTTATATTAAATTTTATATTTAAATTTATTATAATACAATTTCAGAACCATATCATTTTTATTGCAATTATATATCATTTTAATTAAAAATATCCTAGACTTTATTAAAATAAAATCTAGGATAAAAATATTAAATTCTACTTAAAGATAAAGGCAATTCTAATCCATTATCTTCTAATAACTTTTTATCATGTAATATAGTTTTTGTATTTCCATAAGTAATTATTTTGCCTTTAGAAATTAAAATACTTTTATTGCATGTATCATATATTAAATCTAAATCATGTGATGTAATAATTTTTGTTGTTTTTAATGAATTTAGTACATTAATAAATCTTTTTCTATTTCTTGGATCAAGTGCAACTGTTGGTTCATCAAATATTAATATTTCTGGATTCATAGAAAGGACTGTTGCAATAGATGCAAGTTTCTTTTCTCCACCAGATAAACTATAAATAGACCTATTTTTCAAATTTTCTATTCCAACTTTTTCCAGTGCTTCTATACTTCTTTTTTCAATTTATGTATTGAATATCCTGCCATAAGTCCACTTGCAACATACATAGTTCCTGCTACAGCCGGACTTAGCAAACTGTCTGCCATATGCATAACCTAAAACCTCCTGTTTTATTTTTTAT
>CALXJS010000085.1 GCA_944388685.1 uncultured Clostridia bacterium | reverse complement strand
GTTGTTGGTGACGAAAACGGACATGTTGGTGTTGGTAATGGTAAAGCAGCAGAAGTTCCAGATGCTATTAAGAAAGCTATTCAAGAAGCTAAGAAAAACTTAATAGAAGTACCTGTTGTAGAAACATCAGTACCTCATGAATATGTAGGAAAATTTGGTAGTGCAAAAGTTATGTTAAAACCAGCAGCTGTTGGTACTGGAGTTATCGCAGGAGGTAGTGTTAGACCAGTATTAGAGCTTGCAGGATATAAAAATATAAGAACAAAAGTTATTGGAACAAACAATCCAAGAAACGTTGTTTATGCTACATTAGAAGGATTAAAAGCAATGCAAACAGTAGAGCAAGTAGCGAAAAAAAGAGGTAAAAAAGTAGAAGATATTATATAATTGAAAAAATAAAAAGGGAGATAACTTTAGCGAAGGTCAACAATCAATCACAATGGGAGGGGACATTCCTTAACCTAAATGGAAGTGACCTAAAGGTAAGGTGTGTCCCTGAAAAATAGAATAATAAAAAGGAGAGCACATTAGCGAAGGTCAACAATCAATCACAAGGGGAGGGGACATTCCTTAACCTAAGTGGAAGTGACCTAAAGGTAAGGTGTGTCCCCTGACAATAATAAAGGGAGGTGCAAACCGCAATGAAACTAGATGAATTAAAACCATCTGTAGGTAAAGTAAAAAGAAATAGAGTAGGTCGTGGTATGGCATCAGGAAATGGTAAAACATCAGGTAGAGGACATAAAGGACAAAAAGCTAGATCTGGTGGAGGAGTAAGAAGAGGTTTTGAAGGTGGTCAAACACCATTATATAGAAGATTACCAAAAAGAGGATTTACCAATATCCATGCTAAAACTTACACAGAAGTAACATTAAAAATGCTTAACTTATCTAAAGCAACAGATGTTACAGCTGAAACACTTTTAGAAGAAGGAATTATCGGAAAAATTAATGATGGAATCGTTATATTAGCAACAGGAAAATTAGAGAAAAAATTAAATGTAAAAGCCAAAAGATTTACAGCAAAAGCAAAAGAAGAAATCGAAGCTTTAGGCGGAAAGGCAGAGGTGGTTTAATTGTTTAAAACGTTAAAAAACGCATTAAAGACACCTGATGTAAGAAAAAGACTATTATATACATTATTACTAATCGTTGTATTTAGATTAGGATGTTATATAACTGTACCTGGAGTAGATAGTATTGCTCTAAATGAAGCTATGAGTAATACGCAAGGAATTGCAGGATTAATTGATATGATTTCCGGAGGAGCTTTTTCTAGATTTTCTGTTTTTGCAATGTCAATCAGTCCATATATCACTGCTTCAATTGTTATCCAATTGTTAGCAATGATTATACCTTCATTAGAAAGATTAACTAAAGAAGGTGGAGAAGAAGGAAGAAAGAAAATCAATAGATATACAAAAATTTTAACAATTGTACTTGCTTTAGTAGAATCAATTGGTATATATTTTGCATATCAATCAAGTGGAATATTTGTTGACAATTCATTCTTAACAGGAGCTTTAGTTGTAGTAGGGTTAGTAACAGGTACATCTATATTAATGTGGCTTGGAGACCAAATTACAAATAAAGGTGTTGGAAATGGAATTTCACTATTAATCTTTATTGGTATTATTTCAGGATTACCAAGTGGAGTAGTAACTCTTTGGAATCTTATCGTATCAAATGGAGCATTTAGTACAACAGGATTATTATTGGCAATTGGTATTGTAATAGGAGCAATTATTTTAGTTGCTGGAGTTGTATTTGTACAACAAGCAGAAAGAAGAATACCAGTACAATATTCAAAAAGAGTTGTTGGAAGAAAAATGGTAGGAGCACAAAATACACATATCCCATTAAAACTTGCTATGGCAGGGGTTATGCCAGTAATCTTTGCTTCATCATTTATGACATTTCCAGCAATGATTATTCAAATATTTGTACCAGATATTGCAAGTCAATCTGGATTTTTAGCAGGACTATATAATTTCTCAATTGCTACATCAACATCAAATGTAGGAATTGGATATTCAATAGCAAATGCAATTGTATATTTATTATTGATTTTAGGATTTACTTATTTTTATACTTATGCTACATTTAATCCAGCAGAAGTATCAAATAATATTAAGAAAAATGGTGGATTTATCCCTGGAATCAGAGCAGGAAAACCAACAACAGAATATTTATCATCTGTTATCTCTAAATTAACATTATTTGGAGGATTATTCTTAGCAGTTATAGCAATTATACCTATGTTACTAAGATTTACAAACCTAAATATTGCATTTGGAGGTACATCAATCTTAATTGTTGTAGGTGTTGCTCTAGAAACTGTTCAACAACTAGAATCTTTATTAGCAATGAGACACTATAAAGGATTCTTAGAAAAATAAGACTAAAAAAATAATCGTCCAAATACCAGATTGAACGATTATTTTTTTTGTTACAGTTCAGTGTAAAGTGTCGGTCCCCACGAAACCCGCTTCAAATATAATATATACCTTTTTTGGCACTTTACACTGAACTGTATTTTTTAGAAAAAGTATGAAATACTGCTAAAAAATCCTTGAAACTTTCGCTTTTTTGTAGTAAAATAATTGAGTAGAAAAAATCAAATAAAGGAGAGCGTTGAATATGATATTAATAATGTTAGGAGCACAAGGAACTGGAAAAGGAACAGTTGCTGGCTTAATTAGTAAAGAAACAGGATTACCACAAATTTCAACAGGAGATATCTTTAGAAAAAATATTAGTGAAAAAACACCATTAGGTATGGAGGCTGATAAATACATTTCTAAAGGAGATTTAGTACCAGATGAAGTAACTGTACCAATGGTAGAAGATAGATTAACATGGGAAGATGCAAAAAATGGAGCAATATTAGATGGTTTCCCAAGAACAATTGAACAAGCAGAAAAATTAGATGAGATATTAAGTAAAAAGGGAAACAAAGTAGATATGGTTATAAACCTAGTAACACCAAAAGAAGAATTAATAGACAGAATGTTAACAAG
Organism: uncultured Clostridia bacterium; assembly: GCA_944388685.1. The sequence continues at coordinate 943 of CALXJS010000085.1, read as the reverse complement.
AAGAGTATGTACAAATCAAGAATGTAAAACAACATATAATATAAAATTAAATCCACCAAAACAAGAAGGTATTTGTGATAAATGTGGATCACCATTAAAACAAAGAGAAGACGATTCTGATCCAGAAGCAATTAAAAGAAGATTAGAAATTTATGAAGAAAAAACAAGTCCATTAGTAGAATATTATGATAAAAAAGGTGTATTAAGAACAGAAACTGTAAGTTTAGCGATTAACAGAATGGGAAAAGATGTAGCAGAAGATATTATCAAATTAATAAATCAATAGTAGGATATAAGTTTGATAGATAAATAAAAAGATACAATAGGATAAATCAAAAGTTGATAAGAATATTATCAACTTTTGTGTGTTTGTTGAATAGGAAAAAATGCTTTTGCTATTCAACAACATTGCTTTATTTTAACAGTTGCATACAATTTTACTTATGCTAAATTGGTGCACGAACCATCCTATATAGAAAGAGGGAGTTATCATGGTAACAATAAAATCAAAAAGAGAAATAGAATTAATGAGAGAAGCTTGCAAGGTGGTTGCTTTAACATATAAAGAGTTAGAAAAAGAAATAAAGCCAGGAATGACTACATGGGAATTAGACCAAATAGCAGAAAAAACAATGAGAAATTTAGGTGCCATTCCAGCTGAAAAAGGATATGACATAGGAATAAGAGGTGTTCCGAAATATCCAGCAACACTTTGTGTATCTATCAATGATGAGGTTATTCATGGAATACCTTCAAAACATAAAATCATAAAAGAAGGCGATATTGTGAGTGTAGACACAGTAGCATTAAAGAACGGGTTTCATGGAGATGCTGCCAGAACATTTATGATAGGAAATGTTTCCAATGAAGCAAGAAGATTAGTAGAAGTTACTAAACAAGCCTTTTTTGAAGGAATTAAATATGCAAAACCAGGTAATCGAAT
>CALXJS010000084.1 GCA_944388685.1 uncultured Clostridia bacterium | reverse complement strand
AGTATTGACAAATTGAAAAATAAGATATAAAATAAGAACAACAAAAGCGAACAATAATTTGCAAAACAAAAATTCAAAAATAGGAGTGATATTTATGTATAAAGTAAAAAGAGCAATCCGTGTAAAAAATAATATAAATACAACATTAGAAAGACATCCAGTACCAGTTTTAGGAATCGATTACAAAGTGAAAATTGTATACAAAAATGTAAAGGTACCTGAACTAAACGTAGAAAATAAATTAATCAAAATATCACTTCCTAATCGATATAAAAAAGATAATAATCAAGAAATTTTAGATTTAGCAATTGATAAAATGTATGAACAAATTGCAAAAGTAGAAGTAGAAAGAGCAATGGAAAAAACAAGATTGATGTTAGGTTTTGCACCAGAAGATTATGAAATCAAAAATATGAAAAAAGAGATAGGAAGATGTGTTAATGGTAAGATTAGCATAAACCCTAAAATTGTTATGTTTCATAGAGATGTGATTGATTTTATCATATTACATGAATACTGTCATTTAAAATATAAAACACATTCAAAATATTTTTATAGAATGATAGAAAATTATGAACCAAACTTTGAAAAATATGAAAAAATCCTAGAAACTAGCTTGTTTCAATACTAAAAATACGATATAATCATACTATGATGAAAGAGATAATTGTAAATAAAAAATACCATGAAAAGAAATTAAATAAAGTTTTATTAGAAGAATTACCAAACTTGAACTATCCTACATTTTGTAAATTGCTAAGAAAAAAAGATATAAAACTAAATGGAAAAAGGATTAATAAAGATATACTTGTCTATGAAAATGATAGAATAGAAGTATATCTTCCAAAAGAATTGGAAGATATAAAAATAGATTTAGATATTGTGTATGAAGATGACAATATATTGGTAATTAATAAACCAGCAAACATTGAAGTAACTGGTAACCATTCTTTAACAGATATAATCAACAAACAGTACACTAATTGTGAATTTAAGCCACAACCATGCCATAGAATTGATAGAAACACAACAGGACTAGTTATGTTTGCAAAAAATAAAGAAGCATTAGAGATTTTATTAGAAAAATTTAAAGAACATGAAATCGAAAAACATTATCTAGCATTGGTCTATGGAATTCCAAACAAAAAAGAAGATAGGTTGGAAGCATATTTATTTAAAGATAATAAAAAGTCACAAGTATATATTAGTGATACTTTTAAAAAAGGATATCAGAAAATTATTACTAAATATACAGTACTTGAAAAAAGAAAAGATAATACAGCTTTATTAGATGTTGAAATTGAAACAGGGAGAACACATCAAATACGAGCACATTTAGCTTACATAGGTTATCCAATTATTGGAGATGGCAAATATGGAAAAAATGAAATCAATAAACAATTTGGTAAAAAATATCAGATGCTATGTAGTTATAAATTGAAATTTAATTTTAGGTCAGAAAGTGGAATATTGACATACTTAAATGGAAAAGAGATCATATTAGGTACAGTAGTAGAAAGTTGAAATTGTAAAATGGAATAAGAAGGGGACAAATCTCGCTTTGCGAGAACTTTTCTCTACATTTCTAATTTAACTATATATATTAAGTTCTCGAAGAAGCGTAAAGATTTGTCGACGCGAAAAATTGTGAAACAATTTTTCTGTGCAATGTTGTTTTTTTGTTGAATAGAAAAAATTTAATTTTCCTATTCAACAAAAAAAGAGTGACGATTAACTGTTTAATAGTCACACCCTTTTTCTATCATAGCTTGATCAATTTGATTCACACGTTTAATTAAAGACAACAAAAACTTAGACAAAATATACTTCATATTTTTCAAGTTCATATCTATATTTTTAGCTTTGCATGCATTTTTAACTTCTGTTAAGTCATTTCTAATTGCAGGAAGTAGGGACAAAGAAATACATACCATAACTTCAATTTCTTCTGTATTAATTTTGAAAAGTTTTAAAGGTGTACATAGTTTTCGTATTGTCTTAGCAAGTCCGTGCCACAGTAGTGGTTTGAGAATAGATAAATGTAGCATTGCAAACAATGATTAATTTAATGCTTATCCAGAAAGCATTGGTAAAATTATCTAAAAATATATTAACGATAAATGTAAATAGGATAAATGGTAATATTTTTAGTGTATTGGTAATTGCTTTTTTAAAATTTAACTTTGCTAAAATAATAATCAATAGATTTACCATAAAAAATAGCAAAATAAACAAACAATTAGGTAAGAAAAATATAGCTGTTGCATAGATAATGAATAATAAAAATTTAACAATATCTTTCATTTATACATTTCCTCCTGTATGAAGGCATTTTTTTATTGCAGTTGTTATCCCTAATGTTGAAAAATCTTTAACAGGCAATTGAATTCCTTCGTTTTTTAGTTGAATTAAAATATCTAGCAAAGTAGGAAGCTTTATATCATATTTTTTTAATACATCTGATTTATCTATTAATTCATCCTTTTTAATTTCAGCTACAATTTCTCCATTATTTAAAATCAGCGTTCTATCGGCTAACAAAATTTCATCTGATAGATTAGTAATGCAAATAATGGTATATCCTTTTTGCTTTAAATCTCTAATAATATCATGTATTTTTTCTTTTCCATAACTATCAATCATAGTAGTAGGTTCATCCAAAATAATATATTTTGGATTTTTAGCCAAAATCTCTGCAATCATAATTCTTTGTTTTTGCCCTAGAGAAAGAGAATATAGGTCTTTGTCTTTAAAATCAAACATATCAACTTGTTTCAAAGATGTTGATATTCGTTCTTCAATTTCTGATTTTTCTAAATCTCTAAGAGAAAAAGAAAGTTCATCATAAATATTATTAAAGATGATTTGATTTTCAGGATTTTGAAACACAATACCTACTTTTTCTCTAATAGCTTTGATATTTTTAGATGTGTTGATATTGTCAATGGTAATATTGCCTTCTTTTAACTTGGTAATTCCAGCAATTAATCGACCAAGTGTGGACTTTCCAGAACCGTTTTTTCCAACAATGGCAATTACTTCTCCATCATTTACAGAAAAGTTTATGTTTTTTAGAATATAATCACTATTTTTATATTTAAAAGATACATTTTTTAAATTAATCATCGTTGCTCCTTATATATTTATCAAATGGTTTTCTTAAAATTTTTTCAATAAATAAAATAACAATTACATGGATTGGTGCCATGATCAATTGATTAACAACTCTTGTTGCAAACAATACCATAAAAGCCTTTCCAGAAGTAATACTTGTCCACAATGTATTTAATCCCATATTTACAATAACTGTGACTAAAACAACAGAAATAATGGTTCTTGCAATAAATTGTTTATTCGTAAAAGTATCAGGTTCTTTTTTGTAAAGTAACATACCATAAATAAAACCAGAAATAGCTGTACTAATGGTATACCCTATAAAGAAAGCACCAGATGGAAATAAAGTAGCACCAATTAAATCTCCTAACACATTCACAAGAACAGTCCATTTAGGTCCAAGCCAAATGGCACAAAGCATGGTAGGAACAAAACTAAAACTAATTCTGATAATAGGTGTTTTTACAGATAAAAATCTGGATAAAATAATTAGTAAGGCTAATAAAATAGCAGATAGTATAATTTTTTTGTTTTTTCGCATAAAAAAATCTCCCTTCTATTTAATTTCCGCATTAAAAGAATAGGAGTTAACATCCATAACATCTTTATTAGCGGAATGCGAAAATAGATACGCAAGTATTAATTTTTCCATTATAGGAAATGTAATTATAATGGAAGATACTTTTGCCTTAGTAACAACTTCCCGTCTACTAAGTCTTAACGATTTATTTTCTACTCTAATAACGAAATATTTAATTATATGACATATTATATCACATTTTTACAAGATTGTATATAGTTTAACAAATTTCTTGTATTTAATTTATGATAAAATCACCTTAAAAGTTTAGAAACGAATATTTCACCCTAGATGTATAAAAAAAGAAAA
>CALXJS010000083.1 GCA_944388685.1 uncultured Clostridia bacterium | reverse complement strand
ACATAAAATTTAGCCAAAAGGAATGAGTTGAAAACTTAAAGGAATTTGTGATATTATAATTTTAAAATAACAACGAGAAAAATAAATTACAGAAAAGAGAGCGGTTATGAAATTAATCAAAATTCCCGAAGATAAATATTATGAATATAAAATACAGGCTATGTTTGATTGCTATAAATGGGATCCACAGTTTTGTGATAATAACACTCTATCAAAACACATATTGATATTAACTAAAAAAGAAAATGAAGAAATAATTAAGCTAACCAAAAGTCTAGATAAAGAGACTAGGTCAGCAGAAGAATATTTAAACAAAAACATTAAAATTGCAAAAAAGTTAGCACTTCCTAAAAAGATTTTAGAACAAATACCTAATATGCAAAACTATGATAAAAACCAAAATATTAGACTTATGAGATATGATTTCCACCCAAGCATAGATAATCAGTTGGTTGTAACAGAAGTAAATAGTGATTGCCCAGGAGGATTTGCAGAAAGTTCACTTTTACCAGATTTAGCACGTAAAACGATTGGTATGCCTGAATTAGAATATAATTCATTTGGAGAAAAAATGGTAGAAACGATAAACAATAAATTAAACAAAAAAGGTACGATTATGATGGTACATTGCACTTGTTTTAGTGATGATAGGCAAGTTATGCAATATTTAGGAGATAGGCTTGAAAAAGAAGGGTATAAGATTATTTATGGAGCAGCAGATCATATTCAATTTAAAGAGAAAAAAGCTTACTGTATTTTGGAAAACAATCAAGTTAATATAGATTTGATTTTTAGATTTACTCCATTAGAATGGCTTATCCAAATGAAACCGAGAAGATGGGATGGCTATTTTAATACATTAACGTTATCTTGCAATCATCCTATTAGCATATATGCCCAAAGCAAAAGATTTCCATTAGTTTGGGAAGACTTAGAAAAAGCAGGTATTTGTATGGAAACGTGGAGAAAATTACTACCAGAAACACTGGAAGTAAAAGATTTGGGCTTAAAAAAAGGATTTATCTACAAACCAGTCTATGGTAGAGTAGGAGAGAAAATTTCTATAAAAGAAGCATGCAAAGATGATGAATATGAAAAAATTTTACAAGATGTAAAAAAACATCCAAATCAATATTTAGCACAAAAAAGATTCCAAAGCAAACCCTTAAAAAGTGAAGATGGAAAAGAATACCATATTTGCCTTGGTTCATACACAATAGAAGGAGAGCATGCAGGATATTATGCAAGAATGAGTTTATATCCAAGAATTGATTCATATGCAGAAGACGTTCCAGTATTAATTGAAAAATAGAGGATAAAAAGATGAGAGGGAAAGAAATATATAAAATATATGCACCTAATGGTGCGAAATGGACAGATTGGGTAAGACCAGTCCCATTTGTTGCAATAGATACTTATAATAGAAAACCTATTGCGGATTGGATGGAGAGAAAAGCAATGTTTTTAAAAAATTATCAACAAGATACTGCCATATTTGTTGATTTACCAGGAAAAGAAAGTATAGAACTCAGCATAGACTTAGCATATAAGGGCTATAGACCAATTCCAATATTTAATGGAACTGATGAACAACCAGGCTCACAAGCTACTACCAATACTTATTTAATTGAAAGTTGTTTGATAAATGGTAGTGAAAAGTTAAAAAATATAAAGCTAGATAATAATGCAAATCCAGCATTTTTACTAGATAGCTATAGAACAAATAGATATAGAGCAAAAGAGTCTATTTTTGATAATAGTTGGGATTTATACAAACAAGATATTCCATCAGCTGAATATTTTAAACAAAATGGTATAACTAAAATCATAATAGTAGGAGATGAAATCCAAAGAGACTTAAAAAAGATTTTCTTAAAATTTCAAGAAAAAGGAATTGATATTTATTTAACAGATGGATATACATTTCCCCAAAAAGTTAAATTAACAAAAACAATAAAAGAACGATTTGAGAAAGAAGAAATATAGAGACATGATTGAATTTGAAAATAAAATAGTACAATTTGGATTTGGTGCAGTGGGAAAAAGTTTTTTTGAGAAAGTTTCCAAAGAAATAAAATTTGATAAAAATAAATATTTCGTAATATCTAGAGATAAACTTGAATACACATCTTTTCTGGAACTTGGTGGGAACATGGGAAACTTCATTGTAGCAGATATTAATAGAGAAAATTTCAAAAAAATATTTTCTAAATATCTAGATGAAGGAGATTTATTAATTGATTTTGCTGATAGTGTTGGCACAAAAGATTTTATAGAATGGTGTGCTAATAAAAATATAATGTATTTAAATACAGGAGAAACTGACTGGAGTGACAATTGGTATAATATTTTTGATGAAAACTTGAAAAAGAATGAGCTACGAAATCAATTAAAACAAAAAAGTAATGTAAATAAATATCCTATTGTGTTACAACATGGAAATAATCCTGGGTTAGTTTCACATTTTGTAAAAGCAGGACTTGAATATATTGTAAAAAAACAATTTAAAAATAATAAAGAGTATCATGAGCTTTTAAAAGAAAATAGATTTAATGAACTTGCTAAAGTGCTTGACCTAAAAGAAATTCACGTAAATGACAATGATTATCAAGAAATTAAAGACAAATTTGATGAAGATAAGCTATATAGTACATGGTCGGTTGATTCATTTTTCTTTGAAATGTTAAGTGAGGCAACTGCTGTTATTGGAACGGGTGAGAAATTAGATTATGAAAAAGATGGCTTTTTAGAATTTAAAGATTTAGCAATCGATAAAGTAGGAAAAACGTATTATCCAAAAGGAAAATTTGAGGGATTTTTAGTGCCACATGAAGAAACTATTACAATTGCAAAATCTCTTGAGGTAAAAAATGGGGAAGAAGTTATATATAGACCAACAGTCATATTTTTATATTCTCCTTGTGATTATGCAGTAAGATACTTAGAAAAAGCAAGAGTAAATAATTATCTTCACCCAGATAAAAATAAGCCACAAGATGATAATATTTCAATTATAAGAGGATTCAAATATCCTAAAAGAGATGAAATTGTTTATAAAGAAAATATAAAAAGAGGCACAGAATATGTAGGAGTTTTACTATTAGGAAGTAAATTTAATCCTGTGTGGGTAGGAAATAGAATAAAAAAGAACTTTTTATATAAAGACAAAAAAGCATCCTTTTGGCAAACACCAACCATAACACCTGTTGCCATGTCAGCATTAGCAGTTACTTGTTGGATGATAAAAAATAAAGATAAAGGAGGAATCTATTTTCCTGATGACATTAAAGATTATAAAGAAATAATTAAATTTGCTGAAAAATACATATCAAAAACAATTTATAAAACAATTAGTAAAGGAAAAATAGAACATAGCTTAGATATTACATTAAATTCTTTACAATTAAAAGATATATTGAAATAAAAAAGCGAAAGTAAGAATTTCTAACATTTTCCAATGTGTAGAAATTCTTACTTTCGCCATAATTATCTAGTACGGAAATTCCTCCTACTAGGAGAAATTTCCTACTATATAAAAAAAAGAGCATTTTATAATACTCTTTCTTTTATGGTTATTAGTGGCCTCCACCGCCACCGCCGCCTCCACGGCCACCACCACCATAACCATGTCCACCAAATCCACCGCCTCTTGAGGAAGTGTGAATAGAACGACCAAAGGCTCTAGAAGTTCTATGGAAACTTCTTGAGTGAATATAGAAATGATGATTTAATATTGGACTGCTATCAATATTTAATTCTACGGCATGTATCTTTATAGCTTTTATAACTTTTTCAGAGATACCAAATGCAGTTGCATAAATCAAATATTTTTCCCACAAAGGCAATTCATGAACTTCTTTTTCGTTTATTAAAGTATCACTATTTAAGAAATTATATAATCCACACCATTTTGCTTGTTCATTAACTCCATATTGTGTAAATAAAAGTGAATTACTTGCTTTTAAAGTTAAATAGAAATGTTTCCACAAATAAGCAATACCCAAAATAGTATATGCTCCAAAACTTAATGCCATAGGTGTAAAATAAGAAATAGGATTTACAACAAATAATAAAATTAATCCTAATGTCAGACTTGATTTTGCATTTTTGCTAAGTTCTTTTTTAGGAGCGTCATAATCAGCACTTTGGAAATAACCTTGCATAACACCACTTTCTAAAATAGGTTTCTTTTCAATATCTTTTACAAAGGCATTTGTATGTACATAATCATTATCTATGCATTTTTGTAATTGATTTAGTGTAATTGAATTATTATAAGTTCTAGCGTGTCTTTCTAATAATTCTAAATAAAGCCTTTC
>CALXJS010000082.1 GCA_944388685.1 uncultured Clostridia bacterium | reverse complement strand
GACATTGATGGGACATTAAGAGATAGTAATAGGAATTTGTCAGCAAAAACAATAGAAATAATAAAAAAAGTTACTAAAAAAAGAATATTCGTTATATTATGTTCTGGAAGACCAAGAAAATATACAGAACAAATAAGTAGAGAATGTTTTGCAAGTCCATATATTATTACATCAAGTGGAGGAAACATATATGATTATGAGCAAAACAAAACTTTATATGTTAATAAAATGAATAAGGAAGCTATCATAAAATTATATAAAATTGCTAATCCAGAGGATGTTAGATTTATTATGAATGTTGGAGAAGGAAGAGTTGTAAATAAAGTAAAACATCCAGATCAAGAAACAAAATTGGAAGAAGACATAAAGGAATTTGTATATAAAAATGATGTTGTTCAATGCACTATTGCAGATAGTAATTTTGATAAAATAAAAAACTTGATACCTAAAATTGAAGAAGTAGAAAATGTAGAAATAAAGAATAGGCATAAAAGTTTATTAGATACAAAATTTAAAGATGATAAGACCATATTTTGCGACATTGCAAATATAAATTCTAATAAAGGAAATGCAGTAAAAAAATTATTAGAAATTTTAAATATAAAAAAAGAAGAAACTATTGCAATTGGTGACGATATAAATGATTTGTCAATGTTTGAACAAGTAGGATATAAAGTGGCTGTTGATAATGCGGTTGATATTATTAAAGAAAAAGCTGATGAAATTACATTATCAAATGATGAAGATGGGGTTGCTGTATTTTTAGATAAATTACTAAAAAATTATAAGAATGAAATCTAAGGATGGAGATAAAGAAAAATGAAGGTATTGTTTGCAACAACTAATTTAGCAAAAATAAGAAAATACAAGGAAGCATTAAAAGAAAAAGGTATAGAATTGATTACAATAAAAGATTTAGATTTTAAACTAGATATAGAAGAAAATGGAAAAAACGCCATAGAAAATGCTTACATAAAGGCAAAAACATATTATGATGCAACACAAATGCCAACTATTGGAATGGACAATTGCTTATTTATAGAAGGATTACCAGAGGAAAAACAACCAGGTACACAGGTTAGGAGAGTGAATGGAAAAGAATTAACAGATGAGGAAATGATTAACTATTATACAAACTTGATAAAGAAATATGGTGGAAAATTAACAGCAAAGTGGGTATATGGAATGGTAATATGTAATGGAAAAGAAACAAAAAAATATAGTTGGAGCAAAAGCGATTTTTATCTTGTAGATAAACCATGCCAAAAAAGAAATCCAGGATATCCATTAGATTCAATATCAGTTATGCCAGAAAATAACCAGTATTGGTTAGAACTTACGGATGAAGATAGAAAAAACAGTGAAGAAGAAAGCAATAAAGACGAAGTTGTAGAATTTATAGTAAACAATATATAAAAAATTTAAAAAGTAGAAAAAATGAATTTGAAAAAGGGGATGAAAGATAAAATATGATACTCTCAACATTATGTTATATTGAAAAAGATGGTAAATATTTAATGTTGCATGGATTGATAAAAAAGAAGTTACAAAGTTAATTTAAGAGAATATTAAAAGATTATATTGTAAATATTATAATAACTTGGATAAGTAGAGAATTAAAGGATTAAAAGAAGGAGGTAGAAAACAATGAAAATTTTAATGGGAACAAAAAATCCAGGAAAAATACAAGGAGCAAAAGAAGCATTTGAAAAATATTTTAACGATGTCCAAATAGAAGGAATAGCTGTAAACTCAGATGTAAGTAATCAACCATTAAATAAGGAAGTATTTCAAGGAGCAAAAAATCGTGTAAAAAACTTAAAAGAATATGCAAAAAATAACAATATACATGCTGATTTTTACATTGCAAGTGAAGGTGGAATTCAAAATTTATTATGTGATGAATGGATAGAATTTAATGCAGCAGTAATTGAAGATAATAATGGGCTAGGCAGTGTAGGCACAAGCCAAGGTTTTCCAATACCCAATAAATATATGAAAGAAATTCAAGAAACAGAACTTGGAAAAGTAATGGACAGAATCTTTAATGGAAACGAACTAAATAAAGGGCAAGGTGGTATAAGTTTATTGACACATGGAGAATTAACAAGAATAGACTTAACAAGAAATGCTTTTATGGTAGCATTAACCAAATATATAAATGGAGATTTATGGAAATAAAGGTTGAAAAATAGGAGGAGAAATAAAATGGAATTATGGAATATTTTAGATGAAAATGGTAATCCAACAGGGGTAACTTTAGATAAAAATGATAAAAGAGCATGGGAGAAAGGTGCTTATCATCAAGGCGTTGATGCATGGATAATTAATTCAGAAAATAAAATTTTAATTCAAAAAAGAGCACCTCAAAAGAAAAGGGAGCCAAATGTATGGTCAATGACTGTTGGTGGTTCTGTCATTAAAGGAGAGAGTATAATGGAGGCTCTAAAAAGGGAAACCAAAGAAGAGTTGGGCATTGAACTAAATGATGAACAAGCAACAAAAATACAACATTATAAATTACCAAATCTATGGCTAGATGTATATTTAGTAAAACAAGATGTGAATTTAGAGGATATAAAACTACGTAAAGAGGAAGTTTCAGATGCTAAATTTGCTACATTTGATGAAATAGAACAAATTTATAAAAATAACATGTTTATGAAAAACAGATGGGAATATGTTAGAGAAGATGTGAAGAGATTTATTAACAATGCAAAAGCAGAATAGATTTAATATGTCTAAATTGAATGCAAAAATCTCTATAATAACTATTGCGAATTAAAACAATATGTGATATATCTGAATAAACTACTAAAGATAGAAATATTAAAAAGTAAAGAAATGAAAAAAAGAGGTAGTTAACATGGGATTAAATATAAAAGGACCTAAAGATATAGCAGGATTACAAAAAATGACGGCTGTACCAAATGGTAGCTATGTAAGAATAGAAAACAACATTTTTTCTATAGATGGAAAATGGTTATTAAAAAAAGGAAAAGATAATAAACTAGAGAGTATCAGTTCAACAGTTCAAATACAAGATCGTAATAGCACACTAGAAAGAGAAGTAAGAAGAACAATAGAAGATTTTGGTGAAAAAATGGATGTTGATACAAAAAAACTTTTATATATGAAAAGAGAATATCCAGCCTCACGAAAAAAACCATGTATTACGCTATCTTACATGTCTATATTAGAAACAGGAAATCCAGTAGATATAGAAAAATGGAAAAAGTATGGATTTAAATGGTATGATATAGGAAGCATATCTCGAACGCAATTAACGCCAAACACAAGTTATACATATGGCGTAATCAGACAAAATGCACAAGAAATACAAAATTTTTTAAAAAAATATAAAGAATTTGATGAAAAAAAATTTGACCAATATTTTTTACATGGAATGGAAAATAGAGAAAAACTGTTAGAAGGTATTATGTATTATACAAATAAAGATTTGAATTGTAAGTATGCAGATTTTCATGTTGATGGAAAGTTTCTAACAAAAGAAGAGAATATAGAAGAATTAAAAAAAAGAATGATAAGAAATTGTGAACAGTTATATCGATTTATTTATGTGTTAGATGAAGAAGATGACCGATTTGATTATCGTTTACGACCTGAAGAAAAGGAAAAAGTTAATCAAATGGTAGAAGATACAATCCAACGAGTGAAAAAGAGATATATGTTGATGTTTTCTGGAATGGGGATTTTTTTTCAGGATAAACCTAGCAAAGATATAGAAAAGAAAGGAAAAAAACCATTTGATCTTGCAGAACATAAGTGGACTGGAGAAGTATATAAAATTATTCAACAATTGGGATTTATAGAAAGAGCAGATTGTTATCAATATTATGAAAGATGGTTACAAGCGAAGATAGGAAGATTACAGCAAAGCGATAAAAAAAGTCAATATCCAGAGAACAAAATAAGTGAACTAGAAGAGGTTTATAAAAATTTCTTCGATGCTAGATCTGGACAAAGGAGTGCGGAAAAGTAATGCAATGTAGAATTAGTATTCCTGATAATCTTTCAAACTTGTTTTCCAATAATGCGTACTAATTTTGCGAAATTAACATAAAATCCAAAAAATGTTTGACCAAAGCCCTTTTATGCTATATAATAGTAGTGCAGTGTAAATATTAAAGCCAAATATAGAATATAAATAATAATTTAAGGAGGTAATTATGAAAGCATTAATTAGCGTTTCAGACAAAAGCGGAATAGTAGAATTTGCAAAAGAATTAGAAAAATTAGGAATTGAGATTATATCAACAGGAGGAACATACAAAAAGTTAAAAGAAAATGATGTAAACGTAACAGAAATTTCTGATTATACAGGATTTCCAGAATGTTTAGATGGAAGAGTAAAAACACTTCATCCAAAAGTACATGCAGGAATATTAGCCATGAGAAGTAATCCAAA
>CALXJS010000081.1 GCA_944388685.1 uncultured Clostridia bacterium | reverse complement strand
TCTATATAATAAAAAGTTATCTAAATTGGTAATTTTTATTTTCCCTTTTTTGGTAATTTTGGTATTGACTTTTATATCTGATGATTGCACACACAATTTTACTTGCGTAAAATTGACACCGTAAAAATGACGAGGACTTTAAAATGTCATAAACAGAAAAATGTCTAAAAAGCCTGCTAGTATTCTGTATAAAATGAAAAATTCTGGAAATACTTAAAACAAATACATAGGATTTAAGGAGGTACAGATGGAAGATATTGATTTTAAAAATATGGTTATATTGAAAGATTTACCATCAAATATTGTAAAAGAAGCATATGTTGTTTTTAAGTCTAGTAAGATGATAAAAAAGTTTCAAAAAATAAACAAAAATAATGAAAAAAAGCAGAGAAAAGATTATGAAGATGATCAATATGCAATTAAAGAAGCGGAAATGCTAGTATTGGAATATATAGAAAAAGTAGAAAAATCAGAAAAAGAAGTGATATTAAATTCTAAAATTAATAAAAATTTGAAAAAATATGCTTATATAACAAGTATTATTATGTTTATACAATTTATATTATTATTGATAAAATAAGCATAAAACACCTTTTCCTAACATATAGTTTAACAAGAAACAAAGGAAGAGGTGTTTTAATTTGAAAAAAGAAGATTTTCAAATTAAAGCCACAATTAGAACCACTCTCAAATTTTTTACAAAATTTGAGATAGACAATAAAAACCTCTTTCATTCTTGTATTTTATAGGTTTTAAGTTAAATTTTGTTAGAGCATGAATCGCTCAAATGGAGGTTTTTATGGAAAGAGTGATGACTGTAGAAGAGAGAATTAGACGAGCAGAGGAAATTTATGAACGAAGAAAAAGAAATGAAGGATTAACTGTTGTTAATGAAGAAAATAAGCAAAAAGAAAAAAATGAAAAAAAAGATATGAAATTGCTAAAAAAAATGATGATTCAATTAATGGTTTGTATTTGTATTTATCTGGTAATTTATACAATACAAAATAAACAGTATATTTTTTCAGAAGATTTTATTCAGAAAGTAAATGAAATTATTTCATACGATATTGATTTTAAAAAAGTATATCAAGATACAAAAAATTATATAATGAGTATATTTTCAAGTGAGAATGAAAATGAACAACAAAATAATGAAACAAATATGAATGAAAATAATGAAATTAGTAATGGTATTGGTGGAGCAGTAGAAGAAACAACAGACGAATCAACAGAATCAGCAGAATTGACACAGCAAGAAACAGTACAAGAAGAACAAAACTTAACACAAGAAGAACAAGATATTCTAAAGGTTAAAAATACAACGAGTTTTATAAAACCAGTTGAAGGAACAATCAGTTCAAAATATGGATATAGAGAAACAGCAACAGGTAGTGTACCAAAAGATCATACAGGAACAGATATTGCAGCAGTAACGGGAACCAAAATAAAATCAGCAACAGAAGGGCAAGTGGTTTTAGCTTCAGAGGAAGGCGATTATGGAAAACATATAAAGATTCAAATAGGGGAAGTTAGTGTCATTTATGCACATTGTAATGCTTTATATGTTAAAGAAGGAGATATGATTACACAAGGACAGGAAATTGCAGAAGTAGGTTCAACAGGAAACTCTACTGGTCCACATTTGCATTTTGAGATTCGTATTTCAGAAAGAACTGTAGATCCACAAAAGATATTAGAATTGTAGAGGGAGAAACCATGAAATTTAGAATTGATTTGAAAATATTTTTACTTATATTTTTGTTTTTAATTACGAATCAGATAAAAGTTTATGCATTGATAATGGCATTTGCAATTGTTCATGAATTGGGACATTTGGTAACTGGATTAATATTAGGTATGCCACCAGACAAGTTAGAAATAAAACCCTTAGGAGTTGCAATAGATTTTAATATAAAAAGAAGAGACTATATGATAAAAGTAAAAAATGGTAATCTTTTAGAAGTTAAGAAAATAGTTGTTGCTATGGCAGGACCATTGACAAATAGCTTTATCATTTTTATTTTAATGACAAATATATTTGAAATTGATTATTATGACAAAATGTTAGTCATCTTCTCAAATATAGTACTTATTATATTTAATATATTTCCGATATATCCACTAGATGGAGGTAGAATACTAAAAGGAATTATTTATATATTAAAAGGAAAATATATAGCTGAAAAATATACATATTATATATCATATATAACTTTAATTATAATAACAGTAAGTAGTAGTATAGTAATATTATATTTGAAAAATATTGCTATATTTTTAGCAGTTATTTTTTTATGGGTACTAGAAATAAGAGAACAAAGTATATATAGAAAAAGAAAAATATTATATGAAACAATTGAAAAAGAAATGAAAAAAGATGAATATAAAAATATAAAGATTCCTATTGAAAATAACATAAATTAATAGTAAACTATACTAAAGAAATGTGGAGGTAATGCAAATGATAAAAAGAGATAAAGGAATTACATTGATTTCACTGTCAATTGCTGTAATTATTATATTAACAATAACAGGGATGATTATATATTCAGCTAAAGATAGTATTTATATAAGAAATTTAACCAATATGCAAAATGATTTATCGAACTTAAGAGATAAAGTATCGTTATATTATTCAGAATACGGAGATATACCAGCAGAGACAGAATATCCAGATATAAGTAAATTACAATTAGCAAATGTTATAGGAGCAAACGATACGGGAAAATTTCTAATTATTGAATTAGAATATTTAGAAGGATTAACTTTAAACTATGGTAAAGATTATGAAAAATATAAAGCAAAAGAATATACAAATTTAACAGACTTAACAGACATATATATTATAAATGAAAATAGCCATAACATATTTTACGTAGAAGGAATTCGAGTAAAAGAAAATGATGAAACCAAAATGTATTATACAGATTCAGAACCAGATAAAGAACAGGTTAAATTAGTAGGAGAAAAAGTAGATATACCAGAAACTGGAGGAGAAAATTTTTCTAGACAGTATGGAACAATTGATGTGATTTTCTTAAAAGGAACTACATATCTGGCAGGAGAAGCAAATACACCTAAAATAGATGAACAAAATATGGTACCAGTTAATTGGAATGCAGAAACTTCAAGTTGGATAGTAACAGATTATGATAAATGGGAGTATAGTTATAGTGAATCAGATAAGAAATGGGCAAATGTAATGTTAAGGGACACTTTAGAAGTTGAAGGAATATTGAATGTGAAAACAGCAACAATAGACGAAATGGATGGTAGAAAAGTACTTACAGAAGGAAGTATGTTAGTATGGATACCAAGATATGCCTATAAAATAACATATTATAGTAATGCAACAAACAATGAAATAGTAGGATATAGTGATGCAAGAGGATTAGTAGATAGTGAAGGAAGAACTCCAGAAGGAATGGAAACACCAGAAACAAGCATTGCAGTAGAAGACAACTATAGACCTCATCCCGCTTTTGAAGATGGTTCTGATACAGGATACAAACAAGGAGAATGGGATGAAAGATTAGAAGGTATTTGGGTAGGAAAATTTGAAACAACAGAGAAAGTCCAAGATAAAATTACAGTTTTGCCAAATAAAGCAAGTTATCGAAATGAAACAATGAATACTTTCTATAATGATGCAAGAGCGTTGAATATTGCAAACAGTCATGTGATGAAAAATAGTGAATGGGGTGCTTTAGTATATTTAACAAAAAGCAAGTATGGTAAAAATGATGTAGCAGGAAAATTTTTAGAAGATTGTATAACTGGCGGAGGCGATTATAAAACAAATATTTCACAGAGTACAACAGGAAATATATATGGTATATATGATACTGTGGCGGGAACTTATGAAAGAACAACAAGTTATATTGCAAATAGTCTAGTAAGTGAAGGAAATGTTTTTACATCAACAGATGGAACGGTTAATAATAAAACAACAAGTACAAAATATGCAACAGTATATAATATGGCAAGCAATGATACTAAAGTAGATAATTATAATGCCAATATTAATAAAATTTTTGGAGATGCAATGATTGAAACATCCACAGCAGGAGAAGGATTTGAAACATGGGAAAATTCTTTTTCAGAATTTTCAATAGGAAATACACCGTTTATAACAAGAGGTGCAGGATATAATATAACAGAGGTAAGTCAATTCTATTTTTATAACAATAATGGTACGCCAAGTATTGATGCAGGATTTCGATTAGCATGTATTGTTAAATAAAGTGTGAAAATATGTAGCTTAAATTTGAATAAGCTACATATTTTTATGTAAATATCATTGACTTTTTGCGGATTTCGTTATATTATATACACATCAAAAAATATGTGTTTTTAAATCCTAAGGAGGAGAATTATGGGAGAAGTAATTGTTATAACATCAGGAAAAGGTGGAGTAGGAAAAACAACAACAACAGCAAATTTAGGTTCAAGTTTAGCATTAGAAGGAAA
>CALXJS010000080.1 GCA_944388685.1 uncultured Clostridia bacterium | reverse complement strand
TAGTACAAGATCTGGTTGTGTTTCAAAATATTTTCTTTCAATGTCTTTCCAATTATGTGCAACTCCAGTTACTTTAAGGTCTTTCTCTTTTGTTAATACACCAAACAATGATTCACAAAAATGAACATTGTCATCTGCGATTAACAGTTTAATCAAGATTATACCTCCATTTAATAGACTTTTTACTTCTCAAATTGACAATAGTTTATCATAAAAATATTGAAATTTCAACGAAAATTGTAAAATTTAATCATATACTACAAAAAATTACAAATTTTTACGATTTATTACAATTTTTTCGTATTTTTTCCGTTTTCGTAGCCAGTTGTACTACAATATTCATGGCTCTTAGTATCAATGCGAAAAAGGAGATATACGAATGAATTTTATAGAACAATAGATGAAACATTTGATACACTTTTTCAAATTGATATAAGGGCGGTGAAAATATGTAAAATAGCAAAATTATATAGTAAAAGGAACAGATAAATAATTATCTCCTTTGGAAAATTGGTCTAAGGGCTAATTTTCTAAAAAAGGAGATAGTAAAATGGCCCAATTACATGAAAGGGAGGAAAAGTTTGATAGTTTTTTAAATAAAATCATTATATTATCATCAAAATATTATTATAAAAAGCAAATGAGGATAAATGGTCGAGAAAATACTATAATAGATAATGAGGAATATTCGCAATTTTTACAAAAATTTATAACTGAAAAAGACACTTTTTCAAGTGTCGAGAGAATTGACACTTCTTTACAATTAAAAAAAGCTTTAGAATCGCTGTCTGCTATCGAGCAGGCAGTTATTTTTTTACTTTTTCAAAAGGAATTAACACAAAGAGAAGCAGCAGAAATATTAGAAGTTTATACAAAAACAATTAGCAAAATAAAAATTAGAGCTATTAATAAGTTAAAGAAATATTTAGAGGAGGATTCATAAGATGAGAAATAAAAGTTTATATGAATTAGGAAGATTAGCACAAAAAGGGGATGATATGGCTATATTAGAAATAATTGATAGGAAAAAGAAAATGCTGAAAAGATACAGTTTTGGAGATGAAGATAGATATCAATTTATTATTTTAAAACTAATTGAAGGAATAAAAAATTATAAATTTTAAAATTTTTTTGAAAATAGGGGAGAATTTTAAAAAGATAAGCAATGTATATATATTGAAGGGCAAATTGAAGGACACACTATATTATGAAAGCAGATAGGACAAATGCTCTTATCTGCTTTTGCTAATTTAATGAGGAAAGGGGTAAAAAAGATGGCTTTAAGATTTGCATTATTGGTAGTATGCCTTGTTGTATTAATTTTCTGTTTAGACTATGTATTACCAAAGTTAATAGACAAGTATAGGAAATACAGAGAATTAAAAAACAGAAAAAAGAGACAAGAGGCATTTAAAAAGAAAATGGAAGAATTAGAGATTAAGTAGATTCTCTAATAGAATTGCTTTGTGCAAAAAGTGTTGACAAAAAATTAACCAAGTAAGGTGTAAGTAATGGGAAACAAAAAAGATATGATTATAGAATTATTTTTTGAACAACATTTAAAAGTAACTGAAATTTCAAAAAACATTGGTACAAGTTCGGCATATATAACTAAAATAATAAAGGCAGATCCAAGATACATAGAAGAAAAGAAGAACAGAAAAGAAATTTCAAAAGGAAATAGAAAAATTGCTCAAAATAGTTTTATGAAAAATAAACGAGAACAAAAGAGAATAGATGACCAATATTTGATAGTGAAAGCACAACATAATCAAGATGTAATGGAACTATCAAAACGAGGTCATATGAATAATCAGACTTTTAGAAAATGGAATAGTAGTGCCTATAATTATAACCCTTCAAAACATAGGTATGAGTTTAATGAACAATTTGGCAGAGCGGCGGATGTACCTAAATATGTAAAAGAGAGGTAATTTGTTATGGAAGAAAAATTGTTAAAAGTGTTTAAATTAGCAGACAAACTAAACAGTAAGAACAGTAAGATATATGCAGAGATTCATTATGAAGCAAATGATAGTCATAAGCTACAAATATGTATTAGAAGAAAGAAGGACTATTCATACATAGAAAGATGCGAAATATGTATTACAGAAAACTCAGAAGAAAAGTGGAACAATGTTATTACTCTATTTGATATTTTTGTAGGAGGTGTAAGAAATGAATAAAAAAGAATCAGTTGCATATCGGACAGATAGCACTAGAAACAATGCTTCATTCTACATATAAAGGAAAAATAAACCTACAAAATTTCGGTATAGAAATGAGACAAGCCTTCAAAATGTACCCTCGCAATATTGTACTAAATATAGCTGAGGCAAAAATAGATGCAGAAAAGAAAGCTGAAGCTATAAAAAGTGGAAGTGATGCAAATGAATGATAATCCTAATAAAAATTATTATGGAAATCTTTTTAAAGATTATCCAGATGTTGTAAAAGTAAAAGAATTAAAAGAAATGTTACCTAGAATGGGAAAAAATAAAATATATGATTTATTAAAAGATAAAAAAATATATTCAAAAAAAATTGGTAGAGATTATTATATACCAAAAGTCAGTATTATCAAGTATTTAATGGAAAAATAAAAAATAATTCTTGAGCATTGTTAGGCGAGTAGGGATGTGTTATAATTATTAAATAGTAATTAGACAAATCCTGCTTGCTTTTTTGGAAAGGAGAAAAATGTTAAGTGAAGCAAGTAAAGAAAAATTATTAAAAAGGATTAAAAATGCTATAAAAGATAATCATATTTGGAAGGACATAACATATTGTGTTCATGATAAAGATGGTGTCTATCAATGTATAATAAGATACTATATTAATGACAAATGGAAACATTTTTGGGCCACAACAGGAATTAGTGCAGAAAGAGGAAATCAAAGAAATGCTAATAAAGTAGCAAAAGAAATTGTAGAATTGTTCCAAAGCGAAATAGATAAGAATAATGAGGGAAAAGAAAACTCAAACCTTAGTATTATTGACTTTCGTAATATGGTGCAATTAAATACTACTAATTTTGATCCAAATGTAACAACAAAAGCAGACTGGGACTTTTATGACTATATGGAATACTGGTTAAATAATATAATTAAACATACAGTCCAAAAAAATACATTTGTAGGTTATAAAAGAAATGTTGAAGTATATACTAAAGAATACTTTACAATGAAAGAACATAAGAAAACAGTAAAAGAAATAACTGTAGATGATTTAGATGAGTTCTTTAATTTTTTAAGAACAGAAAAAAACTTAAAAGATTCATCTATTGACCACTATAAAGATAATATAAGTAGTGCTTTTAAATCATTACTAAGGAAGAAATTGATAAGATATAATCCAATAGAATTAACTGACCCTCTTAAAGAAGAAGCAGTAGAAGTTTCTGTTTATAATAGTTCGGAAATATTAGATTTATTTGATGTTTTAGAGGATGATCCAATTTATTTACCTTCTAAATTTGCTAGTTATTATGGACTAAGAAGGAGTGAGATACTTGGTATTAGAATCGAAGTATTAGATTTAGAAAAAGATTACTTTACTATTAATCATGTTGCATTACAAGATGATAGTAAAGATGCTGAAGAAAGAGTTTACTTTCTCGACAAAACTAAATCTAAAAAAGGAACTAGAACTTTACCAATATTTCCAGAAATAAAAAAAGACATTTTAAATAAAATAGAAAGAATTGAAAAATGCAAAGAATTCTATGGGAACACTTATAATCATAAATATGACGGATATTTATTCGTACATGATAATGGGGACTTTATATTACCTAATTATTTTACAAAAAGATTTGGAAAAATTATTAGAAGAAATAAGATGAAAAAAGTAACCCCACATGGTTTAAGACACTCAAATGCGACACTACTACATATGGAAGGTGTAGATATTAGAGATTTACAAGACTGGTTAGGACATCAAAGTATTGCATCAACTAATAGATACACAAGAAGTGATTATCAAAGACAGTTAGAAACAGGAAAAGCCATTGAAAGAATTTTTGGTAAGGAAAGAGTTGGCCAAATTGTATAGAAATAAAAAAATATTTATGCAAAAACATAAATATTTCTTAAATATCTGTTAGAGATTAAAAATCTCTTGAAAATGGTGAGCCAAGAGGGATTCGAACCCCCGACCCATGCCTTAGAAGGGCATTGCTCTATCCAGCTGAGCTATTGACCCATGTTGTTTTTGGGATTTTTATCTATACAGATATAATATGCAATTTGTTAGAGGTTTTGTTAGAGAAATCCTCTATAAACTCTAAAATTCTACAATGCCAATAGTTCTGAGAATGTGGCACAAATCTTAGAAGGGCGTTGCTCTATCCAGCTGAGCTACTGACCCATTTGCAAATGCAATAAATATGATAGCATCATTTGTTAAAAAAGTCAATAAAAACAGTAGAAAAAAATAAAAAAGTATTGTATAATTCATATATTAGAGTACAAAAT
>CALXJS010000079.1 GCA_944388685.1 uncultured Clostridia bacterium | reverse complement strand
GCATCTTGCGTCGTCAAACTTCATTTGAAATTTAATCAACGTACAAAGAGTACGTCTCATAAATTTCAAATTCGTTTTCCTAGCAATATACCACTTTTGCTTCGTTTTAGTAGATTAGCATTTTAATAAATCCAAACTTCGATGTACAAAAGTACACCTTCAGTTTGTCTATATTTATGAAAAATGCACATCTTACTAATTTTAATTAATTTTCGAATAAGGACGAATGAAAAGCTGGACTCTTTTGCATTGATTTAGCATTTAAGGCTAACTATTTTTAATAGGAGAAAATACAATATGGATAGAAAAGATAAAATGAAATTTGGTTTAGATGAAAAAGTTGTAAAAGATATTGTATCTATACTAGAAAAGTATAGTGAAGTGGAAAGTGCCTGTATCTTTGGTTCAAGAGCAAGAGGAGATTATCGAAAAGAGTCTGATATCGATATAGCTTTGTTTGGAGAAAATCTGACATTTCAAATAAATACAAAGATATATTTTGAAATTGACGATTTATATCTGCCATACAAAATAGACTTAATAAATTTTAATAGTCTTGGAGAAGATGATAAAATTAAAGATAGCATATTAAAAGAAGGAGTTGAAATATATGCCAGATAATGTAATACAAAGTTATGAAAATTTTAAAAAGGCTTTTAATAAATTAAAAGAATTTGTCGATACAGATAATGGTAGTGAGAAAGATAGAGGAGCCATCATAAATGCATATCAATATACTTTTGAGTTATTTTGGAAAACCCTTCAAAAATACTTGCAACAACAAGAATTATTAGATGAGTTAGGTCCGGGTTCGGTTATCAGAACAGCTTTTCAATATAATATTATCCAAGATGGAGAAACATATATGTATATGTTAAAAGATAGAAATTTAGTAACATATACATATAAAGAAGATGTAGCAGAAGAGATACACAATAGAATAAAGGAAGAATACATTACAGAATTAGAGAAATTTATAGAATATTTTGATAAAAAAATATAAGAATAGGGAGGAAATAAAATGGCAGTAACATTTGAAAGTTATGAAAGAAGAATCGATCAAATAAAACCAGTAATGGAAAAATACGGAATAAAGGATTTTGAAGATGCATTAAAAATATGTACAGATAAAGGATTTAATCCATATGAAATCGTAAAAGGAGTACAACCAATTTGTTTTGAAAATGCAGCTTGGGCATATACTTTAGGTGCAGCAATTGCTGTTAAAAAAGGTTGCACAAAAGCAGCAGACGCAGCAAAAGCAATCGGAGAAGGATTACAAGCATTCTGTATCCCAGGTTCAGTTGCAGATGATAGAAAAGTTGGATTAGGACACGGAAACTTAGCTTCAATGCTATTATCAGAAGATACAAAATGTTTTGCATTCTTAGCAGGACATGAAAGTTTTGCAGCAGCTGAAGGGGCAATCGGAATTGCAAAATCAGCAAACAAAGTAAGAAAAGAACCATTAAGAGTTATCTTAAATGGACTTGGAAAAGACGCTGCACAAGTTATCTCAAGAATTAATGGATTTACATATGTAAAAACAGACTTTGATTTCTTTACAGGAAAAGTAAAAGTTGTAGAAGAAATTAAATACTCAGACGGAGAAAGAAGCAAAGTTAGATGTTATGGAGCAAATGATGTTAGAGAAGGTGTAGCCATCATGTGGATGGAAGATGTTGATGTATCAATTACAGGTAACTCAACAAACCCAACAAGATTCCAACATCCAGTTGCAGGAACATACAAAAAAGAAAGATTAGCAGAAGGAAAGAAATATTTCTCAGTAGCATCAGGTGGAGGAACAGGAAGAACATTACACCCAGACAATATGGCAGCAGGACCAGCATCATATGGTATGACAGACACAATGGGAAGAATGCACTCAGATGCACAATTTGCAGGAAGCTCATCAGTACCAGCACATGTTGAAATGATGGGATTAATCGGAATGGGTAACAACCCAATGGTTGGAGCATCAGTTGCAGTTGCTGTTGCAGTAGAAGAAGCAATGAAATAATTAAGAACACTAGTTTCAAATAAGAATAATAAAGGTGGATATATACCCAATATGGTTTTGTCCACTTTTTTCTATTGTCTCTGAGTCATTTTTAGAAAATATATTGACAATGGAATTCATTATGATAAAATATATAAACAAAAAGTACATTTTAAATTTGAAATTTACATAAAATTGTGTTATAATTCTAAATATCGGATATAATATAATAGGAGATGATAAATATGGCAACAAAAAGTTTTTTAAAAAATATTGTTATCAAAGACAAAAAATCAGCTGAAAAATTTATTAATGCTTTAGAAAAAGCCGAAAACAAAAAGCCAAAAGAAGTAAAAATAGATAAATTAGTTGAGGATGTTAAAGATAGCGAAAAAATAAGGAATTTGTTTGGCAAATAAAAATGGGATATAAGATAATTAACTTGAAAGATATTTACAATACTTTAGGAGAAAGCAGAACGAAGGATGTATTAAAAGACTATAAATGTGATTTAAATAGTGACGTAGAATATTTTTTAAAAGAAAAAGCAATAGAATTTTCCAAACAAGATATTTCTAGAACATTTATTGTAACAAGTCAATTTCAAAGTAAAGATGTAATTGTAGGGTATTTTGCTATTGCTAATAAATCGACCACTATAAAAAAATCTATATTAAGCAACACAAAAAGAAAAAAATTGTTAAAATATGCAAAATATGAAAATGACAATAAAGGATATACTATTGCTTTACCGCTAATAGGACAATTGGGTAAAAATTATAATAATGGTTATAACCAATTAATTACAGGAGATATTTTATTAAAGTTTGCATGTGATAAAATAAAAGAAACGCAAGATATATTAGGAGGCAGATACGTTTTTTTAGAATGTGAAGATAATCAGAAAATTAAAGAATTTTATGAAAGCAATGGATTTGAATGTTTTGGAAAAAGAAATTTAGAAAAAGATGAAAGAGATAAAAATGAGGAGAATATTTGTTACAAATGTTAAGAGATTTAAGTAAAATGAAATAAAAAGAGAACGTCAATGTTTTCTTTTTTTTGGCATAACTTTCTATTTATAACACATACTAAAAATTAATAAACTTAGAAAAAAGAGAATGGAAGATAAATTATGAACAGAAAATTTACGAATTTAACATTAATAAAAAAAGAAAAACTTTATGAATTAGCATATATTGACCCTATAACAAACTTAGGAAATTATAATGCATATTTAGCAAGAACAAAAGAAAAGCTAGAAACGAATGGGAAAAAAACAGCAATTATATTAGATATAGATAAATTTAAGTCATTTAATAAAAAATATGGACATGCAAAAGGAAATAAATTATTAACAAGAGTGGGAGAAGAAATAAAAAATGCCATTAGAAAAACAGATATTGTGTGCCGATTGGCAAATGATGTTTTTGGAATTTTTTTAGTAGGAGAAGTAGATGTAGAAAATATAACAGAAAGATTAAATAAAAAAATATCTAGAATTAATGTGGAAAACACCTGGTATAATTTGCGAATATCTATGGGTGTATATATATGTGGGAGCGAAGAAAAAGACGTACAAAGTATAATTGATAAAGCTATTTTTGCACATGACAGTATTAAAGGAAAATACAATGTAACATATGGCATATTTACAGAAGAATTTGAGCAAAAAATGGTACGAGAAAGTGAAATAGAAAACAGGATGGAAGAAGCCATTCAAAATCAAAAATTTGAAGTATATTATCAACCGCAAATTGATACAAAAACAGAGAGAATAGCAGGTGCAGAAGCTTTAATTCGTTGGAATGAGAATGGAAAAAGTATCTCGCCAAATGAGTTTATTCCGATATTTGAAAGAAATTTGTTTATTATAAAACTAGATGCATATATATTTGAGATGGTATGTAAACATATAAAAGAAATGAAACAAGAAGTAAAAAAGATCCCTAAAATTTCTGTGAATATTTCTAAAGAAAGTTTAGCAGAAAAGGATTTTCTTGAAAGATATATGAAAATAACAAATCAATATGAAATTGACCCCAATATCATTCAATTTGAGATAACAGAACGAACGACTATGGAGAGCAATATAGATATGAAAGAAATATTAGAAAAAATAAAAGAAAAAGGCTTTGGAATAGCAATCGATGACTTCGGAACAGGCTATTCTTCTTTAAATATGTTAGAAATACTACCGATTGATACAATAAAAATTGATAAATCATTTATAGACAAGATTGGACAAGAAAAAAATGCGATTGAT
Organism: uncultured Clostridia bacterium; assembly: GCA_944388685.1. Next base: position 339 of record CALXJS010000079.1, on the reverse strand, counting down.
CTTTTAGAAATTATTATATATATTACACAAAAATTACACTTAAAAACAGTAGCAGAAGGTGTCGAAAAAAGCGAACAAGTAAAATATTTAAAAGAGAAAAAGTGTGACTTTATACAAGGTTATTTTTACGCAAAACCGTTAGGATTTGTAGATTTTAAAAAGTATATAAAAGAAAAAGAATAAAAATTGCGAAAAACCTGAAAACACTAAGATATCTAGCTTTAAACAAATGCGAACAAAAATTTTATATTTTTTATAAAAAAGTATTGACAAATTGAAAAATAAGATATAAAATAAGAACAACAAAAGCGAACAATAATTTGCAAAACAAAAATTCAA
>CALXJS010000078.1 GCA_944388685.1 uncultured Clostridia bacterium | reverse complement strand
ATAATATCCTTTAGATTGTGCAATTTTAAAAAGTTCATATTGAAAACTTTCATCATTATTTCTGATTTGTTGGAAAGTTTGTCTTAATTGCATATTTTCAGCTTCTGATATTGCTGTTTGATATGCTGTTAAATCTGATTTTACTCCAGCTAAAATATCATTTACCATTGTTTTCTCGTCCATAAAATCCTCCTTAATTATTTAAAAATGTCATTAATTTTTGTTTTGTATTTAAAGCATCTTGAGCAGATTTTGTAAAAAGTTGTTTAATTTGTGGGTCTACTGCTTGTGAAGCATATGTGTTTAATTTTTGATAAGCTGTTTCATGTGCTCCAATAAGATGTCTTAAATTTTGTAACTCTGATTGATTTAAGTCTGCCATTTTTAATCATTCCTTTCTTTTTGATTTCTTTTTTCATTATTTCCATTTTTATCAATTTTATTCAAAAAAAATTTGACCTTTAGGAACAATCTTTAAAGATTTCCTAACTCCGCTTATTTCAATTTTTTTATATTATAGAAAGTGCAATTTCCTATACAATAAAAAATGAACCCTCCTTGTCAAACTTTTTGTCTAACATTTTGGGTTCACTTCACTTTCTGATAATTTCTCATATTATTGATTTTCTTCTATATGGATGGATTCTATTTTTCCATATTTATTATAAATCATGTTCACATTATATGTTTTATCCAATTTAATTTCATCAAATTGTTCAGGCAGTTGCGTGTCTTCTTTATTTAATGTTACTACTCCAGATACAGTAACTTGCATAACTTCACGGTCAGTATTGCCCGCATTATTGCTAACAACTTTTTGAATTAAAGCACGAACAATTCTGCCTTTTACTTCTTTTCCTTCATATGGTGTAAACTGTTCATTAAATACGTTTATTTCAGGATCAGTCATGAATGAAACAGCATTAACTCTTTCTTTCCATTCTTCTTCTGCCTCTTGTTTTAAGATATGACTATAAGTTGTAATTATTCCTATCATAATAATTGCTATTGTCATAATAATATATGCTATTTTCTTCTTTTCTTTTAATCTTAATATAATTGCCAATATGATTAATGCACTTATAGATACTAAAAATATTTTTGGATAATATACTTCATAAAAATAATTCATACAAAAATTTATCATCATAACTAATATCGCAATTATTATAAAAATAAGCTTTTTGGTAAAATTTATTTTTTTAGTCTTTTCTTCATTAGGCTCTTGTCCCTTTTTTGCTTCTCGTTTTAAAATAAAATAAGAGTCTAAAACAATAATCAATACAGTGATTCCTATAGGTATAAAACAAATACTAAAAAGGCTTAAAAGACCTATGGACAAATCCACAACATCTGCATAACAAAAATGTTGATAACATAAAACAATTCCTAATACTAGTAATACGATTCTTCTCAAAATTTTTTTCATACTATTCCCCTTTTATTTTGACATACTAGGAAGTCAGTATAACTTCCCTAATATATCCTATTCTTTAATAGCTTATCATAAAATGTCCCAAACAGAAATGTCCCCAAAAGGACATTTATATAATTTCTAGATTTGCATATTTTGCCATTAATCTTTTATGCCCTACTTTATCAAAATTGATATCTACTTTTAAATCTTCTCCCTCTGGTTCTACTTTATTAATCGTACCTTCTCCAAATTTTTTATGATATACTCTTACGCCTGCTTCATATTTTGATAAGTCTACTTGATTATTAGATGTTGATTTTTTTCCTAAATTGTTTAAAAAGCTTTCTGCTGTTCTAAAGGCAAATCCTGTGTTTGTTGAATTGTTTGTTGTATTAGATTTAGCAAATGCTCCAATTCCAACAGATTGCTTTTCTCCAATTTTATATGTTTTTATATTTCCATTATCTTTACTTCCATAAGTCCATGTATAATTTGAGTCTTTGAACATTTGATTTTTATTGTTATCTTCTTCTCCAAATGCTTCTTGGTAACCTTCTAACAAGTCTTCTGGTATTTCTGTTAAAAATCTAGATACTGGATTATAACTTGTTGATCCAAAAATGGTTCTTTGCTTACTACAAGTTAAATATAAATGTTCTTTTGCTCTGGTAATTCCTACATAACATAAACGTCTTTCTTCTTCCAATTCTTTTGGTTCTGAAATCGATTTATATCCAGGGAAAATTCCTTCTTCCATTCCTACTAAAAATACGACTGGGAACTCTAATCCTTTTGCGCTATGTAATGTCATTAAAGTTACAGAGTCCTCTGTTTCTTCAACATTGTCTATGTCAGATGATAAGGTGATTCCTTCTAAGAATTCACTTAATGAATTTTCTGCATATTCTTCTTCAAATTCAATGGCAACGGTTAAAAATTCTTCCAAGTTTTCAATTCTATTTTCTGCCTCTATGGTATTTTCATCTTCTAAAGCTTTGGTATATCCTGTTTTCTTTAAAGTTGTTTTGATTAATTCTGATATCACTAATTGATCTTTTTTATCTTTTAATTCTTCTATTACATTCACAAATTCTCTAGAATTCAAAAATACTCTATTTAATCCATATTGGTCTGCATGTTTAATGACTTCATACATAGAGGTTTCGTTTTGTTCAGCTATTGCTTCCACTTTATCTAAACTGGTTTTTCCAATTCCTCTTTTTGGTTCATTAATAATTCTTTTTAAACTTAAGTTGTCTGCACTATTTTGAATTAATCGTAAATAAGCAATAATGTCTTTGATTTCTTTTCTTTCATAGAATTTTAATCCACCAACAATTTTATATGGTACATTTTCTCTTCTTAAAATATCCTCAATTGCTCTTGATTGGGTATTCATTCTATATAAAATCGCAAAATCGGAATATTTATAATATTCTTCTCTTTTTAGATGTTCAATCTCTGTTACAATATAGGTTGCCTCATCATATTCATTATCTGCTTGATATACTTTTGGAAGATTTCCTTCTTCGTTTTCTGTCCACAATTCTTTTTTATATTTGACTTCATTATTTTTAATAACACTATTAGCAGCTTTTAGGATATTTCCTGTACATCTATAATTTTGTTCTAATTTAATGATTTTCGTTCCTGGAAAATCTCTTTCAAAATTCAAAATATTTGAAATATCTGCTCCTCTAAAACTATAAATTCCTTGGTCATTATCTCCTACGACTGTAATATTTCCATTTCTAGATGCGAATAATGTAATTAATGTAAATTGTGCTTTATTGGTATCTTGATACTCATCAACCAATACATATTTAAATTTATTGGCATAATATTCTAAAACATCTGGATTTTCCATTAGTATTTTTATTGTATAATTAATGATATCATCAAAATCTATTGCATTATTTTCTTTTAATCGTTTTTGATATAATTCATAAACTGTTGCTATTTTTTCTTTTCGAAAATCTCCATTACTTCTTGCCTTATATTGTTCAGGTTCTAACATTTCATTTTTCGCATTACTAATTTCTGATAATACACTTCTATCATTAAACAATTTATCATCAATTGCTAATTCTCTCATACAAGCCTTTACCAATGTCCTTTGATCTGATGTATCAAATATGATAAATGAAGAATTAAACCCAATTCTATCAATAAATCTTCTTAAAATTCTAACACATATAGAATGAAATGTTCCCATCCAAATATCTTTTGCGTCATTCCCCACTAAGTTTGCAATTCTTTCTTTCATTTCATTGGCAGCTTTATTCGTAAACGTAATAGCCAATATATCCCATGGTTTTGCACCTTTTTCGCCTATTAAATAGGCAATTTTATGTGTTAATACTTTTGTTTTTCCACTTCCTGCACCTGCGATGACTAAGCATGGTCCTTCTGTGTTTACAACTGCTTCATATTGTTTATCATTTAATCCTTTTAATATTTCTTGCATGTATTTTTACTCCTCTTCTCATTGACAATCATTATTTTTTATATTATAATAATTATAGAAAATAAAAGAGCCACAAAATGTGGTTGCCGATTTTATATGTAAAAATACATCTTCCACCGGTCAAGCAGAGATGTGTTTTTTTATTTTACAAGCACATTCTGTTCTCTCCTATTTTCTTGACCAATTATATAATTTTAAGTACAAAAAGTCAATAGAATTTTTAATATTCACAAACATTTTTTCGTAGTTATTATAATTTACAAAGTCATTGCAAATAATCCCAATAAATATGCTATTTTTTATATTAAATTCAAAAAAGATATGTATTTTTATTTACATATCCTCTTTAAAATATAACCTATAGTTTGTTATTTATAGTTCCAGTATGTTTTAAATTTTTCTAACAATAGAATTTTATATTACCTGAGTGAATTAATTTCCATTTTTCTACAATTTGAAAATAATGCAAAGAGATATCTTCACAAATAATATTTAATTCTCTTTCAGGAATTTTGCTTTTATTATGACAAAGAACACAGCCTCCTGATTGAGTTAGCCAAACCTTAGTTTCATTGGCTGTTGGATTTCCTTTCGAAATATGTACATGAATCGGTTCATCATTCTCGTTTGTCCAAAAGTAAATTTTGTATCCGTTTTATTTCAAAAATACTAGGCAATTTTCAACCCTCCTAAGCGTGCATATTTAAAAAAGAAAGATGCACCATTTTT
>CALXJS010000077.1 GCA_944388685.1 uncultured Clostridia bacterium | reverse complement strand
CCACATTTTTCGCAATAAACCATAGGGATTGGTTCACCCCAATAACGTTGTCTAGAAAATACCCAATCACGTAATTTATAATTTACTTGTTTTTTACCAATATGATTATCTTCTAAATAGCTAATTACTTTTTTCTTAGCTTCTACAACTGGTAAATCGTTTAAAAATCCAGAATTGATTAATACGCCAGTTTCAACATCAGTAAAAGCTTCTTGATTAATATCATATTCAATTGTTTCATCAACAGGTTTAATAACTTGAACAATTGGTAAATGAAATTTTTTTGCAAATTCATGGTCACGGGTATCATGTCCAGGAACGGCCATAATAGCGCCAGTACCATAAGTAATTAAAACATAATCAGAAATCCAAATAGGAATTTCTTGGTTTGTTAATGGATTAATTGCTTTAATTCCTTTAATTTCACATCCAGTTTTTTCTTTATTTAATTCCGCTCTTTCAAAATCAGATTTTAAAGAAGCTTGATGTTTGTATTCTTCGATTTCATCCATATTGGTAATTCTATCTGACAATTTATCAATCATATGATGTTCTGGAGCAACTACCATGTATGTAGCACCAAATAATGTATCTGGTCTTGTTGTATAAACGGTTAAAGTTTCATCAGAATCAGCGATTTTAAAGGTGACTTCTGCACCTTCAGAACGACCAATCCAATTTTTTTGTTGAGCCTTAATTTTATCTAAGAAATCCACATCATCTAAATCATCAATTAATCTTTGTGCATAATTTGTGATTTTTAACATCCATTGACTTTTTTCTTTTTGAACTACGGGACTTCCACATCTCTCACAAACACCATTTACAACTTCTTCATTAGCAAGTCCTACCTTGCAACCAGTACAGAAGTTTATTGGCATTGTAGCTTTATAGGCTAATCCATGCTTATATAATTGGATAAAAATCCATTGAGTCCATTTATAATATTCTGGGTCAGTGGTATTGATTTCTCTTGACCAGTCAAAAGAAAAACCAATTGATTTTAATTGTTCTCTAAAATGATTAATATTTTTTTCAGTTGTAATTTTTGGATGAATATGATTTTTAATTGCATAATTTTCTGCTGGTAATCCGAAAGCATCAAATCCGATTGGAAATAATACATTATATCCCTGTATTCTTCTTTTTCTAGCAATAATATCTAATGCAGTATAACTTCTAGGATGTCCTACATGAAGTCCTTGACCTGATGGATAAGGAAATTCTATTAATCCATACCATTTTTTCATCGTAAAATCATCTTTTGCATTAAAGGTTCCCTCAGCATACCATTTATTTTGCCATTTTTTTTCGATTTCTTTAAAGTTATAACTCATGCTTCTGATCCGTCCTTTCAAATGTTTTATAAATCGTATTATATAACAAAAAGCTAAGAGTTTCAAGAGAAAAAGGTGAATTCATATAATAATCATCAATCCTGTTTATAGTTCCGATTAATTCCTTATATGTTTATTTCTTATAAATTCCTCGGCTCAATACGAATGAAAAGAAACTCTAAAATAATTTTATGGCTCCTTTTTACGTCAAGCACAAATATTTTCCATAAAATTATTAAAAAGTTTCTAATCATTCTTTAATCACATTCGTTATTTATTCGAAATAAACATATAAGGAATTAATCACGGAATTGTGAACAATCTTGAAATAAAGGAAGAAAAATGATAGAATGCATAACGAGGTGAATAACATGATAGATATACTAAGAGCAAAAAAAGCGTTTGCAAAATATGCAAGAGTGTATAATGCAGAAAATGACAAGATAAAATTAAAAATTGAACATATGGAAAGAGTTTCACAACTAGCTAAAAAACTAGCAATAAAATTAGAACTAAGTAAAGAAGATGTAGAGTTAGCAGAATTAATAGGATTACTTCATGATATAGGAAGATTGGAACAGATAAAAAGATTTAATACATTTAATGATAGGAAAACTGTTAATCACGGAGAACTGGGTGTAGACATGTTATTTAATAGAAAAAATGGAATCATAAGGGAATTTATACAAGATAATCAATATGATGATGTGATAAGAAAAGCAATTTTAAATCATAACAAAAATGCATCAGATATATCAAATGATTTAACAACTCGAGAGTTATTGCATACCAAAATTATTAGAGATAGTGATAAAATGGATATTTTATATATATTGACTTACGAGAAAAAAGAAACAGCTTGGGAAAAGGCAGATTTATCAGATGATGTGATTACTGAAGAAATTTATCAAGAATTTATGGAAAATGGAAAAATTGATTATCATAAGAAAAAAACACCGGCAGATGGTTTAGTCGGACATTTTGCATATATTTTTGACTTTAATTTTTCCGAAAGTATTCAATTTATAAAACAACAAAATTATATAGAAAAAATTTATAATCGATTTCAATTTCATGATTTAGAAACAAAGAAGAAATATGAAAAAATACACGAAAAAGTAGCAAATTACATGAATACAATTCTATAACAACAAAATACAAATAAAACTGATAAAAATAGAAAAGAGGTCGAAAGTAGAAAATGAATATAGAAAAAGCTAAAGAGAAATTTATAAAATATTCCAAAGCATTTGATATAGAAAATGATAATTTAAAAAGAAAACAATTACACTCATTAAGAGTTATGGATATATCTAACAAAATTGCAGAACATTTAAACCTGAGCAATGAAGAAATACAAGTAGCGACTTTAATAGGGTTATTACATGATATAGGGAGGTTTGAACAATTTACGAGATATGCTACTTTTAGAGATAGAGAAAGTGTTGATCATGGAGATTTGGGAGTAGAAATCTTAAAAAAAGACAGTTATATAAAAGAATATATAGACAATGAAAAATATATAGATACCATCTATTTAGCAGTTAAAAATCATAATAAATATATAATAGAAAAGGGACTGACAAGTAAACAGGAAATGTTTTGTAAAATTATTAGGGATGCTGATAAAATAGACATTTTTTATGAAGCAACGGCAATTTTTTATACACCAGAAGATATAGAAGAAATCAATCAATCAATTATAAATGATGATATTATACAAAAAATACATAAGATGAAAACAATTAATAGAAATGAATTAAACGAAAAGGGAAAATTAGCAAAACTGTTTGTTATGTTGGCATTTGTATTTGACATCAATTATAAAGCATCTTATGAAATACTGTATAAAGAAAATTATATTAATAAAATATTAGCAAGATTTGATTTCAAAAACCAAGATACAAAAAATAAAATAATGGAAGTACAAGAATTCTTAAATCAATATATACAAAAAAAGATACAGTAATACTTGCAAAACTAGAGAAAGGAAAGAAAGGTAAAATTGGGCAAGAAATTAATTATAACAGAAAAACCATCTGTGGCAATGGAATTTGCAAAAGCATTAAAAATAACAACAAACAGGAAAAATGGATATCTAGAGTCTAACGACTGGATTATTACATGGTGCGTAGGACATTTAGTAACAATGAGTTATCCAGAAAAGTATGATGAGAAATTAAAATTTTGGAGATTAGATACATTACCATTTATACCAGAAGAATGGAAATATGAAATCATACCACAAGTACAGAATCAATTTAATATAGTACAACAGTTATTACAAAGAGAAGATATAGAAGAAATATATAATGCAGGAGACTCTGGAAGAGAAGGAGAATATATACAAAGGCTTGTATTTATGATGGCAAAACCAAATCCAAAAGCGAAAATGAAAAGAGTTTGGATAGATTCACAAACAGAAGAAGAGATTCTAAGAGGAATTCATGAAGCAAAGGATATGTCAGAATATAATAGCCTATCAGATAGTGCTTATTTAAGAGCAAAAGAGGATTATTTAATCGGTATTAATTTTTCAAGATTACTATCTATCATATTTGGAAGAAGGTTAGCACAAAATATTCATGAAGATAGAGCATCTATTTCAGTTGGAAGAGTTATGACCTGTGTATTAGGGATGGTTGTATCACGTGAAAGAGAAATTAGAAATTTTGTAAAAACCAAATATTATAAAATTGCAGGAGAATTTGGAGAAGAAACATCTTCATTTAAAGCAGATTGGAAGGCAACAGAAAAATCGACAATGTGGGAATCTCCTAAATTATATAATGAAACAGGATTTAAAAAAGAAAAAGATGCTAAAGAATTTATTGTAAGTTTAAATAATAAAAAAGCTGTGATAACAGAATTAAAAAAATCAAAGCAGAAAGAAAATGCACCATTGCTATTTAACTTAGCAGAAATTCAAAATGAATGTACCAAACGATTTAAAATTAAACCAGATGAAACTTTGGAGATTATTCAAAATCTCTATGAAAAGAAATTGGTTACCTATCCTAGAACAGATGCCAGAGTATTATCAACTGCAGTTAGTAAAGAAATCAATAAAAATTTAAATGGAATTGCGAAAGGATGTAAAAATGAAGAAATTCAAGGATATATCAAAAAGATGGTAGAAGAAAAATATTCTACAAACTTAGCCAAAACTAAATATGTTAATGACAGTAAAATCACAGACCATTATGCCATTATCCCAACGGGACAAGGATATGAAAACTTTAATAGTTTGCCACAATTACAAAAAGATATATATCTGGTGATTGTAAAACGTTTTTTAGCAATTTTTTATCCACCAGCAGAATATAATAAAATTCAATTAACCATAGAAGTAGAAATGGATAAGGAAAAGAAAGAAACGTTTACAACGAGTGGAAGAGTATGTGTAAAGCAAGGATTTTTGGAAATCCTAAAACCAATCGACAAACAGGAAACTAAAAAGAAAAAATCCACAAATGGTGAGCAAGATGTGGAAAATAAATTGGAAGAAAATAAAAATAGTGAAAATAAATCTGCAGACTTAGAAATTTTGAAAAAATTAAAAAAAGGACAAGAAGTCTTGATTAAAAATTTTGAGATAAAAGAAGCAGAAACGTCACCACCAAATAGATATAATTCTGGTTCGATTATTTTAGCTATGGAAAATGCAGGAAAGTTAATAGAAGAAGAGGAACTAAGAGAGCAAATAAAAGGTGCAGGAATTGGAACAAGTGCAACAAGAGGAGAAATTATTAAAAAGTTAGAAAAAATTCATTATATAGAAATTAATAATAAAACACAAATTATTACGCCGAGTGAAAAGGGAGAATATATTTATGATATTGTTTTGCAATCTATGCCAGATATGTTAAATCCAAAATTAACAGCTAGTTGGGAAAAAGGCTTAGATATGGTCGCAAAAAAGGAAATAAAACCAGAAGAATTTATGACAAAATTAGAAAACTATATCAATAGTAAATTTAATAAATTGGTAGTAAAGATGTGAATAATTAGTTACAATTCACAGTTAAAAAATTATTTTATAGAATGTTGATATATAATTCCAGTCACATTCGAATTTTTAAAAAATATTTATATATCAACATTTTTATTAATTCTCGTTTATAAACTGTGAATAGTGGTTGACAATCCACAGGCTATGCCTGTGTGTAAAGATAAGCGGTAGCGTTCAAGAATTCATAAA
>CALXJS010000076.1 GCA_944388685.1 uncultured Clostridia bacterium | reverse complement strand
GCAGCTGGTGAAGTTATTGAAAGACCAGCTTCTGTTATAAAAGAAATGGTAGAGAATTCAATTGATGCGGGAGCAACCAATATTACTGTTGAGATTAAAAATGGAGGAATTTCTTTCATAAAAGTAAGTGATAACGGAAAAGGGATTGCTCAAGATGATTTGGAGATTGCTTTTGAAAGACATGCAACTAGTAAAATTAGAAGTGCAGATGATTTAAACACAGTTACTTCTATGGGATTTAGAGGAGAAGCATTGGCGAGTATTGCAGCTATTGCAAATGTTGAAATGGTGTCTAAAACACAGGAACAAGATATTGGATATAGAGTAGTTGTAGAGGCAGGAAATGTCTTAGAGAAAGAAGAGGCAGGTTGTAAAACAGGAACAACCATTACTGTTAGAAATTTATTTTTTAATACGCCAGTCAGATATAAGTTTTTGAAAAAAGATTATACAGAATCAGGGTATATTGAAGATGTTATTACAAGAATTGCGTTAGTAAATCCAAATATTGCTATTAAATTGATTAATACAGGAAAAACGGTTATTCAAACAAATGGTAGTGATGACATTAAAAGTGTTATATATAGCATTTATGGAAAAGATGTTGCAAATGGTGCAATGGAAGTTTCATATAATTATGAAGATATTCATGTTCAAGGTGTGGTAGGAAAACCAGAAATCGCACGTTCTAACCGTTCTAACCAATTATTTTTTGTAAACAAACGATACATAAAAGATAAAACTTTAACAGCCGCAACAGAACAAGCATATAAAGGATTAATTCCTATCGGAAAATTTGGATTTGTTATTTTAAATATTGAAATGAATCCAGCAAAAGTAGATGTTAATGTACATCCAGCAAAATTAGAAGTTCGATTTGAAGAAGAAAACAAAGTATTTCAAGCAATTTATCATGCGATAAAAGATACTTTATTGAAAACAGAATTAGTAGCAAATTCTGAAAAAGCTTTACATGAAGAAAAAATGGAGACTGCAAGAGAATTAAGTTTTGAGGAAAGACTAAAAAAATTAAAAGAAGAAAAACAACAAAGACAAGATGTTGGTGGATTATTTGCTTTTAGAAAACAAAATGAAAGGCAAATCGAAAACTATACTAATGAAGAAAGTAAAATAAAAACAAATGTAGCAGAAGAGACGGAACACCAAGGTAGTTCTAATATTATAGAAGAAGTATTTCGTGCGAAGAACCACTTAGAAAATAAAGTAGATACAGTAGAAAATACGAAAATAAATGTTGGCGAACCAATTGACACATCTGATATATTAGCTAAATTGAAACAAATGAAGGAAAATTTAGAAAAAGAAATTAAAGAAAAAAATTTAAAAATGCCTACATCTACTGTACAGACTTTAAAAGAAGAAAAGGAAGAATATGTTGTAACAAGTACTTCAGATAATAATGAAACAGAAACATCTAACTTGGAAAATCAAGAAGAAAAACAAAATGACAAAGCACAAGAAAATGAATTGCCAACAGTAGAAGAATTTTCTCATGAAGAAATAAAAAATGAACAAAATGGCGATAATCAAAAAGATGAACAACAAGAAAATCCTATGGCAGATAAAGAGGCAATACTTGATAATACAAATTTGCAAAAGGAAACAGCTGAAGGAATCGAAAAGCAAGAACAAGAATCCACAATAAGTGACCAAACAGTGGATAACACAAATGAAATTATTGAAAATATAGAAAATCCAGAAATCAAACAAGAATTCAAAGAAATCAAAGAAAAAATGGAACAATTGAATGACAATCCAAAGGTGGTTTCAGATGATTTCAATGAAATGTATGCAAAATTATTTGGCAGATTACCAATACAAGATGAGGAAGAAGTTAAACCAGAAGAAAAGAAAGAAGAAAGAGATATTGATATATTAAAAGACAATGTATCTGTTTTTGAAGGCATAGAAGAATATCAAAAACCAACATATAAATTTGTTGGAATTGTATTTAAAACCTATATCATTATTGAAATTGGACAAGAAATGTACATTTTAGATCAACATGCAGCACATGAAAGAATTATGTATGAAAAAGTAAAAGAAAATTATTATAGTGATTCTAGCAAAGATTCTCAAATGCTATTGTTGCCAGATGTTATCACATTAACACATAAAGAAATGGATATTGCCAAAGACAATATGGATATGTTTAGAAAAGCTGGATTTACCTTAGAAGAATTTGGAGAAAACACCATTAAATTAACAGGTGTTCCAACCGTTTGTATTGATTTAGATACAAAAGAATTATTCTTAGAAACATTAGATGAAATCAATACAGTGGCAAGAACAGCAAAACAAGAAAAAGAAGAAAAATTTATTGCAACAGTTGCTTGTAAAGCAGCAGTAAAAGCTAATATGGCGTTAGATGAAAAAGAGGTAGAAAGTTTAATGGATAAATTGTTATCTTTACCAAATCCATTTACTTGTCCTCATGGTAGACCAACAGCTATTAAAATGACAAAATATGATATAGAAAGAAAATTTGCAAGAAAATAAATTTAACCTTGTTGTATATGAAAAATCTAAATAGGACAAGATAGAAGTGTATTTTTCTATACAATAAGAAAAGCGTGTGTCATCGAAAGCAAAGCTTTCGACGCACAAATGTGAAGACTTGTATAAAGAATGAGGAGATGAAAATGACTTTAATTATAATTGGTATAATGTTATTGTTTGTGGTAAGTATCGTATGGACTTGGCACAATTTAGGGAATATAGAAAAGCCAAACAAATTAGCATTTATTATAATAGGATTACTAATAGCGTATTTACTAACCATGTTATTATATAATCTTTCAAATCCAGATATTACATATCCAAGTGAAGAAATTCAAAAAACAGTATCTAATACACTTATATGGGTTTTTACAGGATTAAATGCACTAATATTTTTACCATTGGTAGCAAATGTACTAGACAAAATATTAGAAGAAGAAATTGAAAATATACAAGCAAAGAGAAGAATTATAATCATACTTATTATATTTGTAGTATGTATATTCGTAGAAAAAGGATATTTAGGAAATACACAAGAAGGTATTATAAATATATATGATGAGGTGCAAAATGCAGAAACATAAAGTGATTGTGATATGTGGTCCAACCGCATCAGGAAAAACCGCATTATCAATAGAACTAGCAAAAAAAATAGATGGAGAAATCGTGTCTTGTGATTCTATGCAAATCTATGAAGATATGGATATAGGAACGGCAAAACCAACACCTGAAGAAATGCAAGGAATCAAACATTATTTAATAGGATATGTATCTCCAGAACAAAGATATAGTGTAGCAGATTATAAAAAAGATGCCAAAAAAGCCATAAAAGAAATTATTGAAAAAGGAAAAATGCCTATTATTGTAGGTGGAACAGGGCTGTATTTAGATAGTTTAATTTATGAAATTGAATATCAAGAGATTATATTTGATGAAGATTACAGAAATCAATTGGAAAAAGAAGTGGAAGAAAAAGGCTTATCAGTACTATATGAAAAAGCAAAAGCAATTGATGCAGAGGCAGTAAAAAAAATAAGTGCAACAGATAAAAAAAGAATATTACGCATATTAGAAATATATCATGCAACAGGAAAGACAAAAACAGAGCAAGAAATAGAGTCCAGAAAAAAAGAAGTAGAATATGATTATAAAGTTTTTGGATTAGATTGGGATAGACAAAAACTGTATGATAGAATTAACAAAAGAGTGGATATGATGATTGAACAAGGATTAATTGAAGAAGTTAAGCAGATTTTAAAAAAGTATGATACATTTCCAACAGCTATGCAAGGATTGGGATATAAAGAAGTAGTAGATTATCTAGAAGGAAATTTAACAAAAGAGGAAATGATTGAAAAAATAAAAATGGAGACAAGAAGATATGCAAAAAGACAATTAACTTGGTTTAGAAAAAATAAACAAACTATTTGGCTAAACGCAGAAGATAGTACAGAAAAAAATATTGATAGAATTTGCCAATCTTTAGACTAATATTTGCCCAATGAAAGATAAGGTATTCAAGGATAGTACAATAGAAAAAATTACCTTTGCGAAAGGAAGGTGAAGAATTTGGAAGAAGAAAAAAATGAAATCTTAGAGGAAAAACATGTAGAGCCAGAGAACGCCAAAAGAAAACAGCAATTTAATAAAAAAATTATAATTTATTTTATTATTTTCTTGGTGGTATTGTATTTAATATATACAATTTATTTATTAGTAAAGCAACCAACAGACATTTTTACTTTAGAAGAAGGAACATTATATTCCGAAGAGACAGATATTGGCTATATTATAAGAGATGAAATTGTGGTTCAAGGAGAAAATTATAAAAACGGTATGGAAAAAATCAAGGCAGAAGGAGAAAAAGTTGCTGTTAATGAGGCTGTATTTCGATATTATACAAGAAATGAAGAATCTTTAAAAGAAAAGATAGCAGAATTAGACACAAAAATACAAGAGGCAATGGCAAATGAAACAGAAACAAATATATTTACAAGTGATATCAAATCTTTAGAAATACAAATAGAAGAAAAATTATCTGGAATTAGTAGTATTAGTGATACAACAAAATTAGAAGAATCAAAAAAAGAAATCAATGAATTGATAACCAAAAAAGCAAATATTGCAGGAGATTTAAGTCCACAAGGGTCATACTTAAAAGAATTGATTGAAGAAAGAAAAAATTATGAAAATGAACTAAATTCTGGAGCAGAATATGTCAATTCAACTAAAAGTGGGGTGGTCTCTTATAAAGTAGATGGATTTGAAGAAATTTTGAAACCAACAGAAGAATGTTTTTCAGCATTAAGTAAAGAATATCTTGATAAGTTAGATTTAAAAACAGGAAAAACGATTCCGACGAATGAAGAATGTGGAAAAATAGTAGATAATACATATTGCTATATTGCAACAGTAACCAATAGTGAAGAAGCAAAAAATGCAAAAGTAGGAGATGACGTTGAGGCTAGATTACCAAGTGGAGAAGAAGTACCAGCAGAAATTACATATATTTTACAGGAAAATAATGGAGATATGGTATTGGTATTAAAAATAGAAAAAGGCGTAGAAGAGTTAATTAATTATAGAAAAATTTCATTTGATTTAATTTGGTGGAGTGCACAAGGACTAAAAGTTCCTAATCAGGCAATTATCAAACAAGATGAGTTAGCTTATGTTGTAAGAAATAGAGCAGGATATTTAAATAAAATTCTTGTAAAAGTAAAAAAAGAAGGAGAAAAATATTCGATTGTAGAGCCATATACAACAGATGAATTAAAAGAATTAGGCTTCACAAGTGAAGAGATAATGTCATATAAAAAGATAAGCTTATATGATGAAGTAATCTTAAATCCAGATTTAGATAAAGTGGAAGAATAATGTTACAAAAATATTACAATTGTATTAAAATAATATTACATTTTAAAAAACTATTGACAACTTCAGAAAAAAAGTAGATACTTAGTACAAATGAATACAAAGGAAGTAAATTAGGAGGTTTTTTTATGTCAGGAGCATTAATG
>CALXJS010000075.1 GCA_944388685.1 uncultured Clostridia bacterium | reverse complement strand
CTAGTTAGAATTGAATTAGGAAAACGATTAGACTTAATTGAAAAAGGTGTATATAAATTCTGCTTTATTGTAGATTTTCCAATGTATGAATTATCTGATGAAGGAACAATTGACTTTAGCCATAACCCATTTTCAATGCCACAAGGTGGATTAGAAGCACTAGAAAATCAAAATCCATTAGATGTATTAGCATATCAATATGATTTGGTATGTAATGGATATGAAATGGCGTCAGGAGCAGTTAGAAATCATAACCCAGAAATCATGGTAAAAGCATTTGAAATTGCAGGATATAGTGAAGAAGATGTAAAAAATCGATTTGGTGCTTTATACAATGCTTTCCAATATGGAACACCACCACATGCAGGTGCTGCACCTGGAATTGATAGAATGATTATGCTAATTGCAGATTCACAAAATATAAGAGAAGTTATCGCATTTCCAAAAAATAAAAGGGCAAGAGATTTATTGATGAGAGCACCATCAGTTGTTACAGAACAACAATTAAAAGATGTACATATCAAATTAGATTTGGATAAAAATAAAATGTAAAATTTTAGTATGTTCGCTTGTTTTTTAGAAAAATATGTAGTATAGTATCAACCATAGGAAATAAAAAGAAGCAGATGTAGGTGTTACCTTTGATTTCCTCGAGGATATCGAGAGATTGGAGGTGGTGTTTATGGTAAGTTTTCTACAATTCTTAATTTTAGGATTTATGATTTCAATAACTATAAACGTTGCCTTATTAAGTGTTATATACATAATACTTTCAAATAAGGAATAATAAAAATACACCACATTTTGCTCCGCCTAGCAATGTGGTGTATATCTATAAACATAGGTAGCACACATTTTCTGTGGCTTTTATTTCCTATATTTATTATACACAGATGTTTGAGATTTGTCAAACATTTTAAGAAACATTAAAAATGTTTATATAAGTATAATTTGTGAAATGGAGGAATTATCATGGAATATAGATATAGACCAAATGGCGTTTGTTCAAGAGAAATGATAATTGAACTGGATGGAAATATTATAAAAAAATTGACCATTGTTGGAGGATGTGCTGGAAATACAGTCGGGGTATCTAAATTGATAGAAGGAATGAATATCAGTGAAGCCATCAGAAGATTAAAAGGAATTCCTTGTGGTACAAAAGGAACATCTTGTCCAGATCAATTATCAAAAGCGTTAGAAGAAGTGAAAGAAAAATACAAAATAGACTAAAATTATAAACTAAGATGAAAAGTAATAAAATACAGATAAAACTGGAATGAGGAATTTTAATGAAAGAAAAAGTATTGTTAGGAATGAGTGGAGGCGTAGATAGTTCTGTATCAACGATTCTATTACAGAAAGCAGGATATGAAGTTATTGGTTGCACCATGAATTTGTTAGATGAACCAAATGAGGAAGCTATAAAAGATGCCAAAAAAGTATGTGAAAAATTGGGAATAGAGCATCATGTGTTCGATTGTAGAAAAGAATTTAGGTGTCATGTGATTAATATCTTTATTTCTGAGTATGAAAATGCAAGAACACCAAATCCATGTGTGGAATGTAACCAATATTTAAAATTTGGTGTGTTTTATGAAAAGGCAAAAGAATTAGGGTGCAAATATATCGCAACTGGCCATTATGCGAAAAAAGAATATTCAGAAAAATATAAACAATATGTTCTAAGAAAATCAAATGAAGAGAAAAAAGACCAGACATACTTTTTATATACCATTCCAAGAGAAAAAGTAGAATATATTTTGTTTCCATTACAAGATAATGAAAGCAAAGAAGATACAAGAGCGTTAGCAGAAGAATATAGATTAGAAATTGCTCAAAAAAAAGATAGTCAAGAAGTTTGTTTTATTAAAGATGATGATTATCAGAAATTTTTAAAAGAACATATGCAAAAACAACCCAAAAAAGGAAAAATCGTTTTAACAACAGGCGAGGTTTTAGGAATGCATAATGGACTTATCAATTATACAATAGGACAAAGAAAAGGTTTAGGAATTTCATATAAAGAACCATTGTATGTTGTAAAATTAGATATTAAAAATAATCAAGTCATTGTTGGTACAGAAACAGAATTGTATAGTAATCAATTAGAAGCGATTAACTTAAATTGGATTGTCGATGTTGAAAATAGATTAGAAGAAGGATTAGAATGTTTTGCTAAAATTCGATATAGAGCAAAGGAAGCAAAAGCGAAAGTGATAAAAGAAAATGGAACCATAAAAGTGATATTTCAAGAACCACAAAGAGCAATTACCCAAGGACAGTCTGTTGTATTTTATGATGAAGATGGGATTGTTTTAGGTGGTGGGAAGATTAAATAGTAGATTATAAAAAATGAATATAAAACAAGAAAGACTATGCTTGAGTTTGAGGGATAGTCTTTCTTATTTTATATGTAAAATTACTTGCTATTAATAATTTCATCAGCCTGTTCCTGAGCAATATACCCATTTTCTACCATCGTATTTAAGACATGGGCTTGTCTTTCATTTGCTAAATCTGGATTAACCGTTGGAGCATAGACAGAAGGAGCATTTGGGACACCTGCGAGCATAGAAGCTTCATCTAAATTCAAATCTTTTGGTTCTTTATTATAATATCCCATACTTGCGTCATAGATACCATAATAGCCATCTCCAAAATAGGCACTATTCACATATAAAGCAAAGATTTCATCTTTGGTAAATTTTTGTTCTAAATCATAGGCAGCAAACAATTCGCCTAATTTTCTTGTCGCCGTTTCTTCTTGTGTAAAAACTAAATTTTTGGCAACCTGTTGTGTAATGGTACTGCCACCTTCTCGAAGTTCACCGGTTCTAAAGTTTGTCCAAAGGGCTCTGGCAATTCCGATAAAATCAACAGGTCCATGGTCATAATATCTTCTATCTTCTACAGAAATTACAGCATTAATATAATCTTGTGATAATGCACTAAAAGGTGTGTAATGTTCATCTTCTGTTACTTCTGCGGTTCTAGTTAGTAAAGGCTTTTCATCTAAAGCTTTAGAATAGACAACAAAACCAATAATTCCTGCAACAATAACGGCAATTAAGATAAATATAAAAATAATTAATAATAATTTTCTAAAAAGTTTCATAGACACCTCTATATAATCTTTTTTTCCATTATATATCATTATATGTGTTTTTACAATAATGAAAAAGTTAAGATTTTATGAAGAAAATGTGTTTATAGTAATTATAATTTTCCCGAATAAGAATATATTAGATAAAGAATATATTGAAAAACTTTACAAAAGTTACTAGATATGATAAAATTTGAACCAATGAGATATAACTATATTTCATTGGCTATTAATACCTAAAAGAGGTGAAAATTGAAAAATAATTACAATTTTGTCTGCGTCAAATTTCATTTAAAACGCGGTTACATACAAAAGTATGCGCCATTGCCTTTTAAATAAAATTTTCCTGGTCAAAATTTAATTCTTTTCCAATTTGGATTGTGCCTTGAGAAAGGGATGAGAAAAAATGATAAAATTTACAAAAATGCATGGGCTAGGGAATGATTATGTCTATATGGATGCCATCCATCAAAATATAGAAAATGAATCATCTCTAGCTCAATTTGTTAGCAATCGACACTTTGGTGTTGGCTCAGATGGATTAATTCTAATATGCAAAAGTGAGATAGCTGACTTCAAAATGAGGATGTTTAATTCAGATGGTAGTGAAGCTGAAATGTGTGGAAATGGAATTCGCTGTGTAGGAAAGTTTGTGTATGACAAAGGACTTACCAATAAAACAGAGGTTACCATAGAAACATTGGCAGGCATTAAAACATTGGAACTTCACGTAAAAGAAGGAAAAGTAGAAACGGTAAAAGTAGACATGGGAGAACCTATTTTAAAGCCAACAGAAATACCTGTTATTTCAGAAGAGGAACCAGTTAAAAATTTAAAACTAAAAGCAAAAGACAAAGAATTTACATTTACTTGTGTGTCAATGGGAAATCCACATGCGATTACCATTGTAAAGAATACAAAAGAATTTGATGTAGAAACTTATGGAAAAATTTTAGAAGTAGATAAAGCATTTCCAAACAAAACAAATGTAGAATTTATTGAATTTGTAGATAGAAATCATATAAAAATGAGAGTTTGGGAAAGAGGAGCAGGAGAAACATTAGCTTGTGGCACAGGTGCGTGTGCTTCTGTTGTAGCCTGTATATTAAATGGATTAACAGACGATACCGTAGAGGTAGAGCTATTAGGAGGACCATTAAAAATTGAATGGAGCAAAAAAGATAATCATGTATATATGACAGGACCAGCAGTTACAGTTTTTGAGGGAGAATTAATGGATAGACCTAAAGCATAAAAGAAAGGAAGGAAGAATATGAGTTATATAAATGAAAATTTTTTGAATTTACAAGAAAGTTATTTGTTTTCTACAATAGCAAAAAAAGTAGCAGAATATAGTAAAAACAATCCAGATAAAGAAATTATCAAATTAGGAATAGGAGATGTTACAAAGCCAATCGTTACAGCATGTTTAGAAGCAATGCATAAAGCAGTTGATGAAATCGGAACATCAGAGGGATTTAAGGGATATGGACCAGAACAAGGATATGAATTTTTAAGAAAAGCCATTGTAGAAAATGACTATAAAACAAGAGGCGTGGATATAGAGCCAGATGAAGTATTTGTATCAGATGGAGCAAAATGTGATTGTGGAAATATTGTAGACATATTTGCTGAAGATAATAAAGTAGCCATTACAGACCCAGTATATCCTGTATATTTGGACACAAATGTAATGTCTGGTAGAAGTGGTAAATATAATGAGAAAACAGGAACATATGAAAACATTGTATATTTACCAGTAACAGCTGAAAATAACTTTAAACCAAAATTACCAAAAGAAAAAGTAGATATGATATATCTATGTTTTCCAAATAATCCAACAGGAACCGTATTAACAAAAGAAGACTTAAAAGTTTGGGTAGATTATGCAAAAGAAAACAATAGTATCATATTATATGATGCAGCATATGAAGCTTTCATAGAAGAAGATAATATACCACACAGTATATACGAAGTAGAAGGTGCAAAAGATGTGGCAATAGAATTTAAAAGTTATTCAAAAACAGCAGGATTTACAGGTGTAAGATGTGCGTATGTGGTTATTCCTAAAACTGTAAAAGGTTATACAAAAAATGGAGAAGAGGTATCATTTAATAAACTTTGGAATAGAAGAACTTGTACAAAATTTAATGGTGTATCATACATTGTACAAAGAGCAGCAGAAGCCACATATACAGAAGAAGGAAAAAAACAAATAGAAGAAAATATTCGATATTATAAAGAAAATGCAAAAATTATAAAAAATGGATTAGAGGAAGCAGGCTTTACTGTTTATGGAGCAGTAAATTCTCCTTATGTATGGTTAAAAGTACCAGAAGGTATGACATCATGGGAATTCTTCGATAAATTATTAGAAGAGGTGAATATTGTAGGAACGCCGGGAAGTGGTTTTGGACCTCATGGTGAAGGCTATTTTAGATTGACAGCTTTTGGAACAAAAGAGAATACAGTAAAGGCAATTGAAAGAATAAAAAGTTGGAA
>CALXJS010000074.1 GCA_944388685.1 uncultured Clostridia bacterium | reverse complement strand
CTATCACCTTTTAAGAACAATTTTTGTCCTTCTCTACGGCATACACGACATTGTGCATCTTTATATCTTGCCATTTTCTTTCTCCTTTCTATTAATGTGTTCTCCTTTTTATTAAACTCTTCTACGTTTTGGTGGTCTACATCCATTGTGTGGTATTGGTGTTACGTCTTTAATTGCACTAATTTCTAGACCTGCTGTTTGAAGTGCTCTGATGGCAGCTTCTCTACCAGCCCCTGGTCCTTTAACAAATACTTCAACAGATTTTAAACCATGTTCCATAGCTGATTTTGCTGCTGTTTCAGCAACTTGTCCAGCTGCAAATGGTGTACTTTTTCTAGAACCTTTAAATCCTAATTCACCAGCACTTCCCCATGAAATTGCATTTCCTTGTACATCTGTAATTGTTACGATTGTATTGTTAAAACTAGAATGGATATGTGCTTGACCTTTTTCTATGTTTTTTCTATTTCTTCTAGCAACTGGTTTTCTAGTTGTTTTATTATTTGCCATTGTTTTTAATTCCCTCCTTTATTTAAGTGAACATTTCTTTTTTTGCTATATAAGAATCCATTTTTCTATATAACAAATTATTTGTATGAATATCTTTTCAAAATACTATATTCGTTTATACTTTTTATACGTTTATAAAATTGATTAAAAGTATTAAAATGTGCATTTTTGTTATTTATTGCAAGCCCAAGGTGTATTTTTCATATCTTATCAAAAATTAATTAGAATTGGTATATTGTGCATTTTTATAAAATTAAGCAAACTGAAAATGTACTTTTGTACCTTGAAGTCTGATTAATGAATAAAAATGTGCAAGATGCCGATTATAATCGATTTTTATTATTTTTTACTCTTACTAACCAATTTTCTAGGTCCTTTTCTTGTTCTTGCATTTGTTTTTGTTCTTTGTCCTCTTACTGGAAGACCTCTTCTATGTCTTAAACCTCTATAGCATCCAATTTCAGTTAATCTTTTAATGTTTAATGCTACTTCTCTTCTTAGATCACCTTCAACTTTGTATGATTCGTCAATAACTTTTCTGATGCTATTAACTTCATCATCTGTTAAATCTTTTACTCTAGTGTCTGGATTGATTCCAGCTTTTTCTAGGATTTTTCTAGAACTTGATACACCTATTCCATAGATATATGTAAGTCCTATTTCTACTCTTTTTTCTTTAGGTAAATCTACTCCTGCTATACGAGCCATATGTTTTTGCACCTCCAAAATATTTTTTGTTTTTCTTTGTTATTTTTATCTTTTATTGTTTTGTCTTAATACCATTTAAAGGTGAAATGCACTGGTGTTTACCCCAGTCTTTAAATCTTCTTAAGACATATATATAAACACAAATTTGATATGTAAATCATTTCTGATTTCACAGCCGCTATCCAATTTGTGTTATTAGCATGTTAAGACTATCCTTGTCTTTGTTTGTGTTTAGGGTTTTCACAAATAACTCTAAGTTTCCCTTTTCTTTTTATAAGTTTACATTTATCGCATATTGGCTTTACTGATGGTCTTACTTTCATTTTTTGCACCTCCTAAAAGAATTTATATATTTTTGGGTTAATTTTTACGAATTCTTATTTTGCTCTCCAGGTAATTCTACCCCTGTTTAAATCATATGGTGAAAGTTCTACCTTTACTTTATCACCTGGTAAAATTTTAATATAATTCATTCTTAATTTACCTGATATATGGGCTAAAATTTGATGTCCATTTTCTAATTCTACTTTAAAAGTAGTATTTGGTAGTGCTTCTACAACTACTCCTTCAACTTCTATAACGTCTTCTTTTGACAAAATGTTTCCCCCCTTAAAGAGCTTTTTTATTGTATCGGGAACTGTCTTTAACCTTAATGTCTATTTAAATACTCCCTATATACAACTCATCTTAGTTATACAATTTAACTATCGTGCATAATAACTATTGTATTATACATCATAATTAAAGTATTGTCAATATTTCCGGCTCTTTTTCTGTAATTAAAATTGTATTTTCATAATGTGCTGCTAGACTTCCATCTTCTGTAATAATTGTCCATCCATCATCCAATTCCAAAATACCAGATTTTCCTTGAATTACCATGGGTTCTATGGCTAATGTCATACCTGGTTCTAATCGAATTCCTCTTCCTGCTTTTCCATAATTTGGTATACCTGGATCTTCATGCATTTCTCTTCCTATTCCATGTCCTTGGAATTCTTTTACTACAGAATATCCTTGTGAATGTACATATTCACCAATAGCATGACAGACATCGCCAATTCGATTGCCTGCTTTTGCATATTTTATTCCTTCAAAAAAAGCCTGTTTAGTAACCTCTACTAATCTTCTAGCTTCTTTTGAAACATTTCCAATCATAAACGTTCTTGCTGCATCTCCATTAAATCCATTTTTTAGTGCTACTGTATCAACACTAACAATGTCTCCTTCTTTGATAACTCTTGTTTTGGAAGGAATTCCATGAATTACTTCATCATTAATTGATACACAAATTGATGCTGGAAATTTTGGTATACCTCTTATTCCTATGTCATAGCCTTTTTCTGCTGGAATAGCACCTAAACTTCTCATTGTTTTTTCAGCAATTTGATCTAGTTCATAGGTTGTCATTCCTGGTTTTATTTTTTCTTCTAATTCTTTGTATGTTAAAGCAACAACCTTACAGGCTTCTCTCATAAATTCTATTTCTCTTTTTGATTTGATTGTTACCATTTTTCTTCCTTCTTTCTATATAGATATAACTGAACAATACGACATAATAAAACTTCTTTTAAAATTACTAATATATCTTGTCTTTGTTCGTACAAATTTTATGCAATATTAATGTTAGAGCAAAGTGAAGTTTTTGAATATAAAAGCTGATAATAATCTCTTTTTTCTTATTATCAACTTTTACTTTTTCTTATTTATTTAATAACTGAATAATATCATCTGCTACATCTTTTCCCATTCTATTAATTGAGAGACTTACTGTTTCTGTCTTTAAAACGCCTTTTGCATCATAATATTGTACTAATGGACTTGTTTTTTCTTCATAAATTTCTAATCTTCTTTTAATTGCTTCTGGGTCAGAATCATCTGCTCTTTGTTTTAGAGGTGATCCACATTTATCACAAATACCTTCTTGTTTTGGTGGATTCAATTTTGTATTATATGTTGTTTTACATTCTTGATTTGTACATACTCTTCTTGTTAACATTCTATCAATTAATTCCTCTTTTGGTGTTACTAAATTTACAACTAAATCGACTTTTTCTCCATTTTTACTTAGTATTTCATCTAATTTTTCTGCTTGTTCAATTGTTCTTGGAAATCCATCTAATATTGCTCCATTTTTAGCATCTTCCCATGTTAATCTATCTTCTACCATTGGTACTGTTACATCATCTGGAACTAAATTTCCTTTTGATATATATTTGTCTGCCTCAATACCTAAAGGTGTTTTCTCACTAATATTTTTTCTAAAAATATCACCTGTTGAAATTTGTGGCAATCCTGTTGCAGTACTTATCATTCCTGCTACTGTTCCCTTTCCTGTACCTTGTGCTCCTAACATAATAATTATCATAAAAACACTTCCTTTTCTTTAATTTTAGGGTTATAAATAACCTTTTCAATATTTATTAATTATTCTTACTAAAACGCCTAATAAATATTGAAAAACTTATTTTGATTTGAAAATTGCCAAAGGAGACGGGTTATTTTGGCAATTTTAATCATCTCTCTACGTTTATAATTAAAAGATTGAAAATTGCCAAAATAACCCGTCCCTTTTGGCAATTTTTTGCTAGTTTATTTTTCCAAAAATCCTTTATAGTGTCTCATTGCTAATAAAGATTCTAGTTGTTGAACTGTTTCTAGTGCAACACCTACAACAATTAAGATTGATGTTCCTCCAAATGCGATGTTTAAGTTTGTAAATCTTAGTAACATAGGAATAATTGCTATAATTGCTAAGAATAGTCCTCCAAAACATGTTAATTTAGAAATCACTGATGATAGGTATTCTGTTGTTGGTTTTCCTGCTCTTATTCCAGGAATAAATCCTCCATTTTTCTTAATATTATTTGATACTTCTGCTGGATTAAATGTTGCATAAGTATAGAAAAATGTAAACCCTAAAATCAATAATAAGTATACAATTGCATTTGCTATTGAATATCCAATTCCTACTTCTGATGTTGATGTAGCAATTGAGAAATTATATAGTCCTGCTAAAAATCCAGTTTGACTTGCAATATCTGGTACAAATATTTGTATAATCATTGCTGGAAATGTCATAAATGATGAAGCAAAGATTACTGGCATAACTCCTGCCATAGCTAATTTTAATGGAATATGTGTATTTTGTGCTCCTACCATTTTTCTTCCAACAACTCTTTTTGAATATTGTACTGGTATTCTTCTTTCAGCTTGTTGTACAAATACAACACCTGCAACTAAAATAATTGCTCCTACAATAATACCAAATGATGTTAATAAACCTGTTGTTGAGAATTCTCTTACAATTGGATTCTCTGAAACAATTGGCATAATCAAATTCCATATTGTTGTTACTCCACCTGGTAATCCAGAAATGATACCAATAAATATCAATAATGAAATACCATTTCCTACGCCTTTATTTGTAATTTGATCTCCTAGCCACATTAATATTGATGTACCAGTTACTAATCCAACTACAACTAAAGCACCTGTTAAGAATGAATTATCTACAAATATTCCACTAGATTGATATGCAAAATATATACCAATTGATTCTACTAAAGCAAGTACAATCGTTAAAATTTTTGTATATCGATTAATTTTCTTTCTTCCTTCTTCTCCACCTTCTTTAGTTAATCTTTCTAATGAAGGAATAATCATTGCTAACAATTGGATAACAATTGAAGCTGTGATATATGGACTGATTGACATTGCAAAAACAGAAAATCTAGAAAAAGCACCTCCGGAAATCATATCAATTAATCCTGCAAACCCCTGTGTTTCTCCCATAGCTTCGTTTAAAACAATACTATCTACTCCAGGTACAGTTATATAACATCCTAATCTAAATACAACGATTAATAATAATGTATATAATAATCTCTTTCTTACATCTGGTGTCTTTAATGCGTTTTTTAACGTTTTAAACAATTAAACCACCTCTGCCTTTCCGCCTAAAGCTTCAATTTCTTCTTTTGCTTTTGCTGTAAATCTTTTGGCTTTTACATTTAATTTTTTCTCTAATTTTCCTGTTGCTAATATAACAATTCCATCATTAATTTTTCCGATAATTCCTTCTTCTAGAAGTGTCTCGGCTGTAACATCTGTTGCTTTTGATAAGTTAAGCATTTTTAATGTTACTTCTGTGTAAGTTTTTGCATGAATATTTGTAAATCCTCTTTTTGGTAATCTTCTATATAATGGTGTTTGACCACCTTCAAATCCTCTTCTTACGCCTCCACCAGATCTTGCTTTTTGTCCTTTATGTCCTCTTCCTGCTGTTTTACCGTTTCCTGATGAAGCACCACGACCTACTCTATTTCTTTTTACCTTACTTACAGCTGGTTTTAATTCATCTAGTTTCATTATGGTTTGCACCTCCCTTTAATATTGTCAGGGGACACACCTTACCATTTGGTCACTTCCACTCAGGTTAAGGAATGTCCCCTCCCCTTGTGATTTATTGTTGACCTTTGCTAACGTGTTCTCCTTTTTGTTTTCTTGTTTTCAGGACACACCTTTTCTCAGGGTATTTCTACTGGAACAAGATATATCCTTATTTTAATTACATTATATCTTCTACTTTTTTACCTCTTTTTTTCGCTACTTGTTCTACTGTTTGCATTGCTTTTAAT
>CALXJS010000073.1 GCA_944388685.1 uncultured Clostridia bacterium | reverse complement strand
CTCCATTCTACTTTTGCACCTTTTGATGTTGGTCCAAAAGTTTGTAATCCAAGTTTTCTTGCTAAATCAATTAATCCTTCTTGCAACAAATTATCTTGGCTAACAACTGCTGCTTGTATTCCTTCTTCTTTTACAAATTTTTCTACAAGTTCTTTATCAAATGGGTCTCCTATGATATATTTTCCATTTGATTTTTCTACTTGCTCTACAATTGATGGATTTGCATATGGTAATATGGCATATAGCGCATATCCTTTTGCAATTTGTTCAGCAAGTACTGCTTCTCTTCCACCATTTCCTAGTAATAGACATTTTTTCATTTATCTATCCTCTCCTTTATATTTATTTTTTCTTTTATTCATTATTACATAAATTATAATATATAATAATGAGATTGGTAATATTGGTATAATTGAAAATGCAATTAAATTCCAAATTAATGTATCTATTAATGTATCTATTAATGCACCCATATCATATTCCATCACTGGGTTAAATAACCCGTCCTCCAACCGAAGAACCAAAGAAAAATGCATATATGCCTGATGCAAAATATAGGAACCAGCATCCTACAGAAATGTAAAATACTATCTTTTTTAAATTTACATTTTTTGAGGTATTTTTAGTATTCTCTTTTAACATCATTTTATTTTCTTTTTTCTTTCTTTCAAAAGTAATAAAATAATATATCTGGTAGCCAATCCATAAAATAGTTATAGGTATTGATATAATAGGATTATCCAACCATAAATTTAGTATAATTCCAAAGACATCTCCTAAAAAATTGCCAATTGCTATAAATCCATACGCAGTATTTCCTAAATTGTAACCATATCCAATTATGGCATAATATATACACATAATAATTATAATAATATATGGTAATAATGCGATACCTAATAATATATTTTTTATATATTTTTTGGTTTGATTCTCCATCATTATCCCCCTTTTTTATTTACAATGACATAAATAACAATATATATTAATGAAATTGGCAATATTGGGATAATCATAAATGCAGATACATACCAGTTTAATGTAAATTCTAATGACCCTAATATTCCGTTTTCCAGTCATGATATTCGAGAAAAATATAGGTATACCTTGTGCAAAACATAAACACCAACCAATGATAGCCATATAGAATAATAATTTTCTAAAATTTGTATTTTTAACAGTATTTTCATTTTTAACAGTATTTTTATTTTCAGTTTCAGTTTCACTTTCACTTTTTTTAAAGGTAATAAGATAATATATTTGGTAACCAATCCATAGACAAATTATCAAAACGATTGGCAAACTATAAGGAAGTGTTGCAAATGTTATAAACCACATAAAAAAGACATTGTTAAGCAAACTGCCAATTGCTTGAAATCCATATATAATTTCTTCCTCCCCAGGAGTTCTATATCCCCCAACAGCATAACATATACACATATATAGTAAAATAGCATATGGTAATAAGGATATAGCAAATAATATGTGTTTTATATATTTCTTATTTTCATTTTCCATGATTATCCCCTTTTATTATTGTACTATTAAACCTGCCAACCTTTAAAACTGTTTCTAAATGTATCCTAGTAATAGATATTTTTTATTATCTATTTTCTCCACTATACTCATTTTCTACTTGTAATAGATTATACTCAGAAGATAATGTTTTTCTTAATTGTTCTGCATTTTCAAATACAATTCCATGAATTCCTACTTTTTCTGCATTTTTTATATTTTTCTCATAGTCATCTATAAATAATGTTTCGTCTGCTACAATTTCCGTTTGTTCTAATACCGTTTCAAAAGTTTGTACTTCTGATTTTGTTGTTCCTATATCGTAAGAAAATATTTTTTTATCAAAAATTCTTAAGTCCTCATTTCTTGTTTCGATATATTCCATCCATTCTCTTACATAATCTGATAATAATATTAATTGATAGTTTCTTTTTAATTCTCCAACAATCTTCATTGTTCCTGGAACTGGTCTATTTAAATTTGAACGAATAGCTGTCTTTAGTTGGTCTATAGAAATATTCCAGTTTGTTCCCTGCAATAATTCTTTCATATATTCTTCTTCACTTAAATTTCCTCTCATCAGTTCTAAAAAGACTTCATTTTTAGATAATCTTTGTCTTTCAAATTCTTCTTCTGGAATTGCATATTGTTGTTCTAATAATTTTTCAACCCCATGATATCCTGATATTATAACTTCAGACATATCAAATATTATATTTTTAATCATTGCTTATATCCTTTCTAAACATTTACCTCAATTGTAGCATCTTGTCCTAAATCTTTATATTTT
Organism: uncultured Clostridia bacterium; assembly: GCA_944388685.1. The sequence goes on along the minus strand of CALXJS010000073.1, from coordinate 3,558 downwards.
TCTAATACTGGATTCACTCTTTCATTCATAAAGTCTTCTACTTGGCTAACTGCTCTTCCACATAAATGGTCTGGATTTAAGATATGTAAGATTTCTTCTTCTGTTAATCCAAATGTTTCATCTGCTGCAATTCTTTGTACTAAATCATTTGGTTTTCCATATTCTTTTACTTGTTTTCCAGCTTCCATAGAATATACTCTAATTTTTTCATGTAATTCTTGTCTATCTCCACCTTTTAGAACAGCATTCATTAAAATTTCTTCTGTTCCCATAAATGGTAATTCTTGCATCATATTTGTTTTTATAACATTTTTATATACCACAATATCGCTTGAAATATTAGCATAAAGAATTAAAATCGCGTCTACTGCTAAAAAGCTTTCTGGTACACAAATTCTTTTATTTGCTGAGTCATCTAATGTTCTTTCTAGCCATTGTGTTGCAGATGTGATACTTGGATCCATTGCTAATGTCATAACATGTCTTGATAAAGAATTAATTCTTTCACTTCTCATAGGATTTCTTTTATATGCCATAGCTGATGAACCAATTTGTCCTTTTTCAAATGGTTCTTCTAATTCTTTTTCATGTTGTAATAAACGCATATCATTTGCAAATTTAGAACAACTTTGTGCAATTTCTGCTAGTAAGTTTAAAACTCTTGAATCTAATTTTCTTGTATAAGTTTGTCCTGATACATTATATACTTTTTCAAATCCCATTTTTTCAGCAATTTTTCCATCAATTTGTCTTACTTTTGTCTCATCTTTAAATAATTTCATAAAGCTTTCTTGTGTTCCTGTTGTTCCTTTACAACCTAATAATTTCATATGGCTTTCAACAAATTCTAATTCTTCTAAATCTTCTAATAAATCTTGCATCCATAAAGTTGCTCTTTTTCCAACAGTTGTTAATTGTGCTGGTTGGAAATGGGTATATCCTAAACAAGTTACATCTTTATTTTTTAAAGCAAATGCTTTTAAGTTTTTGATAACAATAATTAATTTTTCTTTGATTAGTTTTAATGCTTTAGACATTAAAATAACATCTGTATTATCTGTTACATAACATGAAGTTGCTCCTAAATGGATAATTGGTTTTGCTTTTGGACATTTTAATCCAAATTCATATACATGTGCCATAACATCATGTCTACATTCTTTTTCTCTTTTGGCAACAATATCATAATCAATATTATCTACATTTTTCTTCATTTCTTCAATTTGTTCATCTGTTATATCAATTCCTAATTCTTTTTCTGTTTCTGCTAATGCTACCCATAACTTTCTCCATGTTGAATATTTTTCATTGTTTGACCATATTCTATTCATTTCTGGGCTGGCATATCTACCAGAAAGTGGTGTTTTATATATATTATTGTTTTCCATTTTTTCCATCCTTTCTTTTTATTTGTCCCTTTTGTCCTTTTGGGGACGTTTCTGTTTGGGACATTTTTATGTTAATTATAGTTCTTAGTCACCCGTGCTTATTTTCAAACACTATATTTTGACATTTCTATTGAATCTTTATCTACACTTTTTCGCAATGACATTAATCCAATCAATCTTGCTGTCTTTTCTTTGTTCTTCTATTTCTATAATGTCTAATATATGAAAATGATGTTCTTCCAAAATTTTCGTAATACTTTCTACTGTGTGCATTTGATAGATTCTTGCACCTAATCCTTCTTTCGTGTCTATCAATTGAACCCCTTTTCCTTTTTTTACACTAACAAATAAGATTCCATTTTCTTTTAAAACACGATAACTTTCTTGTATAGCTTTATCTAACATCTCACCTTTGATTGTGATTGGTATATGTAACAAAGAAGCATTTTGCCTAACAATATCAAAAATCTCATTGTCAAAAGGAATATCTAACATATCCCCTTTGACAAAACTGTTTTTTGGAATTTCTCTCTTTTCTTCAAGTTCTTTTAATATCTTAATAAATTCTTCTGAATTGTCTAATCCTACTGCTCTTTTTACACCTTTGCTATACATGAATTTTATATCTCTACCAGGACCTGTTCCTACATCTAATACTTCCATATCCTCTATTGGCTTTTTTAATTCTTTCTCAGCTGTTTTAAATAAGATATCATACATATTTCTATAAGAATCTATCATTTTTGTCCCATTGACATCAGAATAGGTAGTTGCTACTCTATCATATGTTTGCCTTGTCATTTCTAAAAATTCTTTTGCCAATTGATTGAATTCCTGTTTTTCATTCATTTCTAAATTTGACTTTCCTTGCAATTCATTAAATCTCTGGATTTTCTCTTGACTATTCATTATCTATAATAGTTCACCCCTGCTTCAAAAATCTTTTGATCCTTCTTACCTGGCATATTTTTCAAGATATCTCTATAGCATCTTTCTGAATGTCCCATCTTACCTAAGATTCTACCATCTGGGCTAGTAATACCTTCAATGGCATCTATTGAACCATTTGGGTTAAAGTCAATGTCATATGTTGCATTTCCATTAAAATCAACATATTGTGTAGCAATTTGTCCATTAGCAATTAGCTCTTCTTCTAATTCTTTTGAAACAATAAATCTACCTTCTCCGTGTGAAATTGGAACTGTAAATTCTTCTCCTAGTTCTACTTCACTAAACCATGGTGACATTTTTGATACGACTTTTGTATTAACCATTTTTGATTGGTGTCTTGAAATGGTATTAAATGTTAAAGTTGGCATTGTATCATCCATTTCTCTAATTTCTCCATATGGTAATAATCCTAATTTTACTAATGCTTGGAATCCATTACAAATTCCTAACATTAATCCATCTTTTTCATATAGATGTTTATGGATTAAATCTTTTAGTTTTGGATTTCTAAAGATACTACTAATGAATTTTCCTGAACCATCTGGTTCATCTCCGGCACTAAATCCTCCTGGGAACATAATGATTTGCGCTTTTTCTATTTCTTTTGCAAATAGCTCAATAGAATCTTGTATGTCTTGTGGTTTTAAGTTCTTAAATACCACTGTACCAACTCTTGCACCTGCATCTTCAAATGCTTTTGCAGAATCATATTCACAGTTTGTTCCTGGGAATACTGGTATGAAGACGTGTGGTCTTGTAATTGGTAATTTTCTTGTAATGGTAGGTGTTTTTTGACTTAAAATATTTCTTGCTTCACCTTTTTGTTCTGCTTTTGTTGGGAATACTTTTTCTAATGGTTCTTCCCAAAGTTTGATTAATTCTTCTAAATCTAATACAACATTTTCATTTACAACAATTGCTTTCTCACTTGTTGTAGTTCCTAGTAATTCTAATTTTGCATTATCTATATCTTCTGATGCTTCTAAAACAAATGAACCATATAGTGGTGTAAATAAATCTTCTGTATTATTAAACTTAAATCCAATCTTATTTCCTATACAACTTTTTGTGATAGCATCTGCAATACCACCATTTTTGATTGTGCTTGATGATAATACTTTTCCATCATTAATCAATTTATATACCAATTCAAAGTTTTCTTTTAAATCATCAAAATCAATGATATTTTCTTTTCCCATTTTTGTTTTTAATACATATA
>CALXJS010000072.1 GCA_944388685.1 uncultured Clostridia bacterium | reverse complement strand
ACCAGTATCATATATAATGCAAAACCAAGTGAAGTAAAATTGGTAATGGTAGATCCAAAAGTTGTTGAATTATCTGTATATAATGGTATACCACATCTATTAATTCCTGTTGTCACAGACCCTAAAAAAGCAGCAGGTGCCTTGGCATGGGCAGTCCAGGAAATGGATGATAGATATAACAAATTTGCAAGCAAAGGGGTAAGAGATTTAAAAGGATATAATAAAGCAATTGAAAAAGAAGGCGGAATTGGAAAACTTCCTCAAATTGTAATTATAGTCGATGAGTTAGCAGATTTAATGATGGTAGCCGCAAAAGATGTAGAAGAAGCAATTTGTAGACTAGCACAAAAAGCAAGAGCAGCAGGAATGCACTTAGTAATTGCAACACAAAGACCATCTGTAGATGTTATCACAGGATTAATCAAAGCCAATATTCCATCAAGAATTGCATTTGCAGTATCTTCACAAGTAGATTCTAGAACAATTCTAGACACAGTTGGTGCAGAGAAATTGCTAGGAAAAGGTGATATGTTATTCTTCCCATCAGGTGCACCAAAGCCTTCAAGAGTACAAGGAACATTTGTATCAGATGAAGAAGTAGAAAAAATTGTTGATTTTGTTAAATCAAATGGAACAGCAACCTATAGTGAAGATATTTTAGAAAGCATAGAAAACAATAACAAAACAGATAAAGAATTGGCACAAGAGCAAGCGACAGATGATGATACAGATCCATTTTTGATGGACGCAATTCAAACAGTTGTAGAAACAGGACAAGCATCAACATCATTTATTCAAAGAAGATTTAAAGTAGGATATGCTAGAGCAGGAAGAATTATTGACCAAATGGAAGAAAGAGGGGTTATTTCTGGATATCAAGGAAGTAAACCAAGAGAAGTGCTAATGACCCTAGAAAAGTTAAATGAATTAAAGATGGGAACAGAAGCTAAGCAAGAAGGTTAAAGAGAAGGGAAAAGAATAATGATAAGAAAGGAGAAGATTATGCAAAAGAAAAAAGAAAAGTTCTTAAATAAAATTGTAAAAAAAGATTATAACAATGAACTTGAAATAATATTAGAAAAAAAAGCTTTTGATGAAAGTGCAAAAAATCTTCTCCTTAACATCTTATACAAGATTGAAGCATCCTATAAGGATTATGAAAAAGTAAAAAGACATGTACAAACAAAAGAAGAGTATACAAAACAATTTATAAGAATTATTGAAAATGATTGTGAAAGTATTAATATTTGTAAAATGCATTCAAATGAAAGTAGTATTTTAGGAGATAAAACTTTTTTAGTAGACAAAGAGAACAAAAGAATTATTTGTTATCCAATAGAAAGAAAATTGTTATATTGTATTGCAAAAATTAATAAACAAAAAGAAATTATAAAAGAAGAATATCCAATCATATGTCAAACAATATCAGACTTAATTAATATAGGAAATAATATAAATACAGTAGAACCATTAAGAGATTTTAATGGATATTCTTGGACAACAATTTCTAGAGAAATTGAAAGCATTACACATAATGTTATTTATCAAAATCTAGGAATGCTTTTAGGATATGATTTTTTAGATCGATGGATTCAAAATAAAGAATTTATTATAGATTATATGGAATTATTCAAAACGAAATTAGAAGAAAAATATGATACCAAAAGTCAAAAAGAAATTCTAAAAGTTATTGGAAAATTGTCTGTATTATTGGAAATAAAATGTAATCAGAAAGAAAAAGAAATTTTTGAAAAAGATAAACAAGAAGTAGAAGAAAAATTGAGTAAAATAAATAATAGAGAAAAATTTATTGAGATGATTACAAAACAAAAAAGAAAATTAGCACAAGAAATAAAGATAATAGATGAAACAATTAATAATAAAGATCTATTGCAAAAAGAATATATAAAAAGAAATGATAAATTACCATTAAAGAAAAAAATATTTAGTGTTAGAATTTTGTCTAAATTAATGATTCAAGAAAGAGAAGAAAAAATACAGGAATTAGAAAAATTAAACGGATTATTAAATCCCAAAAAGTTTGTTGCCTATAAGAAAGAAATGGAAGAAAAATACGAGTATTTAAAATTGGTAGACATAGAGGATCTGGAAAAAGAAATAGAAGAATCAATGATAAAACTACAAAAAATCTTTTTAAGATGTTATAAAGCAAATATTAAAAAAATTGAAAATAAGACAGATATTATTGATGCAATATATGAATTTAGATATTATAGTCTATTACCTTTTAATGAAGATATGCAAATATATGAAGTGAAATCATTAAAAAAAGAAATGAAAGAAGTAAGAAAAATATTACTAGAAAAGGCACAAGCTCTAAAAGTAATGTTAATAGCATCGAATAATATGGATATAAATGAAGAAATACTTAAAAATATATTTCATATACGTGTTATATCATTAGAAGGAATCTATATAAAATTAACAAAAGAAAAAGATAAGTTTTATATACAATTATTTGATGAAGAAGCTTTTGAAGAGAAAATAGAAATGGAGAACTTTGGAAATATAAATAAAAAGGATTTAGAAATAAAATTAAATAAGAAAATAAAAGTTTTTAATTAATGAAAGATTTGCAAGAAAAACTCTTTCATTCTTACAATAAGAAGTGTGATTTAAATTTTGCTAGAGCATAAGAATGCTCGAATGGAGGTTTTTATGAAAGTTACATTTTTGGGAGCGGCTCGAACAGTAACAGGCTCAAATTTTTTAGTAGAAGGAGCAGGAAAAAAGTTTTTAGTAGATTGTGGAATGTGGCAAGGAAAAGCAGAACAAGAAATGGAAAACAGTCAGGCCTTTGAATTTAATCCATCGGAAATTGACTTTATGTTATTAACACATGCACATATAGATCATTCAGGAAGAATACCTAAACTATATAATGAAGGATTTAAAAATAAAGTATATGCACACAAAGCAACTTGTGATTTATGTGCATTAATGTTGCCAGATAGTGGACATATACAAGAAACAGAAGCAGAGTGGAAAAACAAAAAAAGAAAAAGAAAAGGTGAAGAGCCAATAGAACCAATTTATACAGCAGAAGATGCAGCAAGATGTTTGGAAATTTTTGAACCAGTACAATATGATCAAATTATCGAAATTACACCAGAAATCCATGTAAGATTTAATGATGCAGGACATATGTTAGGGTCAAGCATTATAGAGGTATGGGTAAAAGAAGGAGAACAGGAAACAAAAACAGTCTTTACAGGAGATATTGGAAATAATGATATACCATTATTAAGTCCACCAACTATGATAGAAGATACAGATTTTCTTGTTATGGAATCAACATATGGAAGCAGATTACATATGAGAAATGATGAAAAAGCACAAATATTCCTTGATGTGGTATCAGAAACATTGGATAATGGAGGTACAGTTGTTATTCCATCATTTGCAGTAGGAAGAACACAAGAAATTCTATATGAAATCAATAAATTAAAAGATGAATATGGTGATGATGAAGAATTTAGAAGAAAATATAAAACATTGATGAAAGTACCAGTATATGTCGATAGCCCACTTGCTATATCCGCAACAGAAGTATTTAGAGAAAATACAGAATTATTTGATGAAGAAACAAAAGAAGAAATTATGAGAGGAGATAATCCTTTAGAATTTCCAGGTTTAAAATTTACAAGAACAGCAGATGAATCAAAAGCATTAAATGAAGATCCAACACCAAGTATTATTATATCTGCAAGTGGTATGTGTGAAGTAGGAAGAATTAAACATCATCTAAAACATAATCTATGGAATCCAAACAGTACCATTCTTTTTGTTGGATATCAGGCACCAGGAACATTAGGATATAGTATTGTAAATGGTGCAAAGACTGTTAAGATTTTTGGAGAGGAAATTGCTGTAAATGCTAGAATAGAATACATAGAAGGATATTCTGGACATGCTGACCAAGAATTATTAATGAATAGTATTTATTCTTACATAAAAAAACCAAAACATATATTTTTGGTGCATGGAGAACCAGAATCACAAGATGTATTGGCAAATAAGATTGAAACAGAAACAAATATTGGTGTAACGATTCCTGAATTTGGAGAAACATATGAATTAAATGATGAAATTGTTATGACACATAAAATTGAGAGAAAAATTAATCCAACGATGAAATCAGAAATTCTACAAAGATTAGGAAAATTGAAAGATGAATTAAAAGATATGGAAGTTTGTGTACATGAGGATTTACAAGACGAAACTTTAAGAGATGAGGATATGTTTAGAATTAATGAGAAAATTAAGGATTTAGAAAAGCAGATACTAAATGTCATTGAAGGATAGCATTTGAAAAATAATTACAATTTTGGCTACGTCAAATTCTATTTAAAATGCGGTCACGTATACACATACGCTCCCTTGCCTTTTAAATAAAATTTTCCTTGCCAAAATTTAATTCTTTTCCAAATGAGTTTATATGTTGGAAAATAATTTGAAAGTTACAAATAATTGATAAAAGGAGAAAATAAAAATGGAAAATAAATATTTGAATGAAGCAATTATTGGAAATAAAAAAATGCTTGCAACGTATACTGCAAAAGGAGAATTGCAAAGACTATATTTTCCTTCAAAAGATAATAGACAATACATCAATTTCTTTCATACAGGGGTAAAGATAAATAATTCTGATTTAATTTATTTACATGAGGACATTAATAATGTATATAAACAATATTATGATACAGATACCAATGTTTTAAATACAGAAATAACCAATACGTATTTTAATCTAACAATGCTACAAACAGATTGTGCATTAATACGAGAAGATAATGTATTATTAAAAAGATATACATTTATAAATGAAGGTAAAATCGATTTAGATATTGAATTCTTTATACATGCAGAATTATTATCTAGTGAAAATAACCATGTTAGTTGTAAAGTGATAGATAATGGTATGTATCAATATGCCCATGATTTTGTAGTTTCTACATTTGCCAAGGATTATAAAGTCCATAAACATCAAATTCATGGTAGTAAAGAAACAATAAAAAGAACAGAAATTTATGATAAAGATTATATTGGAATGTCAAAAGATTCAAGTATTAGTTTTGAAATAGGAGTAATTCATCCAAATGAAAAGAAAATAATAGAAATTTGTATGATGGTAGATGACAACAAAAATGTATCTGAAATAGAAGATGAAATTGATAGAATTACAAGAAAAGACTTAAATAAAGAATGTGTGCAAACCAGAAGTTATTGGAGAAAATATGTAAAAGCACATAATGGTTTGGAATTAAAAGAACCACAAAATAGTTATGAAGAAAGAATTTTTGAAATATATAAAAGAACCATTTTATTATTTCCTTTGTTAACCAATCAAGAAACAGGAGGTATCATTGCTTCTCCAGAAGTGGATGAATATTTTACGAAGTGTGGAAGGTATGCATATTGTTGGCCAAGAGATGCTGTATTTATTACAAAGGCAATGGATATTTTAAACATGCAAAAAGAAACAGAGAAATTTTATAAAAACTTCTGCAAAATAACACAAAGCAAAAATGGAATGTGGGAGCAAAGATTTTTTACAGATGGAAAACTAGCACCTTGCTGGGGATATCAAATAGATGAAACAGCAAGTGTGGTATATGGAGTCTATGAACATTATCAATATACAAAATCAGAGAAATTCTTAAAAGATAATTTGAAAATGTGTGAAAAAGCAGTGGACTTCTTAAAAAAATATATATATCAATGGCTAAAATTAAAAGATCAAAGTGGAGATATCGTAAAAGAAGAAATTGAGAAAAGTTTTTACGCTAGCAAGGACATGATACATATTAGTTATGATATTTGGGAAATGCATGAAGGTATTCATCTATATTCTTTAGCAAGCATTTATTCTGCTTTTGAATGTATCATGAAAATGTATAAAGCATTAGATAAAAATGTTTCTGAATTTGACAATAATAGATTAAAAGAAGAAAAAATATCAAAATCAGAAAAAGAATTACAATACTTACAAACAGAAATCAAAAAATTTGTCAATGAAAATATGTATGAAAAAGAAACCAATTCTTACTTAAGAAATACAGAAGACAAAAAAATGGATATTAGTATGTTGGGAGCAGTAGAGCCATTCCATATGTTTGAACCAAAAGAAAGAAAAGTTCTTAATACAATTGAAAAAATCAACTTAAGCATCCGAACATATACAAGTGGATATCAAAGATTTGAACAAGACCATTATATGAATGGAAATCCATGGCCGATAGCGAATTTATGGATGACCTTATATTATTTAGATGCAGGAGAAAAACAAAAAGCAAAAGAAACATTTGACTTTGTCGTAAAGACTGCAGGAAAACATGATTTCTTGGGAGAACAAATTGATAACAATACTTTAAAACCAACTTGGGTTATTGGACTTGGTTGGAGCCATGCAATGTTTATTATTGTATTGGAAAGATTGTATGGAAAAAAATGAATTTATGTATAAAAATATCGATTACAGGTAGCTTTATTTTAAGCTACCTTACATTGATATATCGGTTTTTTCTAGATTTTTAATAAGACACAAAAACAAGAATGCTTTTAATTTTTTAATATACTTTTTTATAAAACATTTTGTGCATTATTATTGACTTTGCAATGTTTTATTGATAAAATTTAAGCACAAAAATCTTCTTAGAGTATTGTACTGTGGGTAAAGTAAAGAGGGAAGAAACAAAAGAAAGGGGTACTTTTGAGAGATGATAAAGATAGAAAAACAAAAGAATAAAGGTATTACATTAATAGCATTGGTTATTACAATTATCGTATTATTAATTTTAGCAGGTGTGACAATTAGCACATTAACAGGAGAAAATGGGATATTAACAAAAGCAACTACTGCGAAAAATCAAACGATTATATCACAGGACGAAGAAATGATAGAATTAGAAATACTTCGGAAGTTATGAGGAAAATGGAGATTTTAATATTATAAGTAATCTACCGGCTATGCCGGTAGTAACATAAGCTTTAGCTTTGTAGCAAAGCAACTCCTTTC
>CALXJS010000071.1 GCA_944388685.1 uncultured Clostridia bacterium | reverse complement strand
TATTAGAAAAAATGGTAAAAAAATATATAGGATTAGAAGAGGACTAATATGAGAATATTAGGAATAGATTATGGAGAAGCAAGAGTTGGAATTGCTATAACAGATGCTTTAAATATAACAGTTCAGGGGTTAGAGACCATTCAAAGAAATCATTCTGATAAAATAGTTTTAAAAAGATTAGATGAACTTTTAGAAAAGTATGAGGTAGACACAATTGTTGTAGGACTTCCTTTAAATATGAATGGTACAATTTCAGAAAGAGCAGAAATTACAGAAAAGTTTGTTCATAAATTAAAATGCAAATATAACAAAATAAAGATTGAAGTGATTGATGAAAGATTAACAACTGTTGCGGCTCATAAGACAATGAATTTACTAGAAGTTAATAAGCATAAAAAAAGAGATATTGTAGATACTATATCTGCAGTATATATTTTAGAAACATATCTAAATAAATTAAAAAATACATTGCAAAATTAATTTAAATCATGTATTATATTATAAATATAATAAAAATTAATAAGTTGAAAGGAGAAATTTATGAACGATAATGAAAATTATGAAGGAGAAGACTTAGACAACGTTGTAATATTAAATGATGAGGATGGAAACGAAGTTAAATTTGAATTTTTAGATTTAGTAGAGTTAGATGATGAGGAATATGTTGTATTATTACCAGTTTTAGAAGAAAATGAAGAAGACGAAGGAGAAGTTGTTATATTAAAAGTAGAAGATACAGATGATGATTCTGATGAAGAATCTTATGTTAGTGTAGAAGATGAAGAAATTTTAAACAAAGTTTTTGAGATTTTCAAAGAAAAATTTAAGGATGATTTTGATTTTGTAGATTAATAAAATAATAAGGCGGATATATTCGCCTTTATTTTGGTATAAAAAGGAGGAAAAAACAAATGAGAAATTTTTCTACATGGTTATTAGCTTGTTTTATTGTCATGTTTTGGGTATTTAGAATTATAGTAGCAATTATGGCAGAATTGCATCAAGAATTTGTAGTAGCACCATTTAATCAAACAATGGAAATTATATTATTATTTGTAGTACTATTATGTTTAGTATTAATCGTAAAAAGAAAAATGGTGGGAGCATTAATATATCTATTAGCTTATGGAATGTATTTTGGAACAGATGTAACAAGTAAAGTTACAATGCTAATAGAAGATGCTTCACAATTGACATTAACAGATTATACAGGACTAATAATATCATTAATAGGATTAATTATTCCAGTAGCAGTATTATTAGATTTATTAGCAGATAAAAATAGAAAAGCACACCCAAAAGATAAAAAGACAGATTGGTTTTATAAAAATGAACAATATGATAGAAAATTGGATGAAAGAGCAGATAAAAATAATTATAGAACAATGTAATTATCATATGATTTATAGTTTTTATAGTAATAGTATTAATACTTAGAAATATTTATCATGTATAAGTGTCCAAATGGGGGCGTTTCCATTTGGATATTTTGTTAATAAAAAAACATAAAAAGGTGGTTCTGATGAAAGACAATAATATAAAGAATGAAAATAAAATGAATATTAACTGGTATCCAGGACATATGGCAAAAACCAAGCGACAAATTATAGATGATGTAAAATTGGTTGATATTGTAATAGAATTATTAGATGCAAGAATTCCTATATCTAGTCAGAATCCAGATATAGCAGAAATTACAAAAAACAAAAAGAAAATCATAGTATTAAATAAATGCGATTTAGCAGATGAAAAACAAAATAAAAAATGGATAGAATATTTTAATAGGAAAAATATGCCAGCTGTATTAACAGATTCTAATTCTGGAAAAGGAATAGATGAATGTGTTAGAAAAATAGAAAAAATTATGGAGGAATATTTAAAAGAACAAGCTGAAAAAGGAAGAATTGGAAGAAAGATAAAAGCTATGGTATTAGGAATACCAAATGTAGGTAAGTCTTCATTTATTAATCGAATTTCTAAGAAGACATCTGCTGGTGTTGGAAATAAACCAGGAGTTACGAAACAAAAACAATGGATTCGTATCAATGAAAAAATCGAATTATTAGATACACCAGGTGTATTATGGCCTAAATTTGAGAGTGAAGAAGTAGCACTACATCTTGCATTTACAGGGACTATAAAAGAAGATATTTTACAAAGAACAGAAATTGCATATTATTTAGTAAAATTTTTAATAGAAAATTATCCAAAAGTATTGTGTGAAAGATATAAATTAACAGAAGAATATATAAATGAACAATTAGAAAATCAAGAAAGACTAGAAAATGAAAATATTTATGAAATCTTTTTAGCAATCGGTAAAAAAAGAGGTTGTATCATTTCTGGTGGTAATATTGATGAGGAAAAAACAGCAAGAATTGTATTAGATGAATTTAAGAATGGAAAAATTGGAAAAATAACATTAGAAAAAGTTTTGTAACGTGAAAACTAAATGAGTTAAAATAAAATGAAAAAGGAAGAAAAAGAAATGGAAGAATTCTTAAAAATAGATAGACCAAAAGAAGAAGTAGAATTAATGTCACCACTTACATGGGCATATATTGGGGATGCAGTATATGAACTATATATAAGAAATAAATTAATTAATGAAACAAATTTAAAACCCCATAAATTACATATAGAAGCTATTAAATATGTAAAAGCAAAAAGTCAGGCAGAAATGCTAAATAAAATTTATGAAATGCTAACAGATGAGGAAAAAGATATTGTAAGAAGAGGCAGAAATACACAAAACCACCACTTACCTAAAAATTCAAATGTACAAGAATATATGTACGCAACAGCATTTGAAGCTTTGATTGGATATTTATATTTAACAAAACAAAATGCCAGACTGAAAGAAATATTAAATCAAGTTTAATTTGGTACACGAAACTGTAACCATTAAGGTAGAAATGATGAAAAATTAAAAATAAGACTTGAAAAAATTGCAAATATATAGTAAAATAGGTATGTTGAAAAACAACATACCTTTTACTTAGCTTATAGATAAGCACCAAATCTTAGGCTCAGTTGAAGGATAAAACAAAAAAATAGGAGGTGTAAACGATGACAAAGGAAAGAAAACAAGAAATTATTAACACATATAAAAGAGAAGAAAATGATACTGGTTCACCAGAAGTTCAAATCGCTCTTTTAACTGAAAGAATTAATGAGTTAACAGAACACTTAAAAGTTCACAAAAAAGACAACCATTCAAGAAGAGGTCTTCTAAAAATGGTTGGAAAAAGAAGAAACCTATTAAATTATGTTGCTAAAAAAGATATCAACAGATATAGAACAATCGTTGAAAAATTAGGAATAAGAAAATAACATATAAGCCCGGTGTATAATCGGGCTTTAAAAAAATTTTAGTAAACTTGAGATTAGGTAAGTAGCTTGTATGATGAGTTGTTGGGGACGTGCCAAATCGTTTCAAAATGAAACCAAAAGGGACAGACCTCAAATATTTTATAAATTTAATTTTTTTACTAAGGTCTGTCCCTTTTGGTTTCATTTTGAAACGATTTGGCACGTCCCCAACAACTTATCATAGAGGTTACCATCTAAATTAAGTTTACTAAAGTTTGAGAATGGTGCAAATATTTAATTTAGGAGGATTTTTTATGTTTAAAACGTATGAAACAGAATTAGCAGGAAGAAAACTTGTTTTTGAAACAGGTAAAATGGCAGGATTAGCAAATGGAAGTGTATTGGTTAGATATGGAGATACAGTTGTGCTTGTAAATGTTACGGCTTCTAAAGAACCAAAGGAAGGGATTGACTTTTTCCCACTTTCAGTAGATTATGAAGAAAAATTATATTCCGTTGGTAAAATACCAGGAAGTTTTATTAAAAGAGAAGGAAAGCCAAGTGATAAGGCAATTTTAACATCAAGAGCAATTGATAGACCTTTAAGACCTTTGTTTCCAAAGGATTTTAGAAATGATGTAGTTGTTGTAGCAACGGTTTTATGTGTTGACCAAGATAATTCACCAGAAGTAGCAGCGATGATTGGTGCTTCAGCAGCATTATCAATTTCAGATATTCCATTTGGTGGACCAACAGCAGCTGTTAATGTTGGATTAATTGACGGAAATATTATTATAAATCCAACAGAGGCAGAAAGAGAAAAAAGTGACTTAACATTAACAGTTGCAGGTACAGAAAAGAAAATTGCTATGATTGAAGCAGGAGCAAATGAAATACCAGATGATTTAATGTTAAAAGCAATTAAAGAAGGACATAAAGAAATTAAGAAAATTTGTAAATTTATTGCAAAAATGAAAAAAGAAATTGGAAAACCAAAATTTGAATATAAATCATTTGCAGTACCAGAAGATATCTATGAATTTGTAGAAACGAATTTTAAAGAAGATATGTTAACAGCTGTCCAAGAAAAAGATAAAGAAACAAGAGATAACAATGTTTCAGAATTGTCAGAAAAAATTGCCAATAGTTATGAAGAAAAGTTTGGACAAGAACTAGCTGAAGAACATAAAGGGGATATTGGAGAAGCTATTCATGATTTAGAAAAGAAGTGTGTAAGACATTTAATTTTTGATGAACATAAAAGAGTAGATGGAAGAACATTGGATGAAATAAGACCTCTATCATGTGAAGTAGGATTATTACCACGTACACATGGAAGCGCATTATTTACAAGAGGACAAACACAAGTATTATCTGTTGCTACATTAGGAATGATTAGTGAAGAACAAGTATTAGATGGAATTGATACAGAAGAATCAAAAAGATATATGCATCACTATAACTTCCCAGGATATAGTGTAGGAGAAGCAAGAACTTCAAGAGGACCAGGAAGAAGAGAAATTGGACATGGTGCATTAGCAGAAAAAGCATTGGTACCAGTTATCCCATCAAAAGAAGAATTTCCATATGCTATCAGAGTGGTATCAGAAGTATTGTCTTCAAATGGTTCAACATCACAAGCAAGTATTTGTGGTAGTACGTTAGCATTAATGGATGCAGGTGTACCAATTAAAAGACCAGTTGCAGGTATTTCAACAGGGTTGGTTACAAATCCAGATAATGAAAAAGATTATGTGATGTTAGTCGACATTCAAGGAATTGAAGACTTCTTTGGAGACATGGATTTTAAAGTTGGAGGAACAGAAAAAGGTATTACAGCTATTCAAGTAGATATTAAGGTTGATGGATTATCTTATGATATTATTAAAGAAGCTTTTGAAAAAACAAGAATTGCTAGGAAACATATATTAGAAGATGTTATGCTTCCTGTATTAGATAAACCAAGGGCAGATATTTCTCCATATGCACCAAGAATTGTTAGCACACAAATTAAAGTTGATAAAATTAAAGATGTTATTGGAACTGGTGGAAAAACAATTAATAAAATTATCGAAGAAACAGGTGTCAAAATCGATATAGAAGAAGATGGACAAGTATTTATTTACTCAAATGATAGCAAAAAAGCAGAACAAGCGTTAGAAATGATTGAAGACATTGTAAGAGAAGTAGAAGTAGATGGAATCTATTATGGAGAAGTGGTTAGAATTATGAACTTTGGAGCATTTGTAGATTTAGGATGCGGAGGAAAAGAAGGATTGTTACATATTTCTCAAATCTCTAAAGAAAGAATTAAGCACGTAGAAGATGTTTTACATGTTGGAGACAAGGTAACTGTAAGAGTTACAGATATCGATGAGCAAGGTAGAATTAATTTAACTATGAAAGACTTGGCAGAAAACAAATCAGAAGAAAGAGTTGAAAAATAATTACAATTTTGGACTGCGTCAAAATTCATTTAAAACGTGGTCACATACAAAAAGTATGCGCCCTTGCCTTTTAAATAAAATTTTTCTTGCCAAAATTTAATTCTTTTCCAACTTCGTTGAAAAAATAAAATATAAAAGGGGTGTAGGAATTTACGCCTCTTTTAAAGTCTTATAAAACAGTAATACTATGACAAATGTAAAATATATAATAATAAACAAAAAAATGAAATAAAATTTTTAGGAAGGAGAAATATGATATATATACAAGAATTTTCAAATTATATAGGAAGAATTACAGGAATAGATAGTGAATACATAAAATTAACAATACTAACAATATTCATATTTTTATTTTTTGGAATTATCAAAGCAATTATTAAAAAAATATATGCGAATCTACCTGTAAATGATAAAAAGAAATTTTTTAGAAATCGAAAAATACGAATTATACTAACAGCGATTTCTTTTATATTGGTTTTTCTTCTTTGGGGAGAAAAACTATCAGGACTAATTACGATTATTAGTTTTATATCAGCAGGTTTAACCATTGCGATAAGAGAAATCATATTTAATTTTTTTGCAGGGATTTACATTAATATTAATAGACCCTTTGAAATAGAAGATAGAATTGAAATTGATGATGTTATGGGAGATGTCATTAGTAAACATACTTTAGGATTTGAAATTTTAGAAATAGGAAAAAGAGTATATGGTGAACAAAGTACAGGAAGAATTATACATATACCAAATTCATATATATTTACTAAGACACTAAAAAATTATACAAAAGTATTTAAGTATATATGGGATGAAATAAAAGTAGATATTACATTAGAAGCTGATATTAAGAAAACACAAGAATTATTATATGAAATTTTATTTGATAATGAAACTTTGAAAGAAATTCCAAAAAAGATGGAAGATGCTGTGGATGAGGCAATTTTAGAATATAGAATTTATTATAATAACCTAGACCCAATTATATATATAAAAATAGAAAGATCACATATAGAAATGTATTTAAGATATTTGGTTCATCCCAAAAAAGCAAGAAATGTGCAAAATGAAATTAATATGAGAATTATGGAAGAATATCAAAAAGGAAATTTACCATTATATATAAATGATTAAGCTAAAAATTTTCCTAGAGTTAATTACGTATAAGCAGAAAACGGTACAGCATATAAAGATGATATTGTTGCAAAAGTTGAAGAATAATGTAAAATAATATTTCAAAAATTAGAATAAAATTTTAAAAACTCTTGCATTTTTGGTAAAAAGTGGGTATAATATATAAGGAAAACAGCAAGAGCGAGAGAGTGGGAACAAATCCCACTCTTAAATTTTGAAAAAAGGAGGAAAACTTCTTGGCAAATATAGAAG
>CALXJS010000070.1 GCA_944388685.1 uncultured Clostridia bacterium | reverse complement strand
TTATTACAAATAATTGATAGAAAAACATCAATTATAGAAGCATTTAAAATGGCAGATGATGTATTAAGACAAGGTGTTCAAGGTATATCAGACTTAATTGCAATCCCTGGACTTGTAAACTTAGACTTTGCAGATGTAAAAACAATCATGTTAAATCAAGGTATGGCACATATGGGTGTTGGTAGAGCAGCAGGAGAAAATAGAGCAGAAGACGCTGCAAAAGAAGCTATTCAAAGTCCACTACTAGAAACTTCAATAGAAGGAGCAAAAGGGGTTATTATTAACATTACAGGTGGAGAAGATTTAGGATTACATGAAGTAAACACAGCAGCTGAATTAGTTCAACGCAGTGTAGATCCAGAAGCTAACATTATTTTTGGTACTGTAACAGATCCTACAATGGAAGATGAAATTCAAATTACTGTTATCGCAACAGGTTTTGAAAAAACAGAACCAATATCAAGTATTGGGGTAGATAATATTGTATCAAAAACTTGGGAAAAGAAAATTAATTCTATTCCAGCAAGTTCAGAAGTAAGTAATTCACAAAATGATTTAGATATCCCATCTTTCTTAAGAAAAAACAAAAATAAAAATATGTAGAACATAAAATTTTTAATGAAAAGGTACTATAAATAAAATATTATTTATAGTACCTTAAAAAAATACTTTTTATGTATAAAAAAATAGAATTATATAAAAAATACTTTATAAAAAAAGGAAATAATCGAATTTTACCGATTATTTCTTTTTTTTTACAATAAGAAAGGACAGCTTTTTCAAAACTTAGGTAGTAAAATAGGTAAGCAGGTGATTGATAGATGACAATCTACATAGATGTTGTGTTGATAGAAAACTTATTAATGAATTATATTATCCTGTTTGCAACAGGCGTAATTTTAAAAATACCAATAAAACATATACGACTAATTTTAGCGAGTTTACTAGGAGCAATTTATACCATTATTGCATATATTTCAGGTTTAAAGATATATTCTAACTTTTTCTTAAAATTACTCTTGTCTCTTGTCATCATATATATAGCATTTAGCCCTAAAAGTATAAAGAAATTATTAAAATTCACTTTGATTTTTTATCTGACCTCTTTTGTTTTTGGTGGTGCAGCATTTGCTTTAATCTACATTGTAAAACCACAGGAAATCTTACAAAATAATGGACTAGTATTAAATGCCAATTCTTTAAAAGTAATCTTTATTTCAGCGATTATTGCATTTGTTATTATTACAATTGGATTTAAAGTGGTGAAAAATAAGATTTCAGCAAAAGATATGTATTGTGATGTTAAAATAAAATTAAACGATAAAGAAATTGAAACAAAAGCTATGCTGGATACAGGAAACTTTTTAAGGGAACCAATTACCAATACGCCTGTTATTGTTGTTGAACACACACTTTTGTATGACTGCATACCAAAAGAAATTTTAAATCATTTAGAAAGTATTTTAGGAGGTGATTTTAGTGAGATACCAGATAATATAAAAGAAGAATATATGCCCAAATTAAAAGTAATTCCATTTTCTTCTTTGGGAAAACAAAATGGAATGTTATTAGGAATAAAAGCAGAAAAGGTCATAATAAAATTTGAAGAAGAAGAAAAAGAAAATCAAAATGTTATTATTGGAATCTATAACAAATCATTGACAAAAAGGGGAGAATATAGGGCTTTATTGGGGATTGAATTAATGTGAACATTGAGACATTTGGAAAAAAGGAGTTGATAGATTTTGAAAATTATTGATTTTGTAAAAAATAGTATACATACCATATGTGCAAAATACTTAAATGACAATGATGAAATAGAATATTTGCCGATATTTTACATAGCTGGTAGCCAAACTCTCCCACCACCATTACCACCAGAAGAAGAGGAAATATATATAAAAAAACTATCAGAAGAAAACAACTTAGAAGCTAGGCAAGTTTTAGTAGAAAGAAACTTAAGATTAGTGGTATATATAGCCAAAAAATTTGAAAACACAGGAATTGGAATAGAAGATTTAATATCAATAGGAACCATAGGACTTATGAAAGGGGTTAATACTTTTAATAATGAAAAGAAAATAAAACTAGCAACATATGCCTCAAGATGTATTGAAAATGAAATATTAATGCACTTAAGGAAAAGTAATAAAATAAAAGGAGAAATTTCAATAGATGAGCCATTAAATAAAGATGGAGATGGAAATGAATTATTACTTTCAGACATATTAGGGACAGAACCAGATATTACTTCAAGGAATTTAGAGGATGAAGTGGATAAAACCTTGCTTCGTGCTGCTGTTTTAAAATTAAATGACAGAGAAAAACATATTATGGAAATGCGATTTGGTTTTAAAACAGGAAAAGAAAAGACACAAAAAGAAGTGGCAGATGAACTTCGGCATTTCGCAAAGTTACATATCTAGGTTAGAAAAGAAAATTATTAATAAAATGAAAAAAGACATTGTTAGTAAGATTGGTTAATGAAATCCCTGAAAAAAATGAATTTATTACATAATTTTCTTATTAAGATCATAAAAGGTTGAAAATTTACATAAAACATGGTATAAATATATAGATATACAACTAGGTATTATAGTTAGAACTTTATGTAAGGAGGAACTAAAAAATGAAAAATAACTATGGAGAGAACTTTAGGGTTATGCGAGAACGGCTGAATTTAACGCAGATGGAAGTTGCATCTCAAATGGGGATATCTTCAGCTTCACTATCTATGAGAGAAAACGAACAAAGAAATTTTAAAGTTTCAGAATTATATCAAGCGCATGTTTGTTTTGGGATAGATATTGGATTTGGTCAAGTTTTCGACTATATGGATAGTCATGAAAATCCAGAAATTGCAGAAGAATTTCCTAAAAGTATTCAGAAAATGATAAAAGAAAAGGATTATAAAAACATAGCACTTGCAACATTGGAAGAATTAAAAGAAATATTGGTAAAAAAAATGGAAACGGAAACAAATTCGAATCTCCTTCTGAATACAAAAAAAGATCCGGATAAAAAAATTGGAAAGAATATGACAGCGGAAGAGAAATTAAGACTGAAAAAAATTCTCAAGAAGTATCAAGAGAAGGATGGCAACATCATGAGAGCTATAAAGCTCTTAGAAATTGCAATGCAATAATAGTGGAAAAAAAGTGGTGAAAAAAGAAAATGTCACCACTTTTTTTCTTTGAAAATTAAAAGTATTTGTAATTTGTTTTTTTAGTTGAATAGAAAATTAAATTTTTTCTATTTATTAAAAAATGTTACTTTTGTCTGTTAACGAATAGAAATCTCTTTTTAGGAAATACTTATATTAAGTATTTCTTAAAAGGAGGTTTTCTTTTTGCTAAATAAAGTTGAAATCTGTGGAGTCAATACATCAAATTTACCATTATTAAGTAAAGAAGAAAAAGAAGAACTTTTTGTAAAAATAAAAGCAGGAGATGAAGAAGCAAGAAAAACATTTATCAATGGAAATTTACGATTAGTATTAAGTGTTATACAACGATTTTACGGAAGAGGAGAAAACGCTGATGACTTATTTCAAGTAGGTTGTGTAGGACTAATCAAAGCAATTGATAACTTTGATTTAAGTCAAAATGTACAATTTAGTACTTATGCAGTACCAATGATTATTGGAGAGGTAAAACGATACTTAAGAGATAATAATAGTATAAGAGTTAGTAGGTCTATAAGAGATTTGGCTTACAAAATTATACAATATAAAGAACGATATACGAAAGAACACGGAAAAGAGCCAACTGTAGAAGAAGTAGCAAAAGAACTAGAAGTGACAAAAGAAGATATTGCTTTTAGTTTAGATGCTATACAAGACCCGGTTTCATTACAAGAACCAGTATATAATGATGGCTCAGAAAGTATTTATATTATGGACCAAGTAAAAGACAGTAAAAACACAGATGAATTATGGGCAGAAAAAATAACTATAAAAGGAGC
Organism: uncultured Clostridia bacterium; assembly: GCA_944388685.1. The sequence goes on along the minus strand of CALXJS010000070.1, from coordinate 3,248 downwards.
CATGGAAAAATTAAATGAAAAAGAAAGAATGATAATTAATAAACGATTTTTTGATGGGAGAACACAAATGGAAGTAGCAGAAGAAATCGGCATATCACAAGCACAAGTATCAAGACTGGAAAAAACCGCCATACAACATATCAAAAGATTATATAAATGAGACAATTTGGGCCAGGTTGCTTTTTGTCGCTATTTTTACAATAATAGACATTTTTTGACAAATTATGATAAGATAAAAACAAAAATTAATTGGTCCAGGTTTAATCCATATAGAATAAATATATATTGACTACAATAAATAAGACAAAAAAGATAGATAACTTCCTAGAATAAATGAATGAAATTTGAATATGTTTAGTAATAAAAGAAAAAATATGAAAATAAAAACATTGAATAGAGAAAGGAAGTAGTTATTAATGCAAGAAAAAGGTTTAGACTTTAAACATAAGGAAGTTATCAATATTAATGATGGAAGAAGATTAGGATATGTGCAGGATGTATGTGCAGATTTAGAAACGGGAAATATTACACATATTATTGTCCCAGGTTCTGGAAATAAATTAATGAATATTTTTAAAACCAATAATGAAATTTCTATTCCTTGGAAAAATGTTAAATGTATAGGGGAAGATTTGATTTTAGTAGAATTATAATGGGACAGTTAGGGACAGGTAGGGTTTTGTACCACTTTTGTCGAAAAATGAAGAATATAATTTATTCACCATTTTTCGACAAAAGTGGTACAAAACCCTACCTGTCCCTAACTGTCCCCTCTTGATTTTTTTCCATATTTACAGTATAATGCTAATATCGTATGAATAAAAAGAAGGGAAGAGTTTGAATGAAAGCAATCGAGATTAGAAATAAATATTTAGAATTTTTTAAAAAACATGGTCATAGCGTAATACCATCAGCTTCATTGATACCAGAAAATGACCCATCTGTACTATTTACAACAGCTGGTATGCAACCATTGGTACCTTATTTGTTAGGAGAAAAACATCCAGAAGGGACAAGACTTACAGATTATCAAAAATGTGTGAGAACAAATGATATTGATGAAGTAGGAGATAATAGACATTTAACATATTTTGAAATGCTTGGAAACTGGTCATTAGGAGATTATTTCAAAGAAGAGTCTATCAAAATGAGTTTTGATTTCTTAACAAAGGAATTACAAATACCAGTAGAAAAATTATCTGTTACTTGTTTTGCAGGAGATGAAGATTGTCCAAAAGATGAGGTTTCTGCAAAAGTATGGAAAGATGTTGGTATTTTAGATGGACATATTTATTTTTATGGAAAAGATGACAACTGGTGGATAGCAGGAGAAGAAGGACCATGTGGACCAGATACAGAAATGTTTTATGACACTGGAAAGCCAGCTTGTGGACCAGATTGCCAGCCTAGTTGTGATTGTGGTAAATATGTTGAAGTTTGGAATAATGTGTTTATGGAATATTATAAAGATAAAAATGGATATTCTAAGTTGAAACAAAGAAATGTTGATACTGGTTTAGGCTTAGAGAGAATGACAATGTTGTTACAAGGAAAAGAAACACCATTTGATACAGAATTATTCTTACCAGTTATGGAGAAAATCCAAGAACTTCAAAAAGTAGATAAAATAGAGAGTAGAAGAATTATTGCAGAACATTTACGTTCAAGCATGATGATTATTGCAGATGGTGGAAGACCAAGTAATATTGATAGAGGATATGTTTTAAGAAGATTAATTCGTAGAATGATAAGACATATGAACAAATTACAAATTGATTTGTCAGAATTATCAAATTTAATTGATATTAATGTGGATAATTTAAAAGAAATGTATCCAGAATTAGAACAAAATAGAGAAACAATAAAAAATGTAATTAATGAAGAAAAAGATAAATTTGTAAAAACCTTAACACATGGAGAAAGAGAATTTGATAAAGAAATGCAAAAGGCAAAACAAGAAGGAAAAACGCAAATTGATGCTGATATTGTGTTTAGACTATATGATACTTATGGATTTCCACCAGAGGTTACAAAAGAATTAGCTGATGAAAATAATATGACAGTGGATTTAAAAGGATTTGAAGAACTATTTAAAGCCCATCAAGAAAAATCTAGAATGGGAAGTACACAAAAATTTAAAGGTGGACTAGCAGACCAAAATGAAAAGACAATTGCATATCATACAGCAACCCATTTATTACATCAAGCATTAAGAACGGTTTTAGGAGAACATGTAAAACAAAGTGGTTCTAACATCACAGAGGAAAGATTACGTTTTGACTTTACACATCCACAAAAAATGACAAAAGAGGAAATTCAAAAAGTAGAAGACTTGGTAAATCAACAAATTCAAAGAGATTTACCAGTTACTTGTGAGGAAATGAGTTATGAAGATGCAAAAAAATCAGGAGCAATTGGATTGTTTACAGATAAATATGGAGACAAAGTAAAAGTATATACAATAGGAGATTTTAGCAAAGAAATTTGTGGTGGACCTCATGTAACACACACAGGAGATATGGGAAGATTTAAAATCAAAAAAGAAGAGTCAAGTTCTTCTGGAATTAGAAGAATTAAAGCAGTTTTAATAAAAGATGAATAGCATTATCAAGATAGATTTTGGCTTTTATAGGAAACAATATGAAACTTTTACGTCGCTTTGCTCTAACGATTGCATACTAATATTTTTTGAAGAAGGGAAGTAATAAGAAATGGAAAATTGTTTATTTTGTAAAATTGTAAGAGGAGAAATTCCATCAAATAAAGTGTATGAAGATGAAGATATACTTGCATTTTATGATATAAATCCAGCAACACCAATCCATATATTAGTGATACCCAAAAAACATATAGCAACTCATAATGATTTAACAGATGAAGATAGCGAATTAATGGCAAAAATGCATAGAGTTATTAACCAAATTGCAGAAGAGAAAGGATTTAAAGAAAAAGGATACAGATTGATTATAAATTGTGGGGAAGATAGTGGTCAAGAAGTAATGCATTTGCATTTTCACATTCTTGCTGGTAAAAAATTAGGAGCAAAAATTATTGGATAGATGTGAAGAAAAATAATAAAAGCCTTGATTAGCAAGGCTTTTTATGTTATAATAACAAGTGTAAGGTTATATTTTTATAAAAGAGGTGAAAACTTAGAGATATTCTAAGGAAATAGTGTGAAAAATAAAAAGTTAAAAAAGAGCATGATTAATAACAGTAGCGATTAAAATTTAAAAAACAGACTACTG
>CALXJS010000069.1 GCA_944388685.1 uncultured Clostridia bacterium | reverse complement strand
TTCATCTTCTGGAAGAAGTAAATCATACATTCTAATACCAATACGATTACTTTTATCTGCATAAGTTGGACCAATTCCTCTTTTTGTTGTTCCAACTGGTTTATTTTTTAAAGATTCAAATAATCCGTCTAAATCTTTATGATAAGGAAGTGTAACATGTGTACGTCCACTAATTTTTAATCTAGTTTCAAAATCTGGAATACCACATTTCTTTAAAAATGCAATTTCTTCAAATAACACTTCTAAATCAAGTACAACTCCAGGTCCAATAATACAAGTTGTTTGAGGATAAGCAATTCCACCAGGAATTAAGTGTAATGGTAATTTTTGTCCTTTATAAATGACAGTATGTCCAGCATTACTTCCACCAGTTGCTCTAATAACGAGTTTTGCATCTTGTGCTTCTATTGCAGCTATTTTTCCTTTTCCTTCATCTCCCCATTTAGTGCCAACAATTATAGTTATATTTCTATTCATAATATTTTCTCCTTTAACTTTATTTAGTTCAATAGATATTTACATATATACATTGAAATCTTTGATTGTACTAATGTACTTTTGGTTCTATTTTTTCAAGTCCACCCATATATGGTCTTAATACTTCTGGAATAATTACACTGCCATCTGGTTGATAATTGTTTTCCACAATAGAAATCAACATACGTGGGGGAGCAACAACGGTATTGTTCAAAGTATGTGCAAAATAATTTCCTTTTTCTCCTTTAATACGAATACCTAAACGTCTAGCTTGTGCATCGGTTAAATTTGAACAACTACCAACTTCAAAATATTTTTGTTGTCTAGGAGACCATGCTTCTACATCACAAGATTTGGCTTTTAAATCTGCTAAATCTCCACTACAACATTCTAAAGTTCTTACAGGAATATTCATACTTCTAAAAAATTCAACTGTATATGACCACATTTTATCATACCAATTCCAACTATCTTCTGGTTCACAAACCACAATCATTTCTTGCTTTTCAAATTGGTGGATTCTATATACACCACGTTCTTCAATACCATGTGCACCTTTTTCTTTTCTAAAGCAAGGAGAGTATGAAGTCATCGTATAGGGCATATCTTCTTTTTTTAAGATTTGGTCTTTAAATTTACCAATCATAGAATGCTCAGAAGTACCAATTAAATATAAATCTTCTCCTTCAATTTTATACATCATGGCATCCATTTCTTCAAAACTCATAACACCAGTAACGACATCACTTCTAATCATATATGGTGGAATACAATAGGTAAAGCCTTTATTAATCATAAAATCTCTAGCATAAGTTAAAACAGCAGAATGTAGTCTTGCAACATTACCTAGTAAATAGTAAAAGCCATTACCAGAAACACGTCTAGCACTATCTAAATCTAATCCATCTAAGCTTTCTAAAATTTCTCCATGGAAAGGAATTTCATAATCAGGAACAATAGGTTCTCCATATTTTTGAATTTCCACATTTTCAGAATCATCTTTACCAATAGGAACAGATTCATGCATGATGTTTGGAATTTTCATCATTCTTGCCTTTATTTCTTCTGCATATTGGGCTTCTAATTTTTCGTTTTCTTCCAATTGACTATTTATATCTTGTACTTGTGCTTTGATTTTTTCAGCGTCTTCCTTTTTACCAGTTTTCATCAATTCTCCAATTTGAGAACTTAATGTTTTTCTTTTAGACCTTAAAGTATCTCCGGTTAATTGTGCTTCTCTATTTTTCTTATCTAATTCAATAACTTCATCAACCATTATCAATTTATGGTCTTGAAATTTCTTTTTAATATTATCTTTAACAATATCTGGATGTTCTCTTAAAAATTTAATATCTATCATAAAAATCCTCCTTTTTGTCTATCTTGAAATGTCCAATTGGGGACGTTTCCTATTGGACATTTTTAATTAAAAATTATAAATTTTTATAAATACCCATTCTTTCATTTGTTTCCGAGTCATAGGCAACATTTTCTACATAATAGTAATTAACTCTAAAGTGACGATAAACTTGTCCAATTCTTACTTTTTCCATAAACTACACGCTCCTTTACAATTACGAGGTCATTATATAATATTTTTTGATAATTGGCAATAAAAATGGGTAAAATAACCAATAGAAATCAATTGGTAAAACGGAGAAAAGAAAAATGTTGATAAATATTTTAAAATTTTTTGTGTACTCCTTATTAATAGTAGGAATTTCAAAATACATTTTGGTAAGAACTTTACGAAAATTGGCGGAAAATTTAAATTTAAAATCAAGAACGATAGGAAATATTGCAGGAATAGCTACATCTATTCCAGAATTTCTTACAGTAACCATTTCGAGTTTTCGTGGATTGGTAGGAACAAGTTTATACAATATCATTAGTTCAAATGTGATTAATTTGATGCAATACAGTATTTCTATTGTGATAAATAAGAATTATAAAGAGGTAAAACATAAAGCGATTGTGTTACAAATAGGACTTGTTGTCATAACGATTGTTGTGCCTATGTTATTGTTAACAGTTGAAAATTTGCTCAATATCTGGGTAGTAATCCTATTTATGACTTTGTATAGTGTATTTTTATGGATATCAAAAAAAGTATATGATAAGTATCTAGATTATGATGAACAAAAAAACAATAAAATGGAAAAAGAAGAACATAAAGAAAAGGGAATAAAGAAAAAATCCTTAATCAAAGAAAAAAACAATAAAAAGGATAAGGATAAAAAGACATATATTTATGTACTATATATTATATTGGCAGGAATTTTGCTTTACTTTGTCGGGGATGCTCTAGGAAATGTGTTAGAAAATTTGGCTAGCATTTTTAAGATTGCAGAGTCTGTTCTAGGAATTTTGCTAGGAGCAATAACGAGTATTCCAGAACTTATTACTTTTTTTGAAGCACAGAAACATTACAAAAAGAAAAAAGAAAAAACATTTTTAGGTGTGATTGAAGCTACAAATAACTTAGTGATGTCAAATATGTTAAATGTGTTTGTTATACAGTCTATTGGAATATTCATATATATAGTGATGTATTAACAATATATAACGTATCAGGCTTAAAAAATGCTTGAAACATTTTCATTCTTTTGAATACAAATTAACATGAAAGTTTTGTAATTTGACTTTTTCAAAGTTTTATAGTAAAATAGAGCAAGTGGTTAGCCAAAGGGCTAAAGGATGAGATTTTATTAAATAAAAGTTTTGTTATAGAAATTGAAATGAGATAAAAGGAAAATTATAGGAAATGCAATTTTCTATAATTTAGAAAAAGAGATTTAAAAACAAATTTAATAAGAGATAAGATATATATTAAGAGAGAAATATATATCCATTGTTTTGTGTAGTAAAAATTAACAGTTTACTATACAAGAATGTTGCTTTATTTTAAGAATGTGCACAAATTTTACTTGCGTAAAAATAAGAGAATAAGAAAATGTAATTTTAATAAATTTGTTTGAAAAAATTCATAATAATAGAAACTATTGAAAACAAAATGTATAAGTTTAGTAAAATTGAGAAAATTATTAAAAAAAGAGAAAAGAAAGGAGTATTTATGACAGAAGAAAATTTAAAAAATTATGAGAAGATGGAAAAAAGAGAAACGGTAAAAAAGGAAGGGGGAAGAACAAAAAGACCATATAATCGAAGAAAAAAAGAATTTAATGACAAAACAAATGAGATGAAAGTCAAAGGAGAAAATACGACATCTCTAATGAAACGAGAAGAAAATAAAGAAGTAAAACCAATTAGAGCAAAAAGAAGAACGAAGAAAGAAACAGATACAATTTTCAAAAAATCAAACCTAAAAATCATACCTCTAGGAGGTTTACATGAAATCGGAAAAAATATAACAGTTTTTGAATATGAAAATGAAATGATTGTAGTAGATTGTGGATTATCATTTCCAGAAGATGATATGTTAGGAATTGACTTAGTAATACCAGATATATCATATCTAGAGAAAAATGTGGATAGAATTAAAGGGTTAATCATAACACATGGACATGAAGACCATATCGGTGCAGTGCCATATTTATTAAAGAAAATTAATGTTCCGATTTATGCTACAAGATTAACAGCTGGATTAATTAGAAATAAACTAGAAGAACATAAATTATTAAGAAGTACAGAACTACACGAAGTGATACAAGGACAAACCATTTCTTTAGGCAATAACTTCAAGGTGGAATTTATAAGAAGTTCACACAGTATTCCAGATTCTGTTATGCTTGCTATTACAACACCAGCAGGAACAGTTTTACACACAGGAGATTTTAAAGTAGATTATACACCAATTGACGGAAAAATCATGGATTTTGGAAGAATAGCAGAATTAGGAAATCAAGGAATTTTGGCTTTAATGTCAGATAGTACCAATGCAGAAAGAAAAGGATTTACAATGTCAGAAAGATCAGTAGGAGAAGTGTTTGATAAGTTATTCTTACATTGTACAAAAAGAATTGTTGTAGCAACTTTTGCTTCAAATGTGCATAGAGTGCAACAAATTGTCAATGCAGCTGTAAAATATAATCGAAAAATTGCAGTATGTGGTAGAAGCATGATTAATATGATTGAAACAGCAAGAGAATTAGGATATATTGAATGTCCAGAAAATATATTTATCGATATTGATATGATAGGAAGTTATGCTGATGAAAACTTAGTAATTATTACAACCGGAAGTCAAGGAGAACCAATGTCAGCACTAACCAGAATGGCGGCAGGAGACCACAGAAAAGTAAAAATTACACCAAATGATTTGGTCATTATATCTGCAACACCAATACCAGGAAATGAAAAATTTGTATCAAAGGTTATTGATGATTTAATGCAAATAGGAGCAGAAGTCGTATATAGTTCTTTGGAGGCAGTACATGTTTCAGGACATGCTTGCCAAGAAGAGCAGAAATTAATTATCGCTTTAGCAAAACCAAAATATTTTATTCCTGTCCACGGAGAATATAGACAATTAATTGCTCATAGTGAAACAGCACAAAGTATGGGAATTGACAAAGATCATATTATTATGATGGCAAATGGACGTGTATTAGAAATTAATGAGGATAAAGCAGAATTTACATCAACAGTCCCTTGTGGAAGAGTATTGGTAGATGGACTTGGAGTAGGAGATGTAGGAAATATTGTTTTAAGAGATAGGCAACATTTATCACAAGATGGTTTGATTGTTATTGTGTTAACAATGGATTCAGCAACAGGAGAAGTAGTCGCAGGACCAGATGTCATTTCAAGAGGATTTGTCTATGTAAGAGAATCTGAAAATTTAATGGATGATGTAAAATCAGTTGTAAGACATGAAATAAAAAAATGTGAAGAAAGAGGTATTAGAGATTGGGGAACGATTAAATCTGCTACACGAGAAAACTTAAGAGATTATATTTTTATGAAAACAAAAAGAAACCCAATGATTATACCTATTATTATGGAAATATAAGATAGTTAAAATTCACAATTTAACGGATGGAATTGAGGATTTATAATGAAAAATAAACAGATAGAATAGTGAGTTACTTACTATTCTATCTGTTTTTAGATTAAGTATAAAAAGATATCCATAGTTTATAATTAACGTCATCAAAAATGATATATTTTTCATTTCCTTTATTTTCACCTATATTTTCTTTTAAAGATTCGTACATATCCGTATGTTCTGAAAAATCGATTGTTCCAGTTAAAACTTGTTTTTCAACATCTATATCGGAATAATTAGGATTAAATCCCGTTATCCACCATTGTGTATTTTCTGGTTTCCAACTAAATATCTGCTCAATATCATTTGCACTATTATAATTATACAGATTTAATGTCATTGGAACTTCAAAGTCTACTGCATCCCAGTGTTCAGTATTATTATCAATATAAATATTCTTTTTATATAAACCCATTTCAGCACCACTACCAAGTGTTAGATAATCTCCTCTCCAAATCCATAACACATATTCATCATTATTGTTATCTTGAAAATAAAATTTTGCACTTCTCATATTGTTATTGGTAGCAATTCTAAAAACTTTATCATATAAATCATTATATCCATATTTTTTTTGCCATGTTTCAGTATGGTTTTCTAATCCTAAATATTTAGCCGCAATCTTAAATTGTAGATATTCAATAGTTGAAAGGTTTTCTTTTGCTTCTTCCATTATATATTCATAAATTTCTTCACTAGTTTGTGAGTGAAGTACTTCTCCACCATTATCTAATCTAAAATTCAATATATTTGATACAATTTCTAATAAATATTTTGAATTTAAAGAATTTTCATTTTGTCTCAATTTTCTCCAATCTATTCCATTTTGTTTCAAGGTATTTCCATCATACACATAAAAATCTGTTAAATAATATGGAATATTTCCTTCTTTTTCTATTTGAACCTGTTTTTGCCATATTCCTGCTGGAGCATTTGCTACAAGCGGATCTGGATCAATTGGAGCCACCATTTGTCCATTCACATACTGTGCTACATTATCTAACAAACCATCTCCATCTGTATCTTCTGGAGTCTTCAAAACTTCGCTTTCTTCACTTGAGTTGTTTGAATCTGATTGGAATTCTTTTAATTTTTTTAGTACTTCTATTAGACGTCTGGTCATACTCATATTTGTTTTATCCGATGTTAGTGATTCAAAGATAGACATATCCCTAAAGGTAAATGCAGCATATGCTTTAGAACCAGATAGCATTAGTATAGATATCATTATACAAATAATTAATAATATTTTCATCCCTTTTATTTTATTCATAATACATTCCCTTATATAATATAGCAATGGCTACATTATACTTACCTTTCTATAAAATTTTTATACTTGTTTGAAAGAAAAAAGTTAAAATTACCCATATACTATAATTATAGCATATAATGTGCAAAAAAACAACTTGTATTAAGCTTTTGAGGAATTGCAGATTGAACAGTAACTATTATATGAAAATAAAGAAGAAAATATTGAAAAAATGTTGACATCTTTGAATAATCATTGTATAATAGATGAGCATGAAATAAGCGATGAAACTGAATGTGGCTACATCCTTACAGAATACAAGGATGGAGGGAACTTCAGCGGAGTATGTCATGGCAAAGACCAGGCGGTAAGTTTTTAAAATTTAAGCACTTATCCCAAAATTATCATGCATATTTTGGGCTTTTTTATAGGTAATATTCAAAACACCTGAGTGCGTTTTAACTTGCCACGGTAAT
>CALXJS010000068.1 GCA_944388685.1 uncultured Clostridia bacterium | reverse complement strand
CAGAATTATTAGAATTAGTTGAAATGGAAGTTAGAGACCTATTAACAGAATATGGTTTCCCAGGAGATGAAATTCCAATGATTAAAGGTTCTTCATTACAAGTATTAGAAAGTACATCTACAGATCCTAATGATCCTGTATATGCACCTATGAAAGAATTAATGGAAGCAGTTGATACTTATATTCCAACACCAGAAAGACCAGTAGATCAACCATTCTTAATGCCAGTTGAAGACGTATTCACAATTACTGGTAGAGGAACTGTTGCTACAGGTAGAGTTGAAAGAGGAACAGTTAAATTACAAGATGAAGTTGAAATCATCGGTCTTACAACTGAAAGAAGAAAAACAGTTATTACAGGTGTTGAAATGTTCAGAAAATTATTAGATCAAGCAGAAGCTGGAGATAATATTGGAGCATTATTAAGAGGTGTTGATAGAAAAGACATCGAAAGAGGTCAAGTTCTTTGTAAACCAGGAACAATCAATCCACATACAAAATTCACATCAGAAGTATACGTTTTAACAAAAGAAGAAGGTGGAAGACATACACCATTCTTCAATGGATATAGACCACAATTCTATTTCAGAACAACAGACGTTACAGGTGTTATCGAATTACCTGCTGGAACAGAAATGGTTATGCCAGGAGATAACGTATCAATGACAATCGAATTAATTACACCTATCGCTATCGAAAAAGGATTAAGATTCGCTATTCGTGAAGGTGGTAGAACAGTTGGTTCAGGAGTTGTTGCTGATATATTAGCATAATTTAAGAATATGATTAAAAAGATTACCAAGATGGCTATTTTGGTAGTCTTTTTTATTTCTAGTAATTTTTAGTTTTTACATTATGTGAATTTTATGGTATAATATAGTTATAAACTAAAAAGGAGGTACTAAGATGGAAAAGGTACAGAGATTACAAAAAGAAACGGAAGTGGAATTAGAACGGCTGACTAGTAAGCATTATCAAGAGTGGGAAGAGATGAAAAATGAAGAATATAGAGCTCTTAGATGTGCAAAAACAATGAACGAGTTAAAAAGTATTAGACAAGAATATCAGCAAAAATTTGAACTTCTTGATAGGAGACAGACAGATGATTATATACAACTCAAGAGGAAGTTCACAGAAAAACTTTGGTCTCTGTTGTAAATCCGACCCAGCCGTATGTTTTTTTATGCGGCTGGGTAAAACTTTGTATAAGTTTATAAATATATATACTATAAACTATAGAAGGACAATATAAAAGTTATAAATATTGGTCGATATACTTGTAATTTTATAAAAATAATAATAAAATAGATATGTCATAATTTAAATGAAATAAGATAAAATGTAAAAAAGACTTATAGATTTGTTACTTGAGAAAGGAATGATATTAATAATGAAAATAATACTAGATGCCATGGGTGGAGATAACGCACCAGATGCCAATATAAAAGGAGCAGTAAATGCAATTAATAAAGTAAAAGCAGAAGTTGTTTTAGTAGGAAAAGAAGAAGTAATCAGAAGCAAAATAAAAGAATTTTATGGAAAAGAAATAGAAGAGATTTCAGATAGATTAAAAATAAAAAATGCAACTGAAACAATAGAAATGTGTGACACGCCAACAGTTGCTATTAAGCATAAAAAAGATTCATCTATGGTAGTAGGATTTAAGATGTTAAAAGAAGATGAAGGTGATGTATTTATTTCAGCTGGGAATTCTGGAGCATTGCTTACAGGTGCAACACTATTAGTCGGAAGAATTAAAGGGATTGATAGACCAGCATTAGCAGGAATATTGCCAGCATATAAAAGCCAATTATTATTAATAGATGCAGGTTCAAATACCAACTGTAAACCAATTAATTTATTACAATTTGCACAAATGTCTAGCATTTATTTAAGAAATACATATGGAATTCAAAATCCAGCAATTGGATTGTTAAATATAGGAACAGAAGAAACTAAAGGAAATGATTTAGCAAAAGAAAGTTATAATCTACTAAAAGAAAAAGCAGAAGAACTAAATATTAATTTTGTAGGAAATGTAGAAGGTAGAGATGCGTTTTCTGGAAAAATAGATGCAATTGTAACAGATGGTTTTACAGGAAATGTATTTTTGAAAACGACAGAAGGATTAGGAAAATTTGTAAAAAGGACTTTAACAGAAAGTCTAACTAAAAATTTATTAACAAAAATCTTAGCTGTTCCAGCACTTCCTGCAATAAAAAGATTTAGCAAAACGATGGATTACAAATCTTACGGAGGAGCCTTATTTTTAGGTGTAAAAAAACCAGTTGTAAAAGCACATGGTAGTAGTGATGCATTATTATTTGAATATACAATTATTCAAGCAGAGAAGTTTGTAGAGAATAAAGCAGTAGATAAGATGATAGAAGAATTTCAAAAAACAAAGGAATAAAATTGATAAGAGATTACCAAATTGCTAAATTTGGCAAATTAGCAATTTGGTAACTATTTTTGACTTATCCGTATAAAAAGAAAAATATTTATGAAATTTACTTGACAAATATACAAACATATAATATAAATGAGAATATAAGAGCAAAATATCAAAAGGATAAATGATTTGCAAACTTGAGAGGAGGTGAACTCGAGAAATGAGTTCAGAAGAAGTTTTAGAAAAAGTAAAAGGAATTATTGTAGAACAATTAGGTGTTGCTGAAAATGCAGTTACAATGGAAGCATCTTTTATAGATGATTTAGGTGCTGATTCATTAGATATTGTTGAATTAGTAATGGCATTAGAAGAAGAATTTGATATAGAAATTCCAGACAGTGATGCTGAAAAAGTTGTAACAGTAGGAGACGTAGTTGAATACATAAAAGAAAATGTAAAATAAAAAATAGAGAAAATAAATTTTCTCTATTTTTTTATATATTAAGAAAGTCATGTTGACTTTTTAATATATAAAAATATATTGCAATATTGCACACAAATTTTGACTTGCGTAAAATTTGGCACACGAACAATTACGCTGGCTTTAAAAATGTTATAAATAGATAAAATGTTCAAAAAAACTCGCTATTGTTCTAGGAAATACTATAAAACTTTTTTACTCTATAATATAAGCAATATATACTTTGATATTTCATCATGTTTGAAAAAGAGAATCTGATATGTCAGAAAAGTTTTGATAAAAATAGCACAAATAGTCAAATACATTTTTTTTCTCAACTGTATTGTTTACAAGAATATTTCCAGAATATACAAGGCGACCATCTAGTTCTAAAGTTATCATACCAATAGGAGTGCCTTTCGCAATAGGAGAATTTAGAATAGATTCGTAGTTTATATATACTTGAAAACTGTTTGTTAAATCTTCTCTTACAGGAATAGACGGATATGGTAATTCTTCATAGACTAAATCTAAATAGTTTGTAATACCTTTAGTAATGGCAATAGTTTGACTTGCTTCTTCTTTCCAATTTTTAAAATAGTCAGACACAATATTTTCGATATTAACATATGTAAAGTGATTAAATGCGTATTCAATTAATTTAATACTATCAGTGGTTCTATATTTTTTTGTATCGGCACCTAATACAACACATATAATATCCATATCGCCCCTTTTGCAACAAGTTACTAAACAACGATTAGCACCATTTGTAAATCCAGTTTTTATACCATATACACCATTTAAAACACCTAATAATTCATTGGTATTAGTAAGAACTTTAGGATAACCATTAATGGTGATAGTATAATTTTTAGTTCCAACAATTTTAGCAAAAATTTCATTGTTCATAGCATGGTTAGCGAGAATAGCCAATTCATAAGCAGTAGTATAATGTTCATCTTCATCTAATCCGTGAGGTGTTACAAAATGGGTGCTAGATAGTCCTAATTCCAAAGCTTTTTGATTCATTAATTCAGCAAAACCGCTGATAGATCCCGCAACATGTTCTGCTAAGCTAACTGCAGCATCATTTCCAGAACGCATCATTAAACCATATAACAAATCATAAACTGTTATTTTATCACCTGTTTTTAATCCTAATCTAGAACCGCCAGTAGAGGCTGCTTTTTTTGAAACTTCGACTATATCAGATAAATTACAATTTTCAATAACGACTAATGCAGTCATAATTTTGGTTGTGGAAGCCATTTTTTTCTTTTGATTTTCATTTTTTCCTAGTAATATTGTATTAGATTTTCTATCAATAACCGCATATGCCCTGGAATTAATGGTTGGAATTTCAGATATATCCGTATTTGTTTCAATACTTTCTATATCACCTAAAATTTCAGAAATATCAAAATCATCTTCTATGGGAGAAATATCATCTGCAAACACATAACTACAACTACAAATAAAAATAAAAAAGAATAGCATTATTTTTTGAAAGAAACGAAAAAAATTCATAATATCATTACCTCTTAATAATGGTATGAACCTTTAAGAAAAATATGACTAGAAGCAAAAAGTAACTGTATAGATGGTTACTTTTTTGTTGAATAGATAAGTGTTAATAAATGCTACGGATATAAAGAAAAGCGAAGCAAATTAACATAAATGCTTGAAATTATAACAAAAATGTAATATAATTGTAATGGTGACATGAAAAAATAAGGGGGACGACAAAACCTGTATCCCTAAGGACTTATAAGAGTACTATTTATATAGTAGAAAACAAGAAAAAAATGTTATTGACTAAATAGAAAAAAGATGTAAAATATAAATACAGTGTATTATAAATAAGGAGAGAGATATCTATGAATAACCCAAAAGTTCTTAGAAAATTAATAGGTTTCATAATCGTAATGTGTCTAGCAATATTACCAAGTGTTGTGAATGCAGCAACAATGACACCATCATTGTATTTTGGAATTACAGAATTAAGAGAAAGTGGGATGGGATACTCTATAGGAGATCCAGGAGCAAATGGAACTACAGGAGAAGCAGCAAAAATTTGGAATATTGTACAATATAGTGGAGCCAATACAGTTGATCCAACAGAAACAAATGTATATTGTGTAAAAGCTGGAGTTGGATTTGTATCAGGAGAAGGTATAAAAGGGACACAAGAATACAATTTAAAATTTGATATGTATACAGAGAGAGAAGAAATTGCACAACAAAATATGGTATTAAATGGATTGGTGAATGGTGGACATTATAACGAATTGTTAGCATTAGCAAATCTAATCTATATACCAGGAGAATCAACAGAAGCAGAAAAAAATCAATTGTTAAGTGATGCAGGAATTTATCAAGAACAATATCCAAGTGAAGAATATAATATAACAGATGATGAAATTGAAGCAATACAACAAGCAGCAATGTGGTATTTTACAAATTATGGAGAAGAAAATGGTAAATATGATAAATATGAAAATACATCATGGTTATGGTATACAACAGATGGATCAGAATATGAGAATCTTTCAGGATATAATCCAACAAATGTAGATCCAAATTCAGGAGCAGGAAGAGCAAGACAAGAGCAAGCAGAATTGTTATATAAATATTTAATTGATACAGCAAAAGAAAATGCAGGACAATATGCAGATAGTACGACAAGACATAGAAATACATTAACACTATATGCATCAGCAACAGAAGGAAATGCACAACCATTAATGGAAGTAGAGAGAATTTCAGAAGAATTTGATTTAGCATTAAGAAAATATATAACAGAAGTCAATGGAGTGCTAGTTACCAATAGTAGAGTACCAGTAATAGATGTAGCATCATTAGAAAATGGAACAACAGCTACATATCAACATAGAAAAGATCCAATCATGGTAGAAGAAGGAGATATTGTAACATACAATATTACACTTTATAACGAAGGAAATTTAGATGGTAGAGCAACAAAAATTATAGATCAATTACCAACAGGATTACGTTATTCACGGAATCAATACACCAGGATTTACAGTAGAATATGATGAAGAAACCAATAGAATAACAATAACAAGAGAAGAAACAAATACAGAAAATTTAACAGCTTATGAAGAAGGAACTTTAGATTCTGAAACAATTGAAATAGAATGTGTTGTTAATACAAGTGAAAATGGAAAAACTTTAACAAATGTAGCATGGATAGCAGAAGAAGTTGATGAGTTTGGAAATGTTATAACAAATGAAGTAGGAGAAGATAGAGATTCTGAACCTGCAACATCACCTGATGTAAACAAAGATAATATGGAAAACTATAAGGGAAATACAGCCAATAAAGAGGATTTGACAGATTCAGAATATTTTTATCAAGGAGAGCAAGATGATGATGACTTTGAAAAGTTAATTGTAGAAAAAAATGAATTTGACTTAAAATTGATTAAGAGAATTACAGAACTAAATGGAGAAGCAGTACCAGAAAGATTATTAGGTGTTGACATTACGAATCTAGCAAATGGAAGTCAAACAACAGCAGAATATGAGATGAATAAAACACCAATTTCAGTGAGTACAGGAGATTTGATTACATATACTTTTAGAATATATAATGAAGGAAGTATAGACGGATATGCAGAAGAAATTACAGAAGAAATTCCAGAAGGATTAGAATTCTTAGGTGCAGATATAGATGCAAATATGAATCCAATAACAGATGAAGAAGAATTGGAGGCTGTAGAATTTAATACTTCAATGGGATGGACATTTGTAGAAGGAGATTCTACAAAAATATCAACAGATTATCTAGGTAAAGGAAAGGGCGAAGAAATCACAACACCAGGAGCAAATTTGATAAAAGCTTTTGATCCAAATAGTCCTTATTCTGATACAGAAACAGATAAAAATCCAGATTACAAAGAAATATCAGTTATTTTTAAAGTAGTTGCAGAAGATCCAACTATTGGAGTTATCAGAAATGAAGCAGCCATTACAGAAGATGCAGATAGTAATGGAGACCCAGTTGATGATAGAGATTCAAGTACAGACAATTGGGTGAAATATGAAGATGATGAAGATTATGATAATGTCATGTTACAAGAATTTGATTTAGCATTAAGAAAATTCATTACAAAAGTAGATGAAGAAGATGTTACCACAAGGGTACCAGAAATAAGTTATGATAAAGAAGATGATGAAATTACATATGAACATACCAAAGACCCAGTAGAAGTGGTAACAGGAAATATAGTAGAATATACAATAAGGGTATATAACGAAGGAGACATGGCAGGATATGCAGAAGAAGTAGCAGATGATATCCCAGATGGATTAAGATACTTACCAGAAAATGCAACCAATAT
>CALXJS010000067.1 GCA_944388685.1 uncultured Clostridia bacterium | reverse complement strand
GATTAGATAGATTAATTATGTTATTAACAGATTCTGCTTCTATAAGAGATGTATTGTTTTTCCCAACAATGAAACCATTAAATTAGTTTAATAATTTTTGTGATATTTAAAAGGTATATGATATAATGAAAAAATTGAATTTTTAGAAAAAGCTTTAAAAGATAAAATATACAATAAAATAAAAGGTGATGTAATGATTTTTACTGGAATGCTAGTGGTTGTAGCTATTATAGGTATTATATATAATATGTTAAAAAACAAAGAACTTATATTAACGATATTTATAACTATAGTATCTATATTGATTACTTTTATTTTTAATATAAGAAGTTTTATAGCAACAGATGAATATATAGGAGGAATATTTATAGACATTTTCTTTTGGATAAGTTTCATCATAGTGATAATTATGATAGTTTTTAAAATAAAATACAAATTAAAAGCAAAAAATATATCATTTACATTAGCTATTCTATTTATGATAATATTGTATCTTTTTTCGGAAGTTATATCTAATTATGGGGGATTAATAATACCAGATAAACAAGATATCATTGAAGCATATATAAATTATTTGATGATATTAATACTTCAGATTAATTTATTTATCAATTTCATAAGCCAAAGAAACATGTATTCAAAAGAAGAAAAACAAGAAAATTAACTTGGAAAGGGGGAATCTGTGTGAAAATATCCATTAGTGCAATGCAAAAACTATCAAAAATAAAAAATTCAGGATATGATGATATAAAGATAGAGTATTTGTATCATTCCAATAAGTTAGAAGGAAGTACATTTAATATTGAACAACTAAATATTCTTTTAGAGGAAAAAATGGTTATAGGAGAACATTCAATTAATGATGTACAAGAAACAATTAATTCTTTGGAATTATTTGATTTTGTGATAGATACTTTAAATGAAAAATTAACAGATAGACTACTAAGAGAATATCATTCAATTTTAAAGAAAAATACAAGTGACGAGACTTATGGATTTGTAGGAACATATAAAAAAATTCCTAATAAACTAAGAAATGTAAATATTGAATTAGCACAACCCTACGAGGTAGAAGAATTAATAAAAGTTTTATTAGAAAAGAAGATAACAAATATTTACGATATAGCCAATTTCCATCAAGAGTTTGAACACATACACCCTTTCCAAGATGGAAACGGAAGAATAGGAAGATTTATTATATTAAGGCAATGTATAGAAAATGGTGTTGATTTAATAGCTATAGATGATGAATATAATAAAGAATATAGAGATGCATTATATAAAGCACAAACAACAGGTGATTTAGATGAATTAGTAGATGTTTTTGAAAAATGTCAAAAGAGGCTTGATGAGAAACTATCAAGTTATATACCAATAATAACACAACTAGAAGAAAAAAATGATTAAATAATTTCAAAAAGGGGAAGATAGGAGTATTTATGTTTAATTTTTCATTTGATAGAAGAATCATTTATATTATATTAGGAATCATGGTGTTATCTATGGTTGTACAATACGTAAGCAATCCAGGAATGTTATTTTCACTATTAATTAGTGTGCCAGGTGTATTAATTGCCATTACATTTCATGAATTTGCACATGCCTTTGTAGCAGACAAATTGGGAGATGACACAGCAAGAAGAGAAGGAAGGTTAAGTCTAAATCCATTAGACCATTTAGATCCAATAGGAACTGTATTACTATTATTTGCAGGATTTGGTTGGGGAAAACCAGTTCATGTAAATCCAAGAAATTACACAAGGAAAATGTCAATGGAAAAAGGAGAGGCACTTGTATCAATTGCAGGACCTGTTATGAACTTTATACTTGCCATTATTTTTGCCATTATATATTATGGAATTTATAAATTCGCAGGTATCTCATTTATGATGTCTACAACAGGTGGTATTATTATGAGTTTAATTAGTGCAACTGTATCGATTAATGTTGGTTTAGGATTATTTAACTTAATCCCATTACCACCACTAGATGGCTCAAAAGTCATTATGCCATTTTTACCATTTAATGCAAAGCAATTTTTTATTAATAATGAACAAATCTTTTATATTGTATTTGTTGTATTATGGATAACTGGTTTAACCTCCTATATCATTACACCAGGAATTCAAGCAGTAGGAGGATGGATATCTAACTTAGCTGCTGCTATTTGGGGATTGTAGGAAAGAGGTTGGTCAATTGGGGACGTGCCAAAATGGACAATTTTTGTCCAAAAGGGACAGTCCCCTAAAAATTGTATATATAATTATTACAAACAATAGGGTCTGTCCCTTTTGGACAAGAATTGTCCATTTTGGCACGTCCCCAATTGAAAGGAACAGGATAAAAAATGAAAGATATTTATACATTAGGAATTGAATCAAGTTGTGATGAAACATCAGTAGCAATCGTAAAAAATGGAAGAGAAATATTATCTAATGTAATTGATACACAAATACCCATTCATGAAAAATATGGTGGTGTAGTCCCAGAGATTGCTTCCAGAAACCACATTGAAGCAATTTCTAGAGTAACAAAAAAGGCATTAGAAAAAGCAAATATATCTTTAGAACAAATAGATGCCATAACACCAACTTATGGTCCAGGACTGGTTGGTGCTTTGTTGGTTGGACTATCATATGCCAAAGCGTTAAGTTTTGCAATAAACAAACCGCTAGTAGGTGTTAATCATATACAAGGGCATATCGCAGCAAATTATATAACATACCCAGAACTAGAGCCTCCATTTTTATGTATGATGATGTCAGGCGGAAATACGCAAATTATATACGTGAAAGGTTATACAGAATTTGAAGTTTTAGGGAAAACGAGAGATGACGCCATTGGAGAAGCTTTTGATAAAGTGGCAAGAGTAGTAGGCTTAGGATATCCAGGCGGACCAAAGGTAGACAAATTAGCACTAGAGGGAAAACCAACAATTGATTTACCAAAAACACATTTTGAAAATATGGATTTTAGCTTTAGTGGAATTAAGACAGCAGTTATCAATGTCCATCATAAAAATCCAGAAATCAACAAAGCAGATTTATGTGCAAGTTTTGAAAAGACAATTGTAGAAATATTAATTGAAAATGTAACAAAAGCGGTGCAATTAACAGGTATAAAGACCATTGCTTTGGCAGGTGGTGTATCAGCTAATAGATTTATAAGAGAAGCATTTTTGAATTTAAAGGATATAAAAGTCTATATGCCAGACTTAAAATTATGTACAGATAATGCAGCAATGATCGCATCAGCTGGCTATTATAATTATCTTGCAGGAAAAAGAGATAGTCTAGAATTAAATGCAATACCAAACTTGAAATTGTAAGACATTTAAATTTGACCTTATATAAAAAATAATAATAGTGACAAAATAAGAATATAGCTTACACAAATTTATTACATAAATTTGAAACAGAATAAATTTATAAAAAACTAGGGAAAAAGATAAAATAAGTATAAATTTTTGATTTGTTATAAAAATTGAAATGGAGAAGATAAATGGCAATATATACAATTGGAGATCTTCATTTATCCTTTAATGAAAACAAACCAATGAGTATTTTTGGAGAGAATTGGGAAGGATATGAGGAAAAAGTAAAAGAAAATTGGATAAAATTAGTAACAGAAAAAGATTTAGTGGTTTTGCCAGGTGATTTTTCTTGGTCTATGTATTTAAAAGATACATATAAGGATTTTGAATATTTAAATTCTTTACCAGGAAAAAAATTATTATTAAAAGGAAATCATGATTATTGGTGGTCTACAGTCAATAGCATGAGAAATTATATAAAAGAGAATAATTTTAAAGATATTGATTTTTTATATAATAATGCATATGAGTACGAAAATAAAGTGATTGTAGGTACAAGAGGTTGGGCATTTGGAGAGGATGCTGAAAGTAAAAAAATGATTCAAAGAGAAGTTTCTAGGTTGGAACTATCTATCAAAAACGGAATAGATACATTTGGAGAAGAAAAAGAAATTATTGCATTTATGCATTATCCACCAATTATTAAGCAAGACGTGCAAAATAATGAAATGAATGTATTTATACAAATGCTAAAAAAATATAATATTACAAAATGTTATTATGGACATTTACATAGTACAGCAATTAAAGATGCAGTTGAAGAAGAACATTTTGGAATTGATTTTAAATTGGTAAGTGCAGATGCACTTAATTTCAATTTAGTAAAAGTAGAATGATGGTCAATTGAGAACGTGATGATTTTTTGCTCTGTCCCCAAAGTCATCACGTTCTCAATTGACCATTGACAAAAAACCAAGGAATTGATAATATATAAATGGTTTATAGGTAATTCCAAGTAAAAACCTAAATAGAAAACAAGGAGTATATAATATATATAAATATATTATTAATAAAAACATGAATATATATCCAAATGCATATTTTAAAAGAGTAGAAGAAATTACGATAGAATTTTTAAACAAACATAAAATAAAAGCATTGTTATTGGATGTAGACAACACACTAGTAGACTATAGTAAAAAAATGACGGAAAGTGTTATAAAATGGGCAAAAGAATTAAAAGGGCAAGGAGTAAAACTATATATATTATCAAATACCAATGACAAAGCAAAAATTGAAAATATTGTAAAAGATTTAGATATACCATATCTGCATTTTGCTATGAAACCACTAAAAAGGGGATTTGAAAAAGCACAAAAAGAATTAGGGGAAAAAAGTGAAAATGTAGCAATTGTAGGAGATCAAATATTTACAGATATTATTGGTGGGAATAGGTGCCACATGTATACAATATTGGTAGAACCTATAAATGAAAAAGATTTTTGGTATACTATGTGGAAAAGGCCCATAGAAAGAAAAATAAAAAATAAAATTAAAATAGAACAAAAAATGAAGTAAATCAAAAGTTATATGAAAGATTGAAAGTGTTCTAAAGATGTATAATAAAGATAAAAGGAGAAAAGAATGTATTATAATGATGTACATATAGGATATTATTTGGCAGTTGCTATTTTAGGTTTATTTGTAGGGCAATTGGTTGATTGGGCAAATAAACGATTACCAGAATATAAGAAGTTTTTATCATTAGATATATTTAAAGAATATAAAAGAAACTTTAAGCCAAACTATATATTGATGTTATTAACATCCGCAATTTATGTAACATTAGTCTATACATTTGGAATAAAAGATACATTTATTGCCAATTTGGACTTAATAAAATTTTTGATTTTAACACCAATGTTGTTATCTGCATTTGTCATAGATTATAAATTGCAAATTATACCGAATAGACTGAATTTAACCATATTTGAAATAGGGCTAATATTTGCTTTTATTTATGGATTATCTGATGTAGCCATTACATTAAATATGATATTAGGAATGTTAGCTGGTGCTGGTATCTTTTTATTAATCACATTAGTAGGTGGATTATTTTATGGAAAAGAAGCTATGGGATTTGGCGATGTTAAATTAATGGGGGCATTAGGACTATTTTTCGGATTATCTAATATTATTGTTATTACATTAGTTTCATTTTTAATAGGGGCAATTCTAAGTGTTGGCTTATTAATTACCAAAATTAAGAAAACAGATGAATATATACCATTTGGACCATTTATTGTAATAGCCACTTTTCTTAGCATGTATGTACCATTTGAAACAATTCGATTTGTGCTAATGAAAATATTTACATTAGGAATGTATAACTAAATGTCTGATTGGAGACGATGATAGAGAAGACTTAAACAAAATAATAAGATGTGTCCAGTGACATTTATTTTTAAAAATATAAAATTTAAGATATAGGGGATGATAACATGAATCCTAAATTGCAATGGTTAAGAAATAAAATGTCTAGTCTAGATTTACAAGGACTGATTATATCTAACCCAATAAATATTAAATATTTAACGAATATTGAAGCAGAAGGAACACTTCTATTAACACGTAAAGAAAATATTTATATAACAGATGCAAGATATATAGAACATGTTCATAGTATATTAACATTATATGATGAAATTATTGTATATGATATGAATGATGTATCTAAGGAAGATTATGAAAATTTCTTTATGTTTTGTGAAAATGTAGGGTTTGAAGAATATTATGTTACATATGCACAATATAAAGAATATATGAGAAAATATAAAATCAATAGTTTAGTAGAAACAGAACATATAATTGAAAAACAAAGAATGATAAAAGATGAGGAAGAAATACGTAATATTAAAAAAGCTTGTGAAATCACAGACAATTGTTTTTCCTATATTTTAGATTACATCAAACCAGGAATGACTGAAAAACAAATTGCAAATGAAATTGAAGAGTATTATAAACAAAGAACAGATGGGCTTTCTTTTGATACAATTGTGGCTTCAGGAGAAAACTCTTCAAAACCACATGCAATTCCAACAGATAGAAAAATTCAGGATATTGATATTATAACCATTGATATGGGATGTATTGTTAATGGTTATTGCTCTGATATGACAAGGACCTTTTTTGTAGGAGAAGTACCAGAATACATAAAACCGGTTTATGACTTGGTTTTAAAAAACCAGACGCAAACAGCGGAAGATTTTAAAGATGGAGCAAGTACTAGATTATTAACTAAAATGGTGGAAAATGATTTTAAATTAAATGGATATGATTTGATTCATAGTTTAGGTCATGGAGTAGGAATGGAAATTCATGAAGCACCATATATTAGTTATCGATCAGATACAACATTAAAAGAAAATATGGTAGTAACGAATGAACCAGGAATTTATATACCAGGAAAATTTGGTGTAAGGATAGAAGATACAGTACAAATTACAAAATTTGGTTGTATAAATTTAACCAATTCAGAGAAAAATTATATTGTAATATAAAAACGTTATAGTTCGAAATTCAATCCATTGTATATTCATTTTTTATAAATTTCCTCGGCTCAATACGAATGATAAGAAATTCTAAAATAATTTTATGGCACCCTTTCACGTCAAGCGCGAACATTTTCCATAAAATTATTTAAGATTTTCTAATCATTCTCCAATCACATTCGTCATTTATCTAAAATGAATATACAATAGATTGAAATACTGAACTGTAAGAATAAAAAAGCAAAAGGGCTTAAAATCAGCAAAATAGCTTGATTTTTATTGGAAAATGTAGTAAAATATATAAAGTTTTGTATTAGTATTTGA
The DNA here is from genome assembly GCA_944388685.1 of uncultured Clostridia bacterium. Next base: position 67 of record CALXJS010000067.1, on the reverse strand, counting down.
AAAATGAAAGGAGAAATGAAAATGGCATCAGTATATTCAGCAGGAGATTTTAGAAATGGAACAACAT
>CALXJS010000066.1 GCA_944388685.1 uncultured Clostridia bacterium | reverse complement strand
ACAATAGAAGAAAAAGATGGAAATTTAGTAGTAAACGGAAAAGAAATAAAAGTATATAATGAAATGGACCCACACAATATCCCATGGGGAGAATTAGGTGTTGAATATGTATTAGAATGTTCAGGAGTATTTACAACAATGGAAAAAGCACAAGCACACTTAGATGCTGGAGCAAAACAAGTTGTTATCAGTGCTCCATCAAAAGATGCACCAATGTTTGTTATGGGAGTAAACAATACAGAATATAAACCAGAAATGAACATTGTATCAAATGCATCATGTACAACAAACTGTTTAGCACCACTTGCTAAAGTTATCAATGATAAATTTGGTATTACAGAAGGATTAATGACAACAGTACATGCAACAACAGCAACACAAAAAACAGTTGATGGCGCTTCTAAAAAAGATTGGAGAGGTGGTAGAGCAGCAGCAGCTAATATTATCCCATCTTCAACAGGAGCAGCAAAAGCAGTTGGAAAAGTTATTCCATCATTAAATGGAAAATTAACAGGTATGTCATTCAGAGTACCAACAGTTGATGTTTCAGTTGTTGACTTAACATGTAATTTAGCAAAACCAACAACATATGAAGAAATTTGTAAAGCTATGAAAGAAGCTTCTGAAAATGAATTCAAAGGAATCATCGAATATACAGATGAACCAGTTGTTTCTTCAGACTTCATTTCAGATCCACATACATCAATTTTCGATGCCTCAGCTGGAATCATGTTAACAGATACATTTGTAAAATTAGTAGCTTGGTATGACAACGAATGGGGATATTCAAACAAATTAGTTGACTTAGCTTGCTATATTGCATCTGTAAAAAAATAGGAGGAACTCATTATGAATAAGAAAACTGTAAAAGATATTGATTTGAAAGGAAAAAAAGTATTTGTTAGATGTGATTTTAATGTACCAATGGACGAAAATCAAAATATAACAGATAATACAAGAATTGTAGCAGCATTACCAACCATTAAATATTTATTAGAACAAAATTGTAAAGTAATATTAGCTTCACATTTAGGAAGACCAAAGGGAGAATTTAAACCTGAATTTTCATTGCTACCTGTTGCTAAAGAATTGTCAAATTTATTAGGACAAGAAGTCATTATGGCAAAAGATGTTATCGGGGAAGACGCTATGGCAAAAGCTGCTAATCTAAAAGAAGGAGAAATCTTATTACTTGAAAATGTAAGATTTCATAAAGAAGAAACAGATAATGACCCAGAATTTTCTAAAAAATTAGCATCAATGGCGGAAGTATATGTAAATGATGCTTTTGGAACAGCACATAGAGCACATGCTTCAACAACAGGAATTGCAAGTTATTTACCAGCAGTAGCAGGATTTTTAATTGAAAAAGAATTGAAATTTTTAGGAAATGCAGTTAATAATCCAGAAAGACCATTTGTTGCTATCTTAGGGGGAGCAAAAGTTTCTGACAAAATTGGTGTTATTGATAATTTATTAGACAAAGTAGATGCCTTAATGATTGGTGGAGGTATGGCATATACGTTCTTTAAAGCACAAGGATATGAAGTAGGAAATTCTATTTGCGAAATGGATAAATTAGATTTAGCAAAAGAAGCAATGGAAAAAGCAAAACAAAAAGGTGTTAAATTGATGCTTCCAGTAGATACAAAAGTAGGAAAAGAATATAAATCAGATACAGAAAGTAAAGTTGTAAAATATACAGAAATTCCAGAAGGTTGGGAAGGATTGGATATTGGTCCAGAAACAATAAAAATGTATGAAGAAGAATTAAAGACAGCCAAAACAGTTGTATGGAATGGACCTCTAGGTGTATTTGAATTTGACCAATTTGCTGTTGGAACAAATGCAATTGCAAAAATATTATCAGAAATTAACGCTACAACAATTATCGGTGGTGGAGATTCAGCAGCTGCTGTTAAGAAAGCTGGACTAGAAGATAAAATGACACATATTTCAACAGGTGGTGGAGCTTCATTAGAATTCTTAGAAGGAAAGAAATTACCAGGAATTGAAGCTTTAATGGATAAATAAAAGATTGAAGAGGAACAAAGTTTCCTCTTTATTGTTGAATAAGAAAGATTGACTTTTATCTTGATATTATGTGGATAATGTATAGATAAATTTTATGAATAAGGTGGAAGAAAACATGGAAAAAATTCAATATATTACATATATTCCAGCAGGAAATGATACAGCATTTGTGTTAAAAAGAGGATATACACCAGAAGAAAAGAAAAAAATCAATGATGCTATTATGCAGAAAGAAAGCAATATAGAACAAGTAGGTTTTGTAGAGTTCGGAAAAGAACCAGAATTAGAAATGGCTGGAGGAGAATTTTGCGGAAATGCGACAAGAAGTGCAGCACATTATTATTTGAAGGGACAAACGGGAGAATTATTGCTGAAAGTTAACGGAAAAGATTATATAACAGCAGGTGTGAATGAAAAGGGAGAAGCATATTGTGAAATTCCGTTATATAAAGGAAATAATAAAATGTTTGAAACAAAAGAAGAAGGAATTTATCAAGTAAGAATGCAAGGAATGGTAACCGTTGTAATAGAAGAAGATAAGGCAAAACCATATTTAGAACATAAAGAAACAATAAAAGAAGAAGCTAAAAAAATTATTGAAAAATATGATTTAACAAATGAAGAAGCAGTGGGAATTATGTTTCTAGAAAGAGAAGATAATATGTTAAAAATTAATCCAGTTGTATGGGTAAATGCGATTGATACAATGTTTTATGAAACAGCTTGTGGTTCAGGAACAACTGGGGTAGGAATTGTAAAAGCCATGAAAGAAAATGCCAGTCAAATGTTAGAAATCAAACAGCCATCAGGAGAAAGCATAAAAATCAAGATAGATATGATAAATGGGCAAGTACAAAAAGCAGTTATATCAGGAAAAATAAAAACAGATGGAAAAATAAAAGAGATTACTTGAAAAGTAGTCTCTTTTGTTATACAATAGAAATGTCTGTAAGGGCGGATAATAATGTTAATTCACCAAAAATGCGATTTAACATTATTATATATAAAAATTTAAAGCAAAGAATGCTTGAATGGAGGGATTATATAATGAGAAGAAAAGTAATCGCAGGAAACTGGAAAATGAATATGCTTCCAGATGAGACAATTAGATATATTGACGAATTATCAAAATTAGTAGGTGAAACACAAAACGAGGTTATATTATGTGTTCCATTTACTGATTTATTTTATGCCTTATTAACTGCACAAAACACCAATATCAAAATAGGTGCACAAAATATGCATTTTGAAGAAAAAGGTGCTTACACAGGAGAAGTATCAGCAAAAATGTTAAAATCAATAAATGTAGAATATGTCATTATTGGACATTCAGAAAGAAGACAATATTTTAATGAAACAGATGAAAGTGTCAATAAAAAGATAAAATCAGCATTTGCCAATGGATTAAAACCAATTGTATGTGTGGGAGAAACATTAGAACAAAGAGAAACTGGAGAAACAACAGAAGTTATCACAAAACAAACAGAACTAGCATTAGAAGGATTAACAAATGAACAAGTAGAAAATACAATCATTGCTTATGAACCAATTTGGGCAATCGGAACAGGAAAAACAGCAACAAGTGAAGATGCAAATAACTCAATCAAAGATATCCGTGAGAAAATTGAGGAAATATATGGACAAAATGTAGCCCAAAGCGTTATAATACAGTATGGTGGAAGTGTAAAATCTAAAAATGCAAAAGAACTATTCACAATGTCTGATATAGATGGAGGATTAGTTGGTGGAGCAAGTTTAGATCCAGAAGAATTTTCAAAGATTGTTAACTTTGATAAGGAAGCTTAACTTTGTTATATACGAAAAGATCTTATATAGAGTCAAGATAAAAGTAGATTTTTTCTATATAACAAATAAAACACTTTAAATCTAAAAGAAAAGGATGGTAGATTATGAAAGATAAACTAACAATGTTAATGATATTAGATGGTTTTGGAGACAATCCAAATAAAGATGGAAATGCGATTAAATTAGCAAAAACACCTAATATTGATAGACTAATGAAAAAATATCCAAATACAGATATCTATACAAGTGGATTACATGTTGGATTACCAGAAGGACAAATGGGAAATTCAGAAGTAGGACACACAAATATTGGAGCAGGAAGAATTGTATATCAAGAATTAACCAGAATTACAAAATCAATAGAAGATGGAGATTTCTTCTCAAACCCAGAATTTATTGCAGCTATTGAAAATTGTAAAAAATACAATTCTAAATTGCATATTTTGGGATTAGTATCAGATGGAGGTGTACATAGTCATAATCGTCATCTATATGGATTATTAGAAATGGCAAAAAGAAGAGATTTTGAAAATGTATATGTACATTGTTTCTTAGATGGAAGAGATACACCACCAGCATCTGCTGAAAGCTACATTGTAAAACTAGAAGAAAAAATGAAAGAAAAAAATGTAGGAAAAATCGCAAGTTTATCAGGTAGATTTTATGCTATGGATAGAGACAAAAGATGGGAAAGAGTTCAAAAATGCTATAATGCTCTTGTTAATGGTGAAGGAATCAAAGCAGGAAGCGCTGTAAAAGCTATTGAAGACTCTTATCAAAAAGAAGTTTTTGATGAATTTGTTGAACCAACCGTTATTTGCAATGGAGGAGAACCATTTGCAAAAATTGAAAAAAATGACTCTGTTATATTCTTTAACTTCAGACCAGACAGAGCAAGAGAAATTACTAGAGCATTAGTAGATCCAGAATTTGATGGATTTGAGACAAAGAAAGATTTAGACCTATATTATGTATGTTTTACAAGTTATGATGAAACCATGCCAAATGTACATATTGCATTTAAGAAAGAACCATTACACAACACATTTGGAGAATATATCAGTAAATTAGGATATACACAATTAAGAATTGCAGAAACAGAAAAATATGCACATGTTACATTCTTCTTTAATGGTGGGGAAGAAAAACAATATCCTGGAGAAGACAGAATATTGGTACCATCTCCAAAAGTAGAAACATATGATATGAAACCAGAAATGAGTGCATATGAAGTAACAGATAAAGTATTAGAAGCAATTCAAAGTGATAAATATGATAGTATCATCTTAAATTATGCAAACTCAGATATGGTTGGACATACAGGAAGCTTAGAAGCTGCAATCAAAGCTGTTGAAGCAGTTGACGAATGTGTAGGAAAAGTCGTAAGTTTAGTAGAAGAAAAACAAGGAAATCTAATTATTACAGCAGACCATGGAAATGCAGAGCAAATGATAGATTACAAAACAGGAGAACCTCATACTGCACATACAACAAATCCTGTACCAATTATATTAGTAACACCAAATAGTAATTTAAAACTAAAATCAGGTGGAAAATTAGCAGATTTAGCCCCAACTATGCTTGATCTAATGCATCTAGACAAACCAGAGGAAATGACAGGAGAAAGTTTATTAGATAAGGAATAAAAGGATATGTTAAATCATACAAAACAGATAAAAGAGATATATGAAGAAATACAAAGAAAATTATTATATTTGATACCAGAAAAATGGGAATCGATATATCTATATAGTTCTGTCATAGACGATGGAGAAAAAGAATCAACAGGAGAATTGTTTTTCTATTATATTCCGAAAGGAATATTTAGAAAAAATCCTGTTAATGTCTATGAAGTGCCAAGTAAATTTAATATTGACGAAACACAATATTTAGAGTTAGTGGAAAAGCTATATGACAACATTAAGCTATTAAGAGAAGAATTTAAAAGAACAACACCAGGAAAAATGTGGAGCAATCTTACCATATCGATAACGAATATGAAATTTCGAGCAGAATATAGTTATGAAGATTTGGTAAATAATGCGTTTAATAGTTATGAACGTCATGTCATTTGGAGATATAAATACTTAGGAATTGGACCAGAACAAGTTTCCAAGAAGGATAAAGATATATTATATCGATATTTTAATGGTGCAAGAAACTTGGCAGAAGTGGAAGAATACAATGCAGGTATCTATATAGAACAAGACACAAAAAATATTTTTGAATATAGTACCCAAGAAGATGAATTAGAAAATGATGGTTATATTAGAGAAGATGAAATACAAGATTTAGGAATTCAAAAAAAATATAATCAAATCAAAAGTCATAAAATAGAGAATAATTGGGATGCCAATGTTAAGAAAAAAGAAAGAACGTTGTGGAGTCATGACAATCGATTTACCAAAAAAGATATTATAAATAGTAGTAAAAAAATTATTAATAATCAAGGTAATGAGAAAACAAAAGAAGAAAGTGTTACTTTGAATCCAGAACAACAAAGAAATGAATTGCAACATGATGACAATACAATAGAAAAAATGAAAAAATTACAAGAAGAACTACAGGAAAGAAAAACAAATGATATCCAAGATGAAGTAGTAGAACAAAAAACAAAAAAAGTGACACAACCAATAAGCAAAAAGAAAAAAAGAAACCGTAAAGAAGAAGTCACAAATGAAGAAATTAAGAAACCAATTAGAAATCAAATATTATTTTCAGAAGATGAAATAGATGAAGAGTAGAAATGTTTTTAAATTTAGGTATTTACCTAAAAAATATATATACAAATCAAGTATTGAAAGGAGCAATGAAAATGATTTATTCAAAAGAATTAGAAGAAATGTGTGTTGTAAAAAAAGGAGTAGACCATGGACCAGCACCAATTCCAGAAGAAGGAAAATGGGTAAAAGCAAAAGAAATAAAAGATATATCAGGTTTAACACATGGTATTGGATGGTGTGCACCACAACAAGGCGCATGTAAATTAACTTTAAATGTAAAAGATGGTATCATTCAAGAAGCATTAATTGAAACAATTGGATGTTCAGGAATGACACATTCAGCTGCTATGGCAGGAGAAATTTTAACAGGAAAAACTTTATTAGAAGCATTAAATACAGACTTAGTTTGTGATGCTATCAATACTGCTATGAGAGAATTATTCTTACAAATCGTATATGGAAGAACACAAACCGCTTTCTCAGAAGGAGGACTTCCAGTAGGTGCAGGACTTGAAGATTTAGGTAAAGGTCATACATCACAAGTTGGAACAATTTATTCAAGTACATTAAAAGGACCTAGATATTTACAATTAACAGAAGGTTACATTGTTGAATTAGGATTAGATAAAGATGACCAAATCATTGGATATAAATATGTTCATATGGGTAAAATGATGGATAATATCAAAAAAGGTATGGATCCAATGGAGGCTATTGAAAAAGCTTCTGGTACTTATGGAAGATTTGATGAGGCTGTTAAAAAAATCGACCCAAGACAAGAGTAGAAAACGAATGAAAAGCAGCATCTTGCGTCGTCAAACTTCATTTGAAATTTAATCAACGTACAAAGAGTACGTCTCATAAATTTCAAATTCGTTT
>CALXJS010000065.1 GCA_944388685.1 uncultured Clostridia bacterium | reverse complement strand
AAATCTAATTTATCAAAAAAATTAAATGCAGCTATGGCTTAAGGCTAAATAAAGATTATGCATAGTTTTTATTGAAAGCAACTTTTTTCATCGTAGAAAAGTTGTTTTTTATTTTTTGCTTTATTATATAATTTTTCTAATTAAACTGTTATAGAATATATTTTATAATATGATAAAAAATTTATTTTACAGGAGATAAAGCAATGGAATTAGATAAAGCAATTTCAAATAGAAAAACCATAAGAAAATTCAAAAATAAAAATGTTTCAGATGAAGACATGTATAAAATTATTCAAAGTGCTATGTTAGCCCCATCCGCAAAAAATAGACAACCTTGGAGATTTTATATTTTAGATGATAAGCAGAAAGAAGATATTACAAACATGATGTATCAGTGGGATAAAGAATATCCAGATATTCATACAAGTATTAAAGGTTCTGCTAATGAAATGAAAAGTGCTAATAAAGCTATTATCATATTTACACCAAATTATCATAGCAAAAACAAAAAAACATATTTTAAAAAGCCAGATTATTTATCTTTAGGTGCTGCTATTGAACACATGAATCTAAAATGCTTTGACTTAGGCTTAGGTTGCACTTGGCTTTGTGATACTTTATATGTTGCAGATGAAATTAATGAATATCTAAACTTAGATGATTTGGAACAAGTTTCAACTTTAATTATTGGGTATCCAGAAGAAATACCTGAAAGAAGAGAACGTTTTTCTATGGATAAACTATTGCTAAATGGTATCCATAAGGATAATATATGTAATAGTAATAGTGATAGTAATGATAATAATAATAATAATAATAATAATAATAATAATAATAATAATAATAATAACAAATAAGGATATCAAATTCAATATGATAATTATCTTTCTATCGTAACCAAAAAACCACCTAAAGCAATTCAGCTAGGTGGTTTTTGGCGTTTAGGAATAGGTTTATAACTTGAGTTCTTCTTTCAGTTTCTCTTTCTCTTCAGCCAACCTCTGCTGGATATCCTTATCCGGCTTCTCGATGGCTTTTTCCCTTTCGTAGTCATCTCTGCACTGACAGGTGACCTGTGAAATTTCTTTTACCAGTCTTTGTTTTTCTTGCAGGTTCTCTGCATTCACAAAGCTGGTATAAAATTTCATCAACCTATCATGGCAGTTATCACAGGATTTTGGATATATGATAGCATCCCTCCCGTGAAATTCATTGCATCTGTTCCCCCACCAAGAAATAAAAACTCTATGCAGAGCATTTTTTGGTATCTTGTTTAATACTTCTATAAACCCCCAATGAGAGATTATAGCGTACCTGCCCTTGTCATACATGTACTTTACCAACGTAAAATCCTTTACGTTGAGTGGGAACAGTACAATGCAGGTGCTTTCAGGACATTTTTCCAAAATATCCTGAACAGTGTTTAGTGTATCTTGGACTTGTTCCTGTCTTGTCAAGAGTGGTGCTCCGAACATGACGTTCAGGCTGACTTCGATCCCAAGACTGTCCCAGTACCACACCTTTCTAAACAACTCTTTTACATCTATATCTTTGTTATAGATGTCTAAGGTTGTTTTTGTTGTGGATTCTAGCCCGATTTCAAAGGCTATTTCGTGTCCCTCCAATATTTGGAGGATCTTCTCTACCTTTTCATCGGTTATTGTTTTATAGTGGGTTTCTATCTGTACCCTCTTTACGTTCGTCCGAGCTACCTCCTCCATTATCTGGTACTGTAACTCTGGCGGAAGTTCTCCGTTATCCAGAAAACTGCCTGAAGATTCCAAAATAAGGGTTTCACACTTCTTTGTTGGTAAATACCGACAAATATGTTTTACATCTTTCAGACTCTCCTCCTTCAGCACTTGGTGTTCGAACCCGTAGTTACAGAAGCTACAAGCATTGCTACATCCTTTGCTTGGTACATATAATTGATACGATGTACCTCCTGTTTCTATAAAGGACGCATTCACTTCCTGCCCTGCCTTATAGTCATCTTTCTTCCGCATTCTCCATACGGCTCCTGTCAAAATCTTATCCATATCTATTCTCCTTTCGACCTATTCCTTTCAAAAAGACACAATGGTCTTATTTATATAGTACCATTTTTAGCAAAATAAAAACCAACTATTTTCATACATAAATAGTTGATTTTTATATAACAGCTATATATATTCTTGTTCTTTTATCATCAATATACTCCTCTATGTCTGGTACATCATCCAAGTTATATCCTGAATAAGGAATAACGTTTTCATACAGATTATGTGTGAATTTTCCAATAGCTTTAGCCTCTATTGTGTCTATTTCAAATACTAAAAATTTCTTGTTTCTAATACTATACTCTTTACTTCCTTCAAATTTTTTTGTGCTTGCAATATAATATGTAACATCACTATTTTCATTATAATCATATACATTATATTCTACAAGACCATAGGCATTTCCTTGAAAAATATCTCCTTTTTCCCTATATACATCCTTCCAAAACTTAGATGCCATTTCAGATATATGGCTCATCTTTACATGATTATGAATTGTATAAAATTCAAAACTTACATTTTCAATCTTTTCAAATGTTAGTTCTTTTTGTTCCTCGCAAACATCTTCAAACGTTAATATTGGAAAATATTTTATATTATTCATATTTTTATGGATATCTTTTGGTAAAAATCCCATCATCTTTTTAAACGCTCTGGAAAAAGATGTTCCTGAATCATACTGATACTTGATTGCTACATCTAACACTTTACTATTCTTTTCTAATAAATCAATCGCTGCCATACTCAATCTTCTCTTTCTTATATATTCAGCTAATGTTATATTTGTTACAAAAAAGAATACCCTGTGAAGCGTATATTCGTTTACTAATAATATTTTTGCTAAATCTTTATATTCTAATTTTTCTGTCAAATTTTCTTCTATATATTCTACCAATTTTTTTAATCGATTATTATTTTCTATATACATAGTTTCTCCTCGTATTTTTTGTTCTTCTTTAGTATACCACTATTTTTGTTATTCTTCAATCGTCCTCAAAAGTAATGGCGAAAACTTCCATTGTTTTTCATTTTGCTTTATGTTACCATTGATATAGTAGTTTAGAAATAGAGGTGTTTAATTTATGATTAAAGCATTTTTACAGAATTATAGACATTTTGATAAAAAGATATTACATATTTTAAAAATGGGTCTTTGGACTTCTTTTATTATCTGTATTATTTCTGCTATCATTCTTCTTACATATATGCTACTTTATACATATCCATCCGTTTTTTATACGGGTATTTTTGGTATGATTATTGGTTTAAATTTTGCTATGAGTTTTATTATTTCTGCTACAATTATTGATGATGTAAAAAAAGAAAGTTTTTAATTGATTAGAGGATATACAAATTCAAAATTATTTAACTTGTATATCCTCTATTTTATTCAAATGTTGGGTATCCATCTTCTCCTAATTTCCACTTTTTCCAGTCTGATGGATATTGATTGTTTTCATCTTTATACGAATTCAATTCATTTACAAATTCTTGATTTTTCATATCTGTTTTTGTTATTATATTTCCTGTATATGTTTCAGAATTTCCTAACATATTTTTCTTTCATCTTTTATACCTCTTTCTCTTTATTTTTCTTTTGTCTAGTCATTTTCAGTCTTTATCTTTTTTGCTATATCTCGCTATTTTTATACTATTTCCAAGCTTTTTGTCTTTTCTTTCAGTCAAATACTTAAGGAAAACAGAAAAAGTAGGAATCACTTGCTACTCTAAAATTACAAGCGATTTCTACTTTTTGAATTTTTTATTTTTTTAATTTTTTCTTCTCTATTTTTATTCTCTCTATCTATTGACTTTCCTGCATTTTATTGCTATTATATCTTTAGTTTTGGTATCCTTAAGTATTTGACTTAAGGAATTTTTTTGTATAAAAAATGTTTTTTCTCCATTCCTAATACCTATAATTTCGTAATACTATAATGCATGAATTTCTTCTTCGGTTAATCCTGTTATATTTTGTATTGTTTTTACATCAAATCCTTCTTCTTTCATTTTTTTAGCAATTTCTTTTATGCCTTCCTCTCTTCCTTGTCTTATTCCTTGTCTTATTCCTTGCTTTATTCCTTGCTTCATTCCTTGCTTTCTTCCCTGTTCTATTCCTTTTTTTAGTCCAAATCTTTCCACTGCTTTTTCATCTCTAATTGCCTTTAATCTTAACTCTGCTAAAATTTGCATTCTTTCATCTTCACTCATCACTTCTAATTTTTCTTTTGCTTCTTTCATCTCTTTATTTTCTTTCATATACTTCTCCACCTTCTTACTTTCAGGATTTTCTATAAATTCTAGCCATTTTACTAATTCTTCCTCTTGCTCTTCTCCTGCTAGTTTATATATCTTTGGTATCTCAATTATATGTATTTCTAAGTCTTCTGTCAAGACCAGCTTTCTCTTCTTTTCTTCTATTATTTTCCATTTACTATGATATTCCAATTCTTCTAATCTCTTTATTTCAAAATTTACTATTAATACTTCTATTGTCTTTTTTAGTTCTACATAGTCATTGCTTGATTTTAAATTTTTTCCATATATTCTCGACCAATAATATAATATTCTTTCTAATAATTTATCTTTTTCTACCATCTGCATTTCCACATTACAATATTCTTCATTATTAATTTTTACTAACACATCTAATATTCCCATTTTATCTTCTAAATTTTCTCTTCTTAATACAATGTTTCTACTTAAATCCACTTCTTCTAGTTCTTCATCTAGTATCGCTTCTAAAAATTTCTTTGTAATTCTTTCACTTCCTACTTCTCCAAATAATGCTTGAAAAATTACATCTAATTTTGGAGATAATAATTTTCTTGTTTTTTCTCTTTTTGTTTCTTCTTTTTGACTCATTAAATTCCTCCTCGTTTTTATTTTACATTATTTGCCATTACAATATCTAAAAATTACTTCCAATAAAAATTAATATAATGTATTTATATATATCTTTTTGATTTTTAAAATTTTATCTTGAATATTTTATAAAGATTCTTACTAAATAAAAATATTTGTATAATTTTTTAAACTTTGATTAACCTCGAATACAATCTATAATGAATAAAAATACAGGAAATAATATGATAATTTTAATTTTATGATTTAAAATGAAATAAGATTTTATAATTAGTTTTAAACACTCTTCCTCTTTGGTTTTCAAATTATATAGATTTACAACATTTCTAGGATTTTATTTAGAAATAACTTTCAGATTTAAATTTTAACGACGAATAATTATATTAATAATATATCATGTACTTTCATATTTTACAAGTATTTCCAGTAAATTTATTGCTATTTACATTAAAATCCTATTATCACTAATGGCAACAAAGTAATCTTATTCTATACTGTCCACTATTTAATATCCTGTATTTGTTATTCAAATACAGGATATCCTTCTTCTCCTAATTTCCATGTTTTCCATTCTTGCTTATTTATGTTTTCTTCTTGGTTTTGTCTTCCTTCATTCAATAGTGTAACCATTTGTGTATTATTCCATTCTTCTTCTGTATACCCATTTATTTGAAAATCACTATCATTTTCATTATAGATTCCTACTAATCCATCTACCTTTTTATAATAAACATGATCACAATAAATCACTGCACTATTTTGTATTCCTCCGATAATTCCTCCTTTGCTACTAGAACAACTGATATTTCCTATGGTATATACATTTCTTAAAGTTGCAGTAGCACTTCCTCTTCCTATCATACCGCCAACAGAACTGCTACCTGTAATATCTCCCACTTGATAGCTATTATATATATTGACTTTTGCCTCCATAATTCCTACCATTCCTCCTATCAATTGTGTTCCTTTTAGGTTTGCCGAATTATATGTATTTACAATATTAATATTTGCTTGTGTAACACCTATAATACCTCCTGTAGCATTCCTTGCATTATCTATTGCTCCCTGATTTGAACAATTTATAATTTCTAAATCTCCATATTGACATATTCCTACAATACCACCCATTCCATATACATTTCCACTTATATTTACTTGACTATGACAATTTTCTATTACTAGTCCATATGCTGCATATGCTACTATTCCACCTGCTCTTTGAGAATTTGTTCCTCCTATAATATTTCCTTCTACTGTTAAGTTACATATCTTTGTTCTATTAGTGCCATAAATAGTTCCTCCACCACTTACTCCAAATAATCCTGCATTTGAACTTTGATTAATATATATATTCCTAATTATATGATTTTCCCCATCAAAGCTTCCTCTGAATGTCTGTGTACTATAATTTCTCCCTATTGGAAAAAATCCATTTCCATCTTCTGACAATTGTTCTTTTAATGAATTATTCCCATCACCACCTAAATAAATATCAAATTCTGTAGTATCTGGATTCGTATATGAAAAATTAGAATTAAAATTCAAATCTGTTTTTAATACTACATATTTATTCAAAAAATCTTGATTTTCTTCATTTACCATTTGAGAAAATTTCACTAAGTCCTCTATACACCAAATTTGATATGCTGTTTTTTCTGTATTTCCATCTAATTTTTCTCCATCTTTTCCAACAGTAATATCTCCTGGATATTTATCTTCTACAAAATCTTGTGCTTCTCCTACATTTCCATCTTTATCAACAGTATAATATCGATTACTTTCTGTAAATAAAACTTCAAATTCATCTCCTATATCTGTTGCCTCCGTCTTTCCTTCTCCTGTTTCCTTGTCTAGTTGCTCTTGCAATTCCTCTTCCTCTATATTTCCATATTTATTATTTCCCATTGCTTGCACGGTTACTTTCTCTAAAATGTCTTTCTCATTGGCTATTTCTGTTTCTTCTTTGCCTTTTCCTGCATTTCTAATAATTCCATTGTCTCCTGTGATAGCATTTATTGTAATTCCTGCTAAAATTAATAAAACAATGATTGTTATAACTAATGCCAATAAAGTAATTCCTTTTTGTGTTTTTGTTTGATTTTGTATTTGATTCTTTCTAGTAATTTTCCTTACATATTTTTCTTTCATCTTTTATACCTCTTTCTCTTTATTTTCTTTTGTCCAATCGTTTCTATTTTTCATTTTTTTGTTGTATCCACCTATTTTTGCACTATTTCTAAGTTTTTTATCTTTTCTTTCAGTCAAATACTTAAGGAAAAAAGAAAAACCAGGAATCACTTGCTATTCTTTATTTCCAAGTGATTCCTGGTTTTTATATTTTTTATTTTTTAATTTTTGTTCTTTATTTTTTATTCTCTCTATCTATTGACTTTCCTACATTTTATTGGTATTATATCTTTAGCTTTACTATCCTTAAGTATTTGACTTAAGGAAATTTTATTGTATAAAAAATGTTTTTTATATTCCCATCAACTATAATTTCATAACAATACTATAATGCATTAATTTCTTCTTCTGTTAATCCTGTTACTTCTTGAATAAATTTAATATCTGTTCCTTTTTCTTTCATTTTTTTAGCAATTTCTTTTATGCCTTCCTCTCTTCCTTGCTCCCTTCCTTGTTCTATTCCTTTTTTTAGTCCAAATCTTTCCACTGCTTTTTCATCTCTAATTGCTTTTTCTCTTA
>CALXJS010000064.1 GCA_944388685.1 uncultured Clostridia bacterium | reverse complement strand
TATACTTAGTGCTTTTGTTTTTCTATATTTTTTTAAAATTTTTATGTCTATTTTTCCCCAGATTATTTAACTCATATTATTAGGACTTGCTTATTTTTTTGTTTTAGTGTAATATAATAGCAGTAAATTAGAAGTATGCAAAAAATGTTTTTAGAGAAAGGAGGAAATTTGAAGTTCATAGTTAGCGCCTGGACACTATTTAATGGTAGTGTTGACGAGGTTCAGGGTTATCGAAAAATTCGGCGGATGCCCTGATGGCTTTCACTTATGGTCATTAGTATTAATAAAAGAGCAGTAGTGATACTGTAACAAAGCTTAATACATATAGGTTTTATTTGCATACCTTTAATTCCAACAATCTCTAATTTTCTAGAGATATTATTAAAATTTAGCAAAAGAAATTTAATATATTCATTTGAATATATTAAATTGTCAGAATGGAGGATTTATTATGTGTGGAATTGTAGGTTATATAGGAAACCAAAAAGCAAGCCCTATTTTAATCAATGGGCTTTTAAGATTAGAATATAGAGGATATGACTCTGCTGGTATCTCAACAATTGAGCCAGAAGGCTTAGTAGTTATGAAAGATAAAGGAAGAGTTAAAAATTTATATAATATAAAAGGAATTGATGATTTAAAAGGAACGATTGGTATTGCACATACTAGATGGGCAACACATGGAAAACCATCTAAAGAAAATGCACACCCTCATCAAGATAATGCAAAATTCTTTAGTGTTGTTCATAATGGTATTGTTGAAAATTATAATGAATTAAGAAAATTTTTAATAGATAATGGATATACATTTTATTCTGATACAGATACAGAAATTGTACCAAATTTAATCCATTACTATTATACAAAAGATAACAATGAAACGGGAAAAATGAAATTTTTAACAGCTGTCAAAAAAGCTTGTTCTGATTTAAAAGGAAGTTTTGCTTTAGAAATCATTTGTAAAGACTTTCCAGATAATATGATTGTTGTTAGAAAAGATAGTCCATTAGTTATCGGAAAAGGAATTGATGAAAATTATATTTCTTCAGACATTCCAGCTATTCTTTCATTTACAAGAAACTTCTATCTTTTAAATGATTTTGAATATGCTTTCTTATCAAGAGATTCTGCAGAATTTTATGATAAGGATTTAAATAAAATTGATAAAAAAACACAAAGCATTGAATGGGACGCTGCTAGTAGTGAAAAAAATGGTTATGAAGATTTCATGTTAAAAGAAATTCATGAACAACCAACTGCTATTCGTGAAACGATTGGTGCTAAATTTAGTGAAGATTCAAAATGTGAATTTGATGAATTAAACTTTACAAAAGACTATTTATCAGGTTTAAACAAAATTTATATTGTCGCTTGTGGTACAGCTATGCATGCTGGTTTAGTTGGTAAAAATGTAATCGAAAAACTTTGTAGAATTCCAACTGAAGTAGATATTGCTTCTGAATTTCGATATAGGGACCCATTAATTGATGACAAAACTTTATGTATCTTTATTTCTCAATCTGGAGAAACTGCAGATACAATTGCCGCATTAAAATTGTCTAAACAAAAAGGTGCCAAAACACTTGCTATATCAAATGTTATAGGAAGTTCTATTACAAGAGAAGCAGATTATTCAATTTATACCCATGCAGGACCAGAAATTGCTGTTGCTTCAACAAAAGCCTATACGTCACAAGTTGTTTTAATAATTATTTTAGCTATCTATTTTGCAGAAATTTTAGAAAAAAATTCTGAAGAATTATATGAATTAAAAAAAGAAATTCTAGAATTACCTAGACAAATCGAAGAATGTTTAAAACTAGAAGATCAAA
This sequence comes from uncultured Clostridia bacterium, assembly GCA_944388685.1. The sequence continues at coordinate 6,080 of CALXJS010000064.1, read as the reverse complement.
TTAAAGATTTTGCCAAAAAAGTTTATCAAGAAAAAGACATTTTCTTCATCGGTAGAGGTGTTGATGAAACTGTAGCAAAAGAAGGTTCTTTAAAATTAAAAGAAATCTCATATATTCATTCAGAAAGTTATGCTGCAGGTGAATTAAAACATGGTGCTATCGCACTAATTGAAAAAGATGTAACAGTTGTAGGAATTATGACAGAACCAACACTAGTAGAGAAAACTGTTAGCAATATTCAAGAAGTTATTACACGTGGTGCTAAAACATTTATTGTTACAAACCAAAAAATTGATAAGTCTATGTTTGATATTGTATTAGAAATTCCAGAAACAAATCCATATATCTCTCCAGTCTTGTCAATCGTTCCTTTGCAACTATTAGCTTACTATATTTCAAAGGAAAAAGGATTAGATGTTGATAAGCCAAGAAACTTAGCAAAATCTGTTACAGTTGAATAAATTTTATATAAGAAATTAACTTTATTGTATTTTTTTATAAAAATGAACCCAAATTATAAAACTTATTGTTTGTTTCATAATTTGGGTTCACTTCATTTATTTTGACTTAGTCTTTTTCTTTCTTACTAAAAATCTATAATTTCTAAAGCCTCTTGAAAGCTTGCATTATTGGTTAATACAATATCAAAAGTTTTATTATATTTTTCTAAATTTTTTTCTATATCTCCATCTAAAAATCCTATCGTTACAGTATGATTTAACTTTTCTTTTGAAACCATATTCACATCATCTGTTAAATCACCTAATAATAATGTATATGTTTTATCTTTTATGATTTTCTTTATTTTCTCTGAAAATTCTATTTTGTTTTTATTATATGGTGTCACATTTGTAATATAGTGTTCTTTTATTCCATCCATATCATAATAATTAGCATATATATACATATTATCATAATATGCATCATTTTGCTTTAGATATTCTTCTATGACATTTTTTATGCTAGAAGATATGATAATAACTGGAATATGATTATTATACATTTGTTTAAAAAATTCTTTTGCACCTTCACGTAATTTTAGGTTCGTTTTTTTTACGGATTTTTCTAGAATATCTTTACTAAAATGACATTCTTTTAGTAAATCCATAAATTCTATAAATCTTTGTTCAAAAGCTTTTTCTTTAACTTCATTAGTTGCATTCTTATCAGGCTCTGTTTTAATATGTATATCCATATATTGTTCTTTGAAATCTTTTCCTAAAAATTCTGAATAATATAGTACTCTCCATGCACTAAAACTTTTTGGCTCTGTAATAGTTCTATCAAAATCAATTAGTACATAAAAATTATCTTTATTGAACTTTATATTTTTTAACTTGTCTTTATGATTTATATATTTCATAATTTTGTTCCCCTTATTCGTTCTTTTTTATATTTTTATCCTACCAGAAATTTCTTCATAATTCAATAGTAGTCGTATTTTTTCTATCCTATTGTGGTATATTTTTACATTATCCTATTAATAATTTAACAATAATTAAGCAAACTGCTCCCGGTAACCCCAATAATCCTATGATGATGCTATTGACGATATTTAATCCAATATGAAATCCAAAATTTGCCCCTATCAAATTAATGACATATATCACAAGTCCACCAAATATTGAATTTATAATAAGTTTTAATATCTTTTTTAATGGGACGATAAAAATTCTTCCAATAATAAATATAAAGCATATGCAAGCTAAATATGTAATGACATTTAAATTCATTTTTTCCTCCAATTCATAACATAAAAATCTTTTATTAATTACTATGCTAAAAATTGGACAAATAGACCTATCCTACTTCTTCATCACTAGAAAGTCTATATTTTATATCATTAATCATATCTACTGTAATCCCCTTCATTTTTGCCATTTTAATTAAATAATTTAATTTTGCTTGGTTAGCCTTCATTTCATAAATATAATAATCTACCAAATCATCTTGTGCATACTCAAAATTTTTATCCACATTTTTTAATTCTCTTCTTGTATGAATAATATTTTTGATTAACTCTATTTCTTTTTCTCTCTCATCTAAATTTTCCAACGCTCTCTCTTGCATGTATCCATCTAACATAATTTTCCTCCCTTGCCATAATAGTATATTCAATTATCTTGTTTTTTATACTTTTTTTACCTAAAAGTCTTGTTTTTTTAGCCATTTTGTAGGATAATATATATGTATGAGTTTAATTTTTGAAAGGAATTTTCAGATGAAGTTAATCGATAAGTTTTTGAAGAAATTGAATATTAATAGAAATACTTTTGCAACATATATTTTAACATTGCTTACTGTTTACCTAGCCGTAGATAGAATCGTTGAGATGCTTCTTATGATATTTACAGGTGTTTCTTATTCTTATTGGGGACCTATTCAATATACTTTGGCACTAGCTTGTCCAATATTTGCATTTCTATTTTCTGGACATTCTGAATTTGCAACCTCCAATATGAAAAAAGTTTCTATATTCTACGTTTATGTAATTGGATTATATATAATTGCAATATCTATGTTTACGCAATGGTTGAATGGAGCACTTTGGTTGTTACTATTATCTGTTCCAAACTATGTAGAAATTATTACTGAATTCTCTGATTTAGTAAAACCTGCTTTTATAAGTATTTCCCTTTATTTACCACTTGTTACTATTTTCCCATTGTTTAAATGGTTATATTTCGGAATTAACGATACTTTAGATCAAATTCGTTCTATTTGGGACTACAAGGGTATAGACTTATCAGATCCGAAAAAAGATAGAGGCGTATATACTTGTGAAGTATTCCTATGTACAGATGATGACTACCGGTAAGAATATCGTTATACCAGAAGTTTCTAGATTTTTATCTTTATTTGTATGTGGTGGATCTGGAACAGGAAAAACTTCTCTAGTTTTTGAACCAATGATTGCTCGAGATATTGAAAAGAAATACTTTTTCAGAGAGGTTTCTAAAGAAATGGGATTTACCGCTTTAAAAACAGGTATTGCTCATTTAAATAGACCTTATGACAATGATTATTTAAATCAAAATTTTAAATTAGAAATGCTTACACCTGCTGAAGGTAAAGAAGACGTTTTTGACACCTACATGAAGAAAATGATTTTAGGAAAATATAATGGAAAAAACGTATATAAAAATTTGGGAATGGAAATCATGTCTCCAGACTATGAATTAATAGACCACATGACTCAAGTTTGTGATAATTATGGATTTAAGTATAACATTATTGATCCTTCTAATCCAAACTCAATGGGATTAAATCCTTTTGTATATGATAACCCAACCAAAATCGCAATCACTATTTCGTCAGCCTTAAAAGCAATGTACAATACTGTCCATGAAGAGGTTGAAGATGCTTATAGAGAAGACTTTATTATTCAAGCAATTGAAAATTTAGCTATCATTTTAAAGGAAATGTATCCTAGAATGAATGAGGGTGCTCTTCCAAATATGGAAGACATGCTAAAAATGTTTACAAATTTTGATTTGATTGAAAAAATGTGTGAAATATTAGCACATGATGAAGAATTAAAAGAAAAATATAGTATACAACTTGCTTATTTTAAAAAATGTTTTTATAAAAATGGTATTGCTAGAGAACAAACAGAAAAGGATATTTATTCTGCGGTTACGCAACTTGATAACCTTTTAAGATTACCTGGTGTTAAATCTATATTATGTAATAGATTTAATAATATAGATTTTGATGAAGCACTTGCCAATGGAGATATTACTTTTGTTTGTACAAGACGTGGAGACTTAGGATCTTCTACTCACCAAGCTTTCGGATTATTTTTCTTAATATCAATGCAAAATGCTGTTTTAAGAAGACCTGGTGGTGAAAATTCTAGAATTGCTAATTTCTTATACATTGATGAATTTCCTGATTTTATTTGTAAAGCTACAGAAGCAATCTTTACAATGTATAGAAAATATCGTGTAGGAACTATTATTTCTGCACAAAACTTAGCACAATTAGAAACTTCTAAAGCAAAAGAAAATCTAAAAAATACTATCTTATCAAACTGTTCTAATAAAATATTCACTGGTAATGCTGTAATAGATGAATTGAAATGGTGGGTTGCAGAATTTGGTTCACACAGAGAATGGACTTACAAGGTAGATTTAGATACCGATAAAATGCAATATGCTAATAAATATGGAGACGTAAAATGGTCATATGTTGATTACTTTACACCTGGAAAATTACAAGGTATGCTTACTGATAAGAAATGTGCATATAAAGTAAAAGATATTGGTGGAAAATTAATGGTAGGACCTGGTAGATTTAATTACCTAGAGTCAAAATATAAAGAAAAGCAAAAAATTAAAACTTTTGATTTCGGAAAATATTCTGATGGTGTTACAACTGCTACTGAGGATGACACTTCATCTAAAAAGAAATTTGACTTAAAAAATCTAGATTTTACAGATGAAAGACATGAAATTGACCCAGTACAAACAGATACTACAGATTCAAAATATTTCTTTGATAATGATGATGCAGTTGTAATTAATTTCAAAAGAAATGAGAAAAAATAAAATTAAGTTTAAGCTTTAGCAATTTTGTTTTTTTCATTATAGGAAATACAATTTCCTATAATGAAAAAAAGACTTACTATAATCTATTTAGAAGATTTTTAGTAAGTCTTTTTTTTGCTTGAACTATAAAATTAAATTTAAATTTAAATTTAATTTTATTATGTATCGAAATCTTATATATACAATATTATTTCTGTACCATAAAACAATTTACTTTCATATTCACTTTTTAATGTATTAAATTGTCAAACCAATCAATTCTAATATGATACCAGAAACAACCCCTATACCATATAAAAGAACTGTGATCTTAATATTTTCTTTAATTCCTTTATTTGTCCTAAATAACACTGCAAGTCCTACACCTGCTCCTACTAACAAACCAGCAATCATTGTACCAACAGAAATAATATTTTCTAAATACATTTGTGTAATGATGACTGATGAAGCACAGTTTGGAATAAGGCCGATTAGTCCTGAAATAATTGGTCCTAGTATAGGTCGATCTAGCATAAATGAGGCAATCGTTTCTTCTCCAATCCAATGAATAGCTGCATTAATAACTAATGTAATTATAAAAATAAATATAAAAATATTAACAGTGTGTTTTAAAGCAGATTTCCAAATTCCATGTTCACAATGACAATGCTCTTTTTCGCATAAATCAATAATTTTTTCTTCCTCTTCTTTACCTTTATTTTTCAATCGTATTACTAAATCAATTAAGAAACCTGCGACCATACCAATAACCAATTTAATTGCTAATACCTTAATAATGACATCTATACCTACCCCTTCTGATAAGAAAATTGGTAACATCTCATCTGATGTAGATAAGTATACCGCAATTAATGTTCCTAATGTAATCACTCTTGCTGCATATAAGTTGGTTGCTGAAACGGAAAATCCACATTGTGGAACAATACCTAACAATGCTCCAAAAAATGGTCCAAATTTTCCAGATTTTTTAATTGTCTCTTTTGTTTTTTCTTTTGTTTTATGTTCTATGAATTCCATTAATAAATAAGTGAGAAATAAAAATGGAATTAATTTTACACTATCTTCTATGGTATGTTCTAATATTTCTAACATCTTGTCCTCCTTTTTGTATCATATATATTACCATAAATTTGTAAAAATTTCAATTAATTAGCATATTTTTATTTTATTTTATTCTCTCACTTGTTACAGTTCAGTATAAAAAATCCCGGGAAGATGTATATATTATATTTAAGCGGGTTACGTGGGGACCGACACCAATGTCATCAGTTTAAGAAAAATACTGTAATATAAATTTAAAATTTATGTTACAGTATTTTTCTTAAACTGATGACATTGGCTATTGCCCCACACCCCTTTGCCTAAAAATTTGCTATTCGCAATTTTTTAGGTTTTACCTAAATTTCATTTTGCAATTTAGGTAAAAGAAAAAGCCAAGAAAAATATTTTGTAAATTTTTTCTTGACTTTATGAAACCTTGCTCGGTTTCAAACTTCCACGCTGGAATAATAAAAGCAAAGATTTTTTCTT
>CALXJS010000063.1 GCA_944388685.1 uncultured Clostridia bacterium | reverse complement strand
TTTCTTAAATCTGGTTTATCAATTCCGTATTTTTCCATTGCTTCTTTATATGGAATTCTAACAAATGGTCCTTTATCCACTTTCCAATCTGTGAATTTTTCAAAAGTATATGGTACTACTTCTTCAATCACTTTAAAAACATCTTCTTGTGTTGCAAAACTCATTTCAAAATCTAATTGATAAAATTCTCCTGGTGCTCTATCTGCTCTTGGGTCTTCGTCTCTAAAACATGGTGCAATTTGATAATACTTGTTAAATCCGCTAACCATCAATAATTGTTTAAATTGTTGTGGTGCTTGTGGAAGGGCATAAAACTCTCCTGGATTTAGTCTACTTGGTACTAAATAATCTCTTGCACCTTCTGGAGAAGAATTTGCTAAAATTGGTGTTTGAATTTCTGTAAATCCAAGTTCGTCCATTTTATCTCTAATAGTTTTTAAGATTTTAGAACGCAATAAAATATTGTTATGTAATTTTTCATTTCTTAAATCTAAAAATCTATATTCTAATCGTAAATCTTCTCTAACTTCTTGGTCTGTATTAATTTCAAAAGGAAGTACATTTTTGCATTTCCCTAATACTTCTATTTTTTTCGCAACTACCTCAATATCTCCTGTTTTCATGTGTGGATTTTTGCTTGCTCTTTCCACAACTTCTCCCTCTATGTGGATACAGCTTTCTGTATGCAATTCTTTTACAAATTTCTTTAATTCCTCATCATTTACAACAATTTGTGTAATGCCAAATTCATCTCTTAAATCAATAAAGGTCATTCCACCTAAATCTCTTATTTTTTGAATCCATCCTGCCAATTCAACATGTTCTTTTACATTTTTTATTGTTAATTCTCCACAAGTCTTTGTTCTATACATCTTAATTTCATTCCCTTCTTTTGGTATAAAGCCCCTGAACAATAGCGGGCTTTTTTTAATAGTTTCTCTGTTTGTTTTGTCTTACCTATATTACCATAATTTTCGCTATTTTTCAATGGTTATACATGAGAAAGTATTCATCATTTTATCTTTGTTCTGAATTTTCTCTTATTTCTCTGTCCTCTTCATACACTTTGTGATATGCTTCTTGTGATTCCCTTTTTCTGAACGCAAAATAATCTCTATATTTCTCTTTATATTTCTTTGGTATTTCAAATTTTGTTTCTTTTTGGGCATCTGCGAAAGCTTGCTCTATATCCAATCTTTTAGTTAATTCTTCTACATATTTTTCAAACCATTCTTCATTTTCATATTGTTTCATGAAGGCATCTAATGAAACTATACTTCCATCATCTGTTTTTCTCATATGGTTTCCTCTTTTTCCTATTTCACAGCAACAATCTAAATCATATACTGGTGCCATTCTAGCTGTTTTATCGAATTCATCTACTAAAAGTGCCCAATTGTGATTATTTTCATCTACTTGTTTAACAAATCGATTAAAAAATGATTGTTTTATAAACTCCCTTCTAATTTGTTCTCTATTAGCATTTGTATACCCATTTACTTCTAAATATTGCATTATATTATCTACCAACTGGTTGATATTTAACTCATTAATATCTGCTCCATTTTCTGCTAAAATCGCTTCACCATGAATCAGTTCTTCATCTTTGTCTTTAAAATCTTTTGTCACAATATATGTTTGTTCATATCCTCTTGTTTTTTCTTAGTATCTTTTTTAGCTAGGTAATAAATTGCTGATGGTATTTGAAATTGTTTTGCAACCTGTGGTAATAAAATATTATTATATAGGGATTTATAATAGTTTTCTAATGACAAATTTCTATAAATATCTCCAAATGGTCTTTTGATTAATACCATTGTTTTTCCATCACTTAATAATCTCCATCCCATACAATTAGTATATTGGCTAACATCTTTATTCGATTTCAAAAATTTATTACGTTCTAATCTAATGTATCCGTCTTCTGTCCAATTAAAATAATTTTCTTGTCCAGGTATATATTCCTCTATTTCATTTTTTTGTAAATATTTTTCATATTCTGCTTTATCTAAAAAAAACATATCTTTCACCTCTTTTTTATTTAATCATATTTTTTTCCATATTACAATAATTCATATTTTTATTGCAGTTTTTTTTATTTAATGATATTATATTTTTGACACGATTGACAGTTGAAAAATAATTATAATTTTCAACTAGTTTTATGTCTTGAGAAAGGAATGATATTATGAAACAACCAGAATTTGATTTTTATGATAAAACTAGTCTAAAATCATATAACTTAGATAAAACTATGAGATATCAATTAGACATGTTAGATACATTAGATGTTTTTACAAGAAAACATTCTGAAAACGTTGCTGCATTAACTTGTAGACTTTGTGAATACTTGCATTGTAACAAGGGATTTACAGAATATTGTACAATTTGTGCCTATTTACATGACATTGGAAAATTATTCATACCACCAGCTATTTTACAAAAACCTTCTCAACTTACAGATGAAGAATTTGAAGTTATGAAAAAACATACAACTTTAGGATATGAAATGTGTATGAAAGATTTAAAATTAAGACCATATGCTGCTGGACCTTTATATCATCACGAAGCTTTAAACGGATCTGGTTATCCTCAAGGATTAACTAAAAAGAATATTCCTTATGAAGGACAAATTATTCGAGTTGCTGATGAATATGATGCAATTGTTAGTAAAAGACAATATAAATCCCATGTTGGTATATCAGACACTTTAAAAATTTTAATAGCAGAAACCAAGCCATCTGTTACACCAGATTATTCTGGAACACTTAATCAATTAGCAGAAGAAGCAAAACTTGGCAAGAGCAATCCTGTTATTGTTCGTACTTTATTTAAGGTTGTTATTGACGATATTGGTTATGAAATCACTTGTACCCAAAGTTATGTGGACGACTTAGAAAAAGATATCAAACGATTTAAACAAATGGAAAAATATAAACAAAAAATGGAAAATGCAAAAACTGAAAAAAATAGAAGTTATTATGCTGAGGGTATTAAAGTACTAGCAAAACCTGGCGAAACGATTGAAAATTTAGAACAAATTCATCAAGAATATGTTGAAGCATATAATACTAGAAAAGCAATTATTGACAATTTATATAACGAAATTAAAATTATAAAAAAATTGAGAGTATAAATTTTAAAAAAACTCTCCATTTCCTATATTATAATACACAAAAGAGGATTTAAATCTACTTAAATCCTCTTTTATTCTTCTAGCCCAAAACTTACGCCTAATGCATTATTTACTTGATTGATTATTGTTTCATCATCTATATGCCCTATTTTTTCTTTTAATCTACTTTTGTCTATTGTTCTTATTTGTTCTGTTAAAACCACTGAATTACTTTTTAATCCACAGCTTTCTGAGTCTATTTCTATATGGGTAGGCAATTTATTTTTTCCTGTTTGTGAAGTGATTGCTGCTGCAATTACTGTAGGACTATATTTATTTCCTAAGTCATTTTGTATAATTAATACTGGTCTAATTCCTCCTTGTTCTGAACCTATTACTGGGCTTAAATCTGCATAAAACATATCTCCTCTTTTTATTACCATCTTTTTCACTCCCAATATTGTCATATTATCAAGTATGTGTCTTATTTTAAATATTAGTGATTGTAGAATTTTAAGAATTTAATTCTACTTCTCTATATAATATGTAAATTAATGTTTTTTTGCTATCATCTTTTATTTCCAGTTTTGTAGGTTTTCCCGTTTCTTTACTTATATATAATATATTATCTTCATGATATCGATTTTTTTTATCTTCAACACTTAATATTATTTCACCATCTTTTTCTTCATATATTTCTTTACCTGTTGATTTATACTTTTCTATAAATGTATTTAAATCTAAACAATTATCTGTCATATATTCATAATCATTATATATTTTTACCAAATTTATTTTTGTATTTTCTACTTTTAATTCATTCTTACTTTTTACTATCTTTACTCCTTGAATATTTTCTGGCTCTAGTACTTCTTGTTCTGATATATCTGGAGCATTATATTTTTGTTTAATGACATATCTATTGGTATTTTTGTTACTATTTACCTCTACTTCTATTATTGCTTCATAAGAACTAATATTTAAAATATTATCAATTATTTCTTGACTACTATTATTATTTCCAAATTTCATTATTTTAGTCTTATTTATATAAAAAACTCCAAATAAAATGACAGAAGTTATAATAGAAAAAATAATAATGATTTTTATAATTTTTTTTTGATTCAAAAAAGCCTCCTAATAAGAAAATTGTATGCAACTGTTAGATTTTAAAAATGTTCTTCAATAGAAAAATGTATTTTTTCTATTCAAAAACCAAATCGTTTCTTGCTACATCTTATTCTAGAGACTTTTAAAATATGCTTCTATTTTATTAATCAATTCTTCTTTCGTTTCTATTTTATTAATAGAATCCCTAAATTCACTTGAATTTTTTAGACTTTTCGTATACCATGCAATATGTTTCCTTAGTTCTTTAACTGCAATTTCTCCTTTTTCTTCTACTGCCAATTCAATATGTTTTTTTATTACTGCTAATTTTTCTTCTTTTGTAGGTTCTTTTATACTTTCTCCTGTTTTCAAATATGTTATGATATCTCTAAATACCCATGGATTCCCAAAACTTCCTCTTCCAATCATAATTCCATCTACGCCTGTATATTCAAACATTTTTTTTGCTGTTTCTCCATCAACAACATCACCATTTCCTATTACAGGTATTTTTACATTTTCCTTTACTTTTTTTATAATATCTAAATCTACTTTTCCTGTATAAAATTCACTTCTTGTTCTACCATGTACAGTAATTGCTGATATCCCCACTTTTTCTGCTATTTTGGCTATTTCCACTGCTACAATATTTTCCTTATCCCATCCTTTTCTTATTTTTAAAGTTACAGGTACCTTGGCATTTTGTATTACACACTTTAAAATCCTTTCTGCTTTCTCTAAATCTAATAAAAGTTTACTACCATCTCCATTTTTAACTACTTTAGGTGCTGGACATCCCATATTAATATCAATAATATCCGCTATATTACTTACATACCTAGTTGCAACAGCCATTGATTCTTCATCGCTACCAAATATTTGCATACTGATTGGTCTTTTCTCTCCTTCTGTGTTTAATAATCTTTTTGTTTTTAAATCATTATGATACATTGCTCTTGAACTAGCCATTTCTGTACATACCATTCCTACTCCATAATCTTTACAAATCATTCTAAATGGTCTATTGGTTACACCCGCCATTGGTGCTAAAATTAAATTATTTTCTAACTCTACATCTCCAATTTTTAGTTTTCTAATATACACCCTTATTCTCCTTTTTTGGACCGTATCACTTTTTGACTTTTTCTTACTATTGCACAAATATGGTTTTTTGTCTTTTACCACTAATATTTAATAGAAGACCTATACATATAAAATTCGTAATTAAAGAACTTCCTCCATAACTTATAAATGGTAGTGGTACACCTGTTATTGGCAAAAGTCCCATAACCATTCCTATATTCTCTACTACATGGAATAGAAAAATACCAGTAATACCTATAGCAATTAAAGAACCTGCTCTATCTTTTGCTGTTTTTGCAATATATATACATTTTGTTATCAAATAAACATATAGTAATATGATACCACCTGCTACAATAAATCCCATCTCTTCTCCAATAACAGAATAAATAAAATCTGTTGTTTTAGGATATAAAAAGCCTAATTGTGTTTGATTACCTTTTAACAATCCCATTCCTGTTAATCCACCAGCACCTATTGCTAGTTTGGATTGAATAATATTATACCCTGCTCCTCTAGGATCTGATTCTGGATTTAAGAACACATCTATTCTTGTTTTTGCATGTTCTGGTAATACAAAATTATATAATAAAGGAACAGCAATTACGATCAATAATATTGTCCCAATAATATACTTCTTATCTAATCCTGCCGAAAATAACATCAATGCAGTTGCTACTATAAATGCTAGAGCCGTTCCATAATCTGGTTGCATAACAATTAATAAAACTGGTAATCCTACCACAGCTAGTGCAATTAACAATTTGGTCACTCTGTTTATTTCTTCTTGTCCTTTATGTTGTATCTTTAATATAGTATATGTTAAAAACAAGATAACAACAAATTTATCAAACTCGCCTGGTTGAAAAGAAAATCCCGCAATATTAAACCAACTTGTCGCTCCATTAATAGGTTCGGTAAATAAGACACCTATTAATAATAGAATAAATATTCCATATAGCACAGGAGATGCTTTTAATAGCAGGTTATAATCTATAAACATAACGATTACCATTGTAATTAAACTAACAACAAACCATATTATTTGTTTTGTAAATTCTTCATATTCAGTTTCTTGAGTAGCAGAAAATAAAGCAACTATTCCTATAACACATAGAATAATTGCAGTAATTAAAATTCCCCACTCCATATTTTTCAATTCTTTTTTTCTCATTAAATCACTCTTTTTCTATTATTTATTGTATAAGAAAAATCTGTTTTCGTTTAACCTTATATACATTTTGTCAGACTTGATAAGATTAAACATCTTTTAGTAGTAAAGTATCGTTTAGTAATTTCATATGTTCGTCACAAATTTTATTTGACTAATCCTCATTTTTCTTATTTTGATTTAATTGTTCTTTTGTTTCTTTTTCTTCTGCAATTTCTTTTTCATTTATATTCTTTTCTTCTTGATCATTTTGTTTTTTTTCTATATCTTTATTTTCGTTTTCTTCTTTTTCATTTGTTTTGTTATTTTCTTCTTTATTTTCTTCTTTTTCTTCTGATTTTATTGTATCATCCTTACTTTCTTCAGTTTTATCTTCTTCTTTTTTTGTACTTTCTTTTTGATCATTTCCTTCTTTTTTATTTTGTTTTTCTATTTTTCTTGCTTCATTTTTTATATTTAAAATGGGAATATTCGCATATAAAGCTGGAGCTCCATTTGTACCATCTTCATTCTCTTTATTCGTTAGTCTTACATCTATTGCCCCTTCATCTATATCGATATATTTTTTTATTACTTCAATGATTTCTTGTTTCATTAATTCTAAAAAGTCTGCTGATACGTTTGCTCTATCTTGCATAAGAACTAAATGTAATCTTTCTTTCGCAGCTTCTTTCGAGTGTGGTGCTACTTTTTCTTCTTTTTTTCTTACTTTATTAAAGAATTTCATTATGCTTTCAAACATTCTTAAATTTCCCTCCAACTTTTTGTTCTATTTATGATTTTTTAAATAATCTTTTTATTTTTGCAAAAAAGCCTTTTTCTCTACCTGGTATTGTAACTTCTATTTTTTCGCCTAATACTCTTTTAGCAATTTCTATATATGCTTTTCCTGATGGTGCTCTTCTATTTTGTATTACTGGTTCACCTTTATTGGTTTGTGTAATGATATACTCATCATCTGGTACAACACCAATTAAATCAATAGATAGTAAGTCTACAATATCATCCACGTCCATCATTTCACCTTTTCTTACCATATTGGGTCTAATTCTATTAATAACCAATTCTGGATTTTTTATGTTTGATGATTCTAAAAGTCCTATAATTCTATCCGCATCTCTGATTGCTGATATTTCTGCTGTTGTAACAACAATTGCTCTATCAGCTCCAGCAATTGCATTTTTGAATCCTTGTTCTATTCCTGCTGGGCAATCTATTAATATGTAGTCAAATTCTTCTTTTAGTTTGCCTACTAGGTTTCTCATTTGTTCTTCATTTACTGCGCTTTTATCTCTTGTTTGGGCTGCTGGTAATAGGTATAATTCTTTAAATCGTTTATCTTTTATTAGTGCTTGTCTTAATTTACATTTTTCTTCTACAACATCAACAATATCATATACAATTCTATTTTCTAATCCCATAACAACATCTAAGTTACGTAGTCCTATATCTGTATCAATTAAGACTACTTTTTTTCCTTCTAATGCTAAACTTGAACCTAAATTTGCTGTTGTTGTTGTTTTTCCTACTCCACCTTTTCCTGATGTTAT
>CALXJS010000062.1 GCA_944388685.1 uncultured Clostridia bacterium | reverse complement strand
TCTTCCTGGTTTTGATAATTCTTCAATAATATCTGTTAATGTCATTTCTCCTATATTTAATTCTTTTGCCATTTCTTCAACATTAACACTTTTTAATTTTGTTCTTAATTCTTCTAGTTTTTCTTTATCTTTTAAATCTTGTTTATTAAATCCAAGTTGTTTTAATAAATTTTCTGTTGCTTCATAACTTTCTGGGTGAACTGCTGTAATTTCTAATGGATTATCTCCATCTAAGATTCTTAAAAATCCTGCACATTGCTCAAATGCTACTTTTCCAAGCTTTGGTACTTTTAATAATTCTTTTCTATTTTTTAGTTTTCCATTTTCATCTCTATATTTTACAATATTTTTTGCAATGGTGTTATTAATTCCTGAAACATAAGAAAGTAATGATGGTGTAGCTGTGTTTACATCAACACCTACCTTGTTAACACTATCTTCTACAACACCTGTTAAACTTTCTTGCAATTTCTTTTGATTTACATCATGTTGATATTGTCCAACACCAATGGCTTTTGGATCTATTTTTACCAATTCTGCTAATGGGTCTTGTAACCTTCTTGCAATAGAGATGGCACCTCTAATAGATACATTGATATCTGGATATTCTTCTGTTGCTAATTTAGAGGCTGAATATACAGATGCCCCTGCTTCACTTACAATCACATAATGTACATCTCTTGAAGCTTCTTTTATCATATCTGCAACAAACATTTCTGATTCTCTTGATGCTGTTCCGTTTCCAATAGCTATCATATCTATTTTATCTTTTTCAATTAAGTTTAATAATTCTTTTTTGGCACCTTCTACATCATTTTGAGGTTCTGTTGGGTAAACAGTTGTATAGTCTAATAATTTTCCTGTTTCATCAATAATGGCAATTTTACATCCTGTCCTATATGCTGGGTCAAATCCCATAACGGTTTTCCCTTTAATCGGTGCTCCCAACAATAATTGTTTTGAATTTTTACCAAATACTTTAATGGCTTTATCTTCTGCCTTTTCTGTTAAGTCTGAACGAATTTCTCTGTCAATTGAAGGCTCTATTAATCTTTTAAAACTGTCTAAAATTGTATCTTTTAACATTTGGGTAAATTGTGTTTCACCTTTTGTAATGTCTCTTTCTATATATGCCAATATTTTATCTTCTGGCTTTTCAATTTTTACTTTTAGGAAATCTTCTTTTTCTCCACGATTAATTGCTAATATTCTATGGCTTGGTATATATTTTATCGCTTCTTGATAATCATAATACATTTCATAATTTGATTTTTCCTCAGGTTTTGCTGCTTTTGTTTGAATGACTGTCTCTCTATAGCAGATTCGCTTAATTTGTTTTCTATATTTACTATTATCTGAAATATCTTCTGCAATAATGTCTAAAGCACCTTGTACTGCCTCCTCTGGACTAGCTACCACTTTATCTTTATTTTTCTTATCCTCTTCTGATAAAGCTTCAATATTGACATATTCTTTTGCAATTTCTAAAATTGGTTTTGTTTCTTTTTGTTCTATAATGATATTGGCTAGTGGCTCTAAGCCTTTTGCCTTTGCAACTGTTGCTCTTGTCTTCTTTTTTTGTTTATATGGTCTATAAATATCTTCTACTTCTGCTAACGTTTTACTAATTGCAATCGCTTGTAAGATTTCATCTGTTAGTTTTCCTTGTTCATCAATTGATTTAACTACCTCTTCTTTTCTTTGCTCTAAATTTCTTAAATAATTTAATCTTTCCCCTAAATCTCTAAGGATTTCATCACTTAGTCCACCTGTTACTTCTTTTCTATAACGTGCAATAAAGGGAATGGTATTCCCCTCATCAATTAATTTAATTGTCGCCTCCACTTGTTTTGGCTTAATATTTAATTCTTCTGCAATTGTATTAATAATTTTATCCATTTTTTTATCACATTCCTTCCTCAAGGCATAAATCTGGTTGGAAAAGAATTACTTTCCAACCTCCCCTGTCTTTTGTCTTATTTAATATTCCAAAGAATCATCTTCCTCAATCCAATTTTGTACCTGCTCAACTCGATATTTTGATTTGTCATCTCTCATGACTACTTCTTTTATTCCTGCATTAATAATCATTCTCTTACAAAAAGAGCAAGGTTCATTATCTTTCACATATTCTCCATTTCTTTGATTAATTCCTACCAAATACAATGTAGCACCTATCATATCTTTTCTTGCGGCACTAATAATCGCATTTTGTTCACTATGTACAGACCTGCACTTTTCATACCCTTTCCCACTTGGCATTTCACATTTTTGTCTTGTACAATACCCTAGATCAATGCAATTTTTTCTTCCTCTTGGAGTTCCTGTATATCCTGTAGAAATAATTTCATCATTTTTTACAATAATAGTTCCATAATTATTTCTAAGACAAGTTCCTCTTTCAGCTACACTTTCTGCAATATCTAAATAATAATTTATTTTATCTACTCTTTCCATAAACCCATATCTCCTTATTCCACAGATTTTCAGACAATGATGATTTTTTGCTCCGTCCCCAAAATCATCACTCTACTCCCAAATATTCATTATAAGTCACTTCTCTGTCGACAATTTTTCCATTTTCTTTGATATCAATAATTCGGTTGGCAACTGTTTGTGTTAATTCATGGTCATGTGATGTAAATAAAATATTTCCTGTAAATCGTTTCATTCCTTCGTTTAATGAAGTAATGCTTTCCATATCTAAATGGTTTGTTGGTTCATCAAATATTAAGAAATTTGCACCTGATAACATCATTTTTGATAGTACACATCTTACCTTTTCTCCACCAGACAAAACATTTACTTTTTTTAATGCTTCATCTCCTGAAAATAGCATTCTTCCCAAAAAGCTTCTCACATAGGTTTCATCTGGGTCTTTCGAATATTTTCTAAGCCATTCTGTGATGTTTTCGTCTGTTTCAAATAAATAATTATTATCTTTAGGAAAATATGATTTTGTAATTGTTGTTCCCCATACCAACTCTCCTTCGTCTGGTTCTAGTTCCCCTTCTATGATTTGAAATAAGACTGTTTTTGCTAATTCATTGTCTGCTAAGAAAGCTATTTTATTTCCTTCTTTTACATCAAATGAAACTTTATCTAGTAATTTTACACCATCTACAGTTTTTGATATATTTTTTACTTGTAAGATTTCTCTTCCTGGCTCTCTATCTGGTTTAAAGTCTACATATGGATATTTTCTATTAGATGGTTTGATTTCTTCCAATTCTATTTTTTCTAATGTTTTCTTTCTAGAAGTTGCTTGTTTTGATTTTGACGCATTAGCACTAAATCTAGCAATAAAGTCTTGTAATTCTTTGATTTTTTCTTCTTTCTTTTTATTTTGTTCTCTTGCTTGTTTTAATGCTAATTGACTTGATTCATACCAGAAATCATAATTTCCTGGATATACTTTTATTTTTCCAAAATCAACATCTGCAATATGTGTACATACTTTATTTAAGAAATATCTATCATGTGATACAACAATTACTGTATTTTCAAAATCCATTAAGAAATCTTGTAACCAGTTAATACTTTTCATGTCTAAGTCATTTGTTGGCTCATCTAATAATAAGACATCTGGATTTCCAAATAAACTTTGTGCCAATAACACTTTTACTTTTTCTTTTGCTTCGATTTCTTTCATGTATTTATAATGATTATCTGGAATAATTCCTAAGTCATTTAATAAAATTGCTGCATCTGATTCTGCATTCCATCCGTCTAATTCTGCAAATCTTTCCTCTAGTTTTGCCGCCTTCATACCATCTTCTTCTGAAAAATCTGGTTTTGCATAGATTGCTTCTTTTTCCTTCATAATATCATACAATTCTTTATTTCCCATTAATACGGTATCCATAACCGTATATTCTTCAAAAGCAAAGTGATCTTGTTTTAAAACAGATAGTCTTTCCCCTTTGTCTAAACTAACATCACCTTTACTTGGTTCTATTTCTCCTGATAAAACCTTTAGAAAAGTTGATTTTCCTGCTCCATTTGCTCCAATAATTCCATAACAATTCCCTTTTCCAAAGTTTATGTTAACATCTTCAAAAAGGACTCTTTTTCCAAACCTCACAGTTACTCCATTTGCACTTAGCATGTTATCTCCTCCTTTATCGTTGGTATTATATACTATTTTTACATATTTTTCAAGGATTTTAATAAATACAAAAAAGACCTACTTTTTAATAGGACACGGAAAAGGGAGTTCATAATGAACTCCCAAATCCGGAGAAAATGTCAGCTAAACCAGATTAGACTGGATTAATGTTGGGTACCTCTCGGCTGTACACAAAGCCACTTTCTGACAGAGATGTATACACCGTAATAATTTCCCCTGTCTCATCCTTAATCTTATCTGTACTGACAACTGGAGATATAAGAACTACATCCTCGTTCTCCAGTTCATTTTTACACTCTGGGTCAGAATGAAATACATTATCTCCAGTTGCCTGATACCGATTTCCGTCGGACCAGAACTTCCAGTTGATATATTCCTCTTCTAACCCACTTTGGGTTGGTGTTTCTGAAGCTGTTGCCGCCAGACCATCCTTTAGATTTCCAATCCGCTCTTCGAGCGAATCGTTAATAGTCTTAAGTTCATTAGCCCGCTCCTGTTCTTGTGCTAACTTTTCTTCGGCTTCTTCAGCTCTTGCTATGACATTGGCTAGTTCCTGCTCAGCTGTACTCGACTGTTCTTCAAAAGAACTAGCCTCTTCCTGTAAAGTTGCTATTAACTCACGGTCATCATCGAAACTTTTCTGAGTAAAAAATATTCCGATGACGAGACCTACTGTGAGTAGTGCTGGAATACCTAACACAAGAAGCAGTATTTTTACCAGCTTCCCCTTGCCAGTCTTCCGTGGAGTTTCCTCCACAATTTCTTCTTCAAAGTATTCGTCTTCATAGTTTCTTGCCATATTTTTTTCCTCCTTTTTTAAAAAATATTTTTATATATGACATACCTTAATTATACCACAAATTTAACATAAATTCAATTTTATGGTTAATCATCAAATAGTAATTTAATACCCCAAAGACCAGATAATCCTACCAAACCATAAACAATTCTTGATAATACTGTCATGTCTCCAAATAATAATGCCACTAAATCTAGTTTAAATAATGCGATTAATCCCCAATTAATAGCACCAATGATGATTAATACTAAAGCAATTTTATCTATGATTTTCATTTTATTTCCTCCTTTTATTTTTATATTATTTTAACCTTTTTTCTTTTTCTTTATACAATTATTGAATTTTTTTATTTTTTATGATAATTTTAAATAAAGAAAATAAGGAGGATAAATATTTGGGAAGAAATCGAAGAAATAGTCGAAAAAATAAAAATATAAATCATGATGAAACCAAAAAAATTACAAATATTTTGTTAAAAATCATATTTGTTTTAGCCATTTTATTTCTAGTTATTGTTTTATTAAATATTGCTAAAAGTTGGATAAAATATAACACCATTACAAAACAATATATAGAAAATTTAAATGTAGTAGAAAATTCTAATGTGGACCAAGATGTAAATGCTGAAGAAGCATCTAATACAGACACGACTTTTAATCTAACAGCAATAGGAGATATTATGTGTCATAACACACAATATATGGATGCTTATAATGCTAGTACTGGTGAGTATGATTTTTCATATGTTTTTGACGATATCAATTATTATATTAAAAATTCTAATATTACCGTTGCAAATTTAGAAACCACATTTGCAGGTGAGGAAAGAGGTTATAGTAATTATCCAAGATTTAATACACCTGATGCATTAGCATATAACCTAAAAAAACTAGGTGTCGATGTTGTTTCTACTGCTGGAAATCATAGTTTAGATTATGGTTTCGATGGTCTATCAAGAACAATTGATGTCTTAAATTCAGCAGATATTTCTCATGTAGGCACCTATAAAACTCAAGAAGAAAGAGATACCATTGTATTTAAATATGTAAAAGGTATTAAAATTGCCTTCATTAACTATGCTTATGGAACCAATGGAATTACCATTCCCTCTGATAAACCTTTTTGCATAAATTTAATTGATGAAGAACTTATTAAAAAGGACATTGAAAATGCAAAGTCTCAAAATGCAGATATCATTGTTGCTTCTGTCCATTGGGGAACAGAATATAGCACAGTTCCAAATGATACACAAAATGAATTAGCAGATTTCCTTTTCCAGAATGGTGTTAATATTATTTTAGGCACACATCCTCACGTCTTACAAAAAATGGAAAAAAGAACTGTCACTTTAGAAGATGGTAGTACACAAGATGGATTTATTATATATTCTTTAGGAAACTTTATTAGTGATCAAAATGCTGATAATACTAGAACTTCTATTATTTTAGATTTAAAAATAACAAAGCATACAGATAGTTCTGTAACCATAGATGAAGTAAATTATATTCCTATCTATATGTATAAAAATAATTCTGCAAGTAATAAAAAAATGAAATTATTAGATATTAACAAAACCATTTCTTTATATGAAAACGGAACAGATACATCTATTGGAGAAAGTATGTATACCTTTTTAAAAGGAGAATTAAATATAATTTCTAACATTTTAAATTAATAAAAAAGGGATTTTGGAGTGAACCCAAAATCCCTTTTTTATTAATTTAACATATCTTTTCTCTTTAGCCACCAGGTCACACCTAAGGTCATAATCACTGCTATTAGCACCATGATAATAAATCCTATTGGACTATTTTCAAATGGTAATTTTACATTCATTCCCCAAAAACTAGATATCATTGTTGGAATTGCTAATACAATGGTAATAGAAGTTAAAAATTTCATTACTCCATTTAGATTATTAGATATAATAGAAGCATACGCATCCATTGTTCCATTTAAGATATTTGTATAAATTTGAGCCATTTCTATTGCCTGTCTATTTTCAATAATGGCATCTTCTAATATATCTTCGTCATCATCATATAATTTTACGAATTTTCCTCTCATCGTTTTTTCCATGACGATTTCATTTGATTTTAATGATGTTGCAAAATACACCAAACCTTTTTCCAAACTCAATAATTTTAATAACTCTTTATTTTTCATAGAATTTTTCAATATATATTCTGCTATTTCTGTTTCCTTATTAATTTGTTTTAAGTAATTCAAAAAATAAGATGAATTTAGATAAAATATTTGAAAAATAAATCTCGTTTTTTTATACGTTTCAAAGTTCTTTATTTTTCTTTTCTCAAAATCTTCTATGATTCTATTTTTTCTTAAAGATACGGTTATAAAAAAATCATCTCTTACAACAATCATTCCTAATGGCATAGTAGTATAAATGTCATTATCTTCATTTTTTTCTATAACAGGAACATCTATTACAAAAAGAATGGTATTATCATCTTCTTCCATATCAATTCTAGCCTTTTCTTCATAGTCTAGCGCATCTCTTATAAAATCTTCTTGAATATTGATGCTTTCACACACTCTTTTTATTTCATTTTCGGAGGGATTTACTAAATTAATCCAGCTTCCTTTTCTAAATTCTTTAATTTCTTCTAATTTTTTTGTTTCTAAATTTGTACTATAAATCTTTAGCAAATCTCTCACCCCTTTTAAAATTTATATAATTTGTTCTGCGCCAATTTTACGTTAGTAAAATTATGTGCAATATGTTTTAATAGATTAGAAAGTCAGCATGACTTTCCTAATATATTAAAAAGAAAAATCGCTTTGCAATTTTTCTGTGTGTCGTTTTTTTGCATTATAGGAATTGCAATTTTCAATAATACAAAAAAAATAAATCTAATATCCAACATATTAGACTTATTATTTATATTGTGATGGTGCGCCATAGAGGGATCGAACCTCCGACCATCAGATTAAGAGTCTGCTGCTCTACCAACTGAGCTAATGGCGCATTTTTATATTGGACATTTATTATTATACTACTTTTTTCACTTTTGTCAATGGGATAGACGTTTTTTTGAAAATGATAAAATAAAAGTAACCAAAAAAGGGAAAATAAAAACTACCAAAATTGGTTACTTTTTTGATTGCCAA
>CALXJS010000061.1 GCA_944388685.1 uncultured Clostridia bacterium | reverse complement strand
TTTCTATTATTTTCGTGCCATTTTTTTGTGCTTGAAAAGCACAAAAAAACGCCACGTTAGTGGCGCCACGTTAGTGGCGCCACGTTAGTGGCGCCACGTTAGTGGGAATTTTTCCTAATCTAGCAAAATCCGTTTTCTAAACGCATTTTGTTTGATTTGAAAAAATTCCTTCCTTAACGTCTAAAGTCGTTAAGACCTTATGATTAAAATTTTACTTTTAAAACAATTTTATCGTCTTTTTGAAATTTTCGGCTTTAGCTTTCAGCATTACAATATAAAGCGGGCCTGAACCCAATGTCGCCGTAGCTGTCAGAAGGAGAAAGGTCGTAACGATTGCAAGCTGGATTATAAGAACCATTGTTGCTGTAACAACCGCCCACGATCAACTCTGTCATCAGTGCGGTCAGCCTCTGTTGTCCATTCAAATAAATTTCCTGCTAGGTCATATATATTATTAACTCTCGTTTGTGGCATTGAGCCTGTATTTATTAAACTTGTTGTACCTGAAAAAGTATCATCTCTATAATTTCCCCAACTTTTACTATCTACTATAATTTCTTCTAATGATACTGCACCAGTTTCCTCTAACCAAGATAATGTTCTATCCCATGCTGCTCCCGTTAATAATGAACTTGTGAATTCTGAACTTGTATACATACTATTCGCATATGATAATGCATCTGTTTGTGAAATCCAATTCCATAGCTTACCATTTTCTAATGTTGAACCTGTATTAGCAACTGTTGACTCTTTACTTACAACACTTCCATTTTCATAACTTGCCTCATATCTTCCTATATAAAATCCTCCATTTTCATTTACTTGCTTTGTATAATCTTCTGTATCCTGATATGAATTCTTATACATTGTTAGTAACATACTTTTTACTTGTTCTAAAGTCATACCAGAAGAAGCATACATACTATTATTATAATAATCTTCCGCATTTTCATATCCCAATTTTTGCGCAACTTCATCTGTAAACAATTCTAATTCCCACATTCTTTTCGCGTATAAACTCTTTACATTTAACTCTACTTCTTTTGTCTCTTCTCCCACTGTTACAGACAATTTATATGTTCCATTAATATATTTTCCATTATTAGTTGGCTCTATTTCTGTATTACTATAACTTGTTCCTAAATTATCTGTATCTGGTAATGTTATTTCATCTCCATATGGGTCTGTTAAACTTATACTTTCTATATTTCCTGATTTACTTGTTACATTTATTTGAATCTTTTGATTTTTATCCACTGGCACCCACACAAATTCATTTCCATTACTATCTTGTATTACATATCCTGTATCTACTGTTCCTTCTGTATGTGTAAAATCACTACTTGGCAATGGTGGGGTTTCTACTTTTTCTCCAACTATTTTCATTGTAGCAATTATATTAGATATGGTTGGCTCTGATATATTTCCATTTTCATCTATTGTATATTCTCTCCCAGATTCAAATGTTACGGTTAATGTTCCATCTCCATTATCTGTTACTGTTGCACTATATCCATTTTTTTGCAACTCATTTTGCAATTCTGAATCAGATACTCCACTTCCATTATTGTCTGCCAAAACGCCAGTATATGCTAGTCCTATAGCCTCTTTTTCCTCTTCTATTTCTGTTTGCTCACTTGCCTGACTTGCTCTTGTTAATATTCCATTTTCTCCTGTTAATGTCGCAATCGTTACACCTGCTAATATTAGCAAAACAATGATCGTAATCACTAATGCTATTAATGTAATACCATTATTCTTTTTGCTTTTATTTTTTATTTTTGTCATCTTTATAAAATCTCCTTTCTTTTGTTTCTTTTGCATTATTTATGTATTATTTCATTTGTATATTTTTTCCGTATATAAAAAAATAAATCTAATTTTCTGAATTTAATAAACCTATAAGCTATTTATTTATTCTTAGAGTTTTGAATTTTTCTTAAATCCTTAACTCATTTTCTCTATTCTCGTAAATAGTATTCACATTTATTTACTTTTTATTCGAATAATGATATGTATTTTTCAATGTTCATACTACTTACAAAAATAGTTCTGTTCGCTACTCTTATTTTATCTATTTTGATGAATTAAGTCAATATATTGTCGTATTTTATTTCTTGTTTTTTACTTAGATTTCAATACTCTAAGAAAGATTTTTACTTTTTAAGTTTAACAATAAAATATAGTAAAGTCAATAAAAAAGCCAAAGAAAATTTTAAAAAATTTTTAAAAAATTTTTGTACATTTGAAAAATTTAAAAGCATTCAAAAAGCACTTGATTGTTAGAATAACAACGGTTTTACAGATTTACATATTTTCTTAGAGTATTGAACTCTTAGAAAGATTTTTTCTTTTATTAATCAAAAATAATTGAAATTAAGACAAATTTTTATCTTTTGAAGTTTAATTTTACTTATACCTTATTTATTGTATAGGAAAAATCATCTTTTATCTTGACCCTATGTGGATTTTTCCGTATACAACAAGGTTAGGCTTCTTATATTCGTGCAATAATCGCAAAGCGATTTTGCACATGTGTGCATAGAAATCTTTGATTTCGTTATGCACGCCTTTCTTATAGAAAGCATGCCATTCATGATAGTAACTGATTAGACAAATTTCGACAAAAATGAGACAGATTACTACCTGTCCCCCATTGTCTCAATTTTTTTCAATTCTTCGTTTCTTTTGGTTTTGTGTGTTGTTGTTTTGATTAATGGTTCATCTGTTAATATCATATGTACCATATATTTATATTTTGGCAAAGTTTTATTAATTTCTTTTATTTTGTCCCAAATTATTTTATATAATTCTTCTTGTGATATGTCTCCATATTTTTCTTTTACGATTTCTTTGTTATAAACTACCTCAACAGCTACTTTGATTTTGCTTTTGTCTTCTTTGTCTGGCATTCCAAATACAAATGATTCTTCTATTTCTTCATTTCGATTGATTAAGGTTTCTAGTTCTTCTGGAAATACTTTTTTCCCATTTTTTAAGACAATCATGTCTTTTTTTCTTCCTGTGATGAATAGGTAACCGTCTTTGTCTACATATCCTAAATCTCCTGTATGGAACCAGCCATCTTGCATGACTTCTTTTGTTGCTTCTTCATTTTCATAATATCCCAACATGACATTTGGTCCTTTTACAGTAATTTCTCCTATTCCGTTTTCGTCTTTGTCTACAATTTTGACTTCTGTGTGTTTCATTGGAATTCCGACTGAGCCATATTTTGCATATTTATCATTTTCTGCTGCTATTACTGGTGATGTTTCTGTTAACCCATATCCTTGTACCATATGAATTCCAAATTCATTGAATTTTCTTTCTGTTCTACTATCAAATGGTGCACCTCCTGCGACAACAAATCGCATTTTACCACCTAGTCCATCAATAATTTGTTTAAATAGTTTTCTTCTGATATCAATATGGAATTTCAATAAAAAATTGCTGATTTTTGTTGCTACTTTTATTAGTTTTGTTTTTCCTTGCTTTTCAATTTCTTTTTCAATATTAGCATACATTTTGTCAACTAATAAAGGTACACCAATAAAGACTGATACTTGATATTCTTGTAAGTTTTGTTTGATATATCGTAATCCATCTGGAAATACGGTTTTGACGCCACATGCTAACATGACTACCATTGCTGTTGAACCAAATATATGATGATATGGTAAAAAGGCAATATTGACATCTGTTGGCAAAAAGGTTTCTACAATTTGCATGTCATATACATTTGTTGCAATTCCATATTGTGATAACATAACAGCTTTTGATTTAGAGGTTGTTCCAGATGTAAATAATAAGATACTCATGCTTTTTTCGTCCACTTCGTGATTTACAAACTCTTGCTTTCCTCTTTCTAATAGTTCTTTTCCTGTTTTAAGTAATTGCTCAATATTTTCAAAACCTTCTATATTGCTCATACAAATATATTCTTGGATATTGGTTTTTTGATTTTCTTTAACGACTTGTATTTTATCTAATAATTTTTCATCAAAGATAATGGCATCTACTTTGCTTCTGATTAGTGATTCTTCTAGTTCATTTTCTTGTAAGTCTTTGTCTAATGGAACAGAAACTATGCCACCTAACAAACAAGCTAGATGAGATATTGCCCAGTGATATTGATTTTTTCCAATAATGGCAATTCGTTTTCCTTGTAATCCTTTTTCATATAACGCTGTTCCAAGTGCATTTATATCTTCTAATAATTGTGTATAAGTAATATTTTTGTATTCTATTTTATCTTCTTTCTTCTCTTTAATGGTAAAGGCTATATTCTCTGGATATAGCTTTACAGAATTATATATAATCTCTTTAATATTATCAAATTTTGGAACTTCTCTTAATTGATTTTTCATAACCTAAACCCTCCAATCTGGTTTTCTAAACTAGATTATCACACATTGATAACTTTGTCAATATTGACTATCTGTCTCAATCATGATAATATGTATATAAATAATAAAAGGAATGAGATTAAATATGAGTAAAGAAACCATTAAATTACATATTCCTAGATGGAAAGAATTACCTAATGTTGATTTATATCTAGACCAAGTAGTTACATTGGTAAACGAAACATTATCTTCTTTCTTGTCTAATTCAAGTCCTGATGAAGATACACCTATCTTGACCAAAAATATGATTAACAATTATGTAAAAAATAAAATTGTAGAATCACCTATAAAGAAAAAGTATAATAAAAATCATTTGGCTAAGTTTTTTGTAATTTGTGTTTTAAAAGAAGTTTATAAAATCAATGATATAAAAATATTAATTGGTTTAGCTTTAGATAGTGCACCAATTGAAATTGCATATGACAATTGTTGTAAACTGTTTGAAAAAGCGTTAGTTTGCGTATTTGAAAAAACAGATTTTATTGACAATTATTCTACAAATGACCGAAAATATTTGTTGAAATCTGTTTTGCTTTCTTGTGCCTATGCAATTTATACAAAAAAAGAAATAAGTGAAATCTAATTCATTTATTTCTTTTCGTTTTTATTCTTTCCAACGCCACATTGAATAATATCCATTTACCGAGATATCTACTTTTTCCATTTTATTTCCATTAACATATACCAATTCACTTCCAGTTCTTAACTCCTCTACTTCTCTAAATCCTCTTTCTTGCATGTATTTATCTAATGACTCTGATGCTGTATCAGGATTTGCAAATACAACTCGATTAGGATACTGTTGTACCACTGTGTACTCTGCATCTGTAATCAGTATTTTTATCATTCCAAAACAAGATGAAATAGGATTAATAACACCAAATTTATTAATTGAAAATGCCATTGCGAATATAAATATAATAACAACTATACAAATACTGATTTTTAACATAAACCTTCTTCTCATAATATTTCTTTCCTTTCTTTATTCTTCAGAAATATAACTATGTGTACGCCTATTTTCTTCTAACCAAATATTCATAATTTGATCAATATCTTTTTTATTTAACTCTTCAATCATCTATACCTCCTTTTTTCTATCCTAATTTATCACCATTACTGGCTTCTTTATCTGGCGTAATTAATATCACACCATTTTTACTATATGTTCCTAAAACAAGCACTTCTGATATAAAATCAGCAATTTGTTTTGAAGGAAAATTAACCACAGCTAATATTTGCTTTCCTATTAATTCTTCTGGCTTATATAAATTCGTAATTTGCGCTGATGACTTTTTAATGCCGATTTCTTCTCCAAAATCAATTTCTAATTTATATGCTGGTTTTTTTGCATTTTTAAATTCTTCTGTTTTTAGAATTGTTCCTACTCTAATATCTAATTTTAAAAAATCTTCAAATGTTGCCATCCTATTTTTCTCCTTTTTAAAGTTTTTTTATACCATTTACACAAAAT
This sequence comes from uncultured Clostridia bacterium, assembly GCA_944388685.1. The sequence goes on along the minus strand of CALXJS010000061.1, from coordinate 2,309 downwards.
TAAGAGAGTAATTATATCTATTATAACAGTAGATAAATTTTTCATTTCTTTTCTCCTGCATTTTCTTTTAAATAATTTTTTCTTTCAAATGTATAAACTGGAACCAACTCTCTTTTATGTTTCGATGCATTGTATCTTTTCAAAATTTCTTTCTTTGCATTTTCATCTGTATTTCCTGTTTCTATCATTTCTGCAATTTGATGATATTTAATCCCCATTTTTTCTTCATCTGTTTTTCCACCTAATCCATCATTTGGTGCCTTTTGTAATATTTTCTCTGGAACACCTAAATATTTTCCAATTGCCAATACCTCATCAACTGTAAAATTTCCAATAGGATTAAAATCTGAACTATTGTCTCCCCATTTAGTTGTATAGCCTACCATTGCTTCACAAAGATTTCCCGTTCCCATTACTAAATACCCTAAACTTTGTGCGATTCCATATAAAGTTGTCATTCTTAGTCTTGGCTTTATATTAATTGTTGCTTCTTTTGATAACTCGTTTATTGAAAAACTATTCTCTTTTAATAACTCTTGTCCTATTGAAATATTTGTGGCTCTTTCTAATTCATTATATGTATCTGTTAAATCTACCTTTAAAAATTTTACTTCAAAAGTATCTGCAACCAATTTGGCATCATCAAAGTCAGTAGAGATGGAATGACAAGGCATAGATACAGTAACAACATTTTCTTTACCTAATGCTTTTGTTGCCATTGCAATTACGGTCGCCGAATCTTTTCCTCCACTATTTCCAACAACAACACCTTTTGCTCCAGTTTGTTTTACATATTCTTTAATCCAAGTAATTGCACCTTCTGCCTTTTTCTCTAATTCTTCTTTTTCTAACATTTTCTATCTCCTCTATCTTTACTTTTATCTAATTTATATAATTTTTTATGTTTTACAAAAGTATTTTGCAAAAATATACCTAAGCATATATGCTCTTAACTATTTACATAAAAATATCCAAAAAGAAACATCCCCAATTGGACATTATCTATATAACTTTTGCTCTTCTATATATGCTATCACTTCATCTGGTGTTAAATATCGTATACTTTTCCTATTTTTTATCTTTTCTCTTACAAATGTTGAACTCAGATTACTTTTTATCGTATCTTTTGCTTTTATAAATGCTTGTCTATGATTTCTTAAAAATGCATTATTCTGAATAATTTCTTCCATATTGTCTTTATCTCTTTCTAAGATATAGATTTTGAATTTCTTTGTTAATTCGTCCGCCTTATTCCATATATCTAATGTTTTTAAGTTGTCACTTCCTGTTAAAAAAGCGACTTCATAATCTTTGTATTCTTCTTGCAATTTATATAGTGTTTCTACTGTATACAATTGTCTTTTGCTATCTATTTCAATTCTAGATACTTCAAATTTTTCATTTTTTTCACAGACTGCTTTTAGCATTTGATAACGGTGTTCATTTTCAATTAAGTCCATTTTTTCGTATTGGCTATTTACAGGAACAAATACGATTTTTTCTATTTCTGGATATTCTGCTACCATTTGTTCTGCAAGTGAAAAATGTGAGTTTAATGGCGGATTAAAACATCCACCAAATACAATGATTTGTTTTTTCTCTTCCTCTTTCATATTTTATCCCATTCCTTTTTCAACCTATTCTCCATTATATTTATGTTTTGCTGTCTTTCAATTATTGTTCTGGAACCACATCAAATAATATTAAATCTTCCTCTCCTATATTTTCAATAGAATGTGTGCTTCCTCTAGGACAATAATGACATTCTCCCTTTTTTACAATTTCTTCTTTTCCATCTAATGTGCATTTTTCTATTCCTGATAAAACATATATTACTTCTGAACTGGTATTGTGTGTATGAACACCAATTGAACATCCCTTTTCTAAAGTAGATTTCATGATTTTAATATTACTATCCATAAACATATTCGCTTTCGTTGTCCCTTTTCCATTATTTAAGTTAGGTATTCCAACTTCTTTAATTTTTTCAAAATTTATCATATTCTGTTTCTCCTTTGTCTATTAGAAATTCCTATTTTTATACAATATATCATATCTTTAAAAGTTTCTCAATTGTTTTTATAAACAAAGTAAACTTTAAGGATTATCCCTAAAGTTCACACACCAAATCATAACCCCCTTTGAAAAGGAGGGGTTGACATTAAGCCCTATAAGGGCTAATTACTAGCAGCACCTATAAGGTGCTTTTAAATTGCAAACCTTCTTTGTTTGTTTTATTCTGCTAGCTTCTCTATCCTCTTCTTCTTGATTTTGTATATATTTTTTTACTGCTTCTTCTGTTATATCTC
>CALXJS010000060.1 GCA_944388685.1 uncultured Clostridia bacterium | reverse complement strand
AAAGCAGATGGATTAGTTTCAGGAGCAGCACATTCTACATCAGATACATTAAGACCAGCTTTACAAATTTTAAAAACGGCGCCAGATACCAAATTAGTTTCTGCCTTTTTTGTTATGGTTGTACCTGATTGTGAGTATGGAGAAAATGGTGTATTTATATTTGGTGATAGTGGATTGAACGAGAATCCTAATCCAGACCAACTATCAGAGATTGCCATTTCATCAAGTAAAAGTTTTGAACAACTAGTAGGAAAAGAAGCAAGAGTAGCGATGCTTTCTTATTCTACTTATGGAAGTGCACATTCAGAATTAACAGAAAAAGTAATAGAAGCAACAAAATTGGTAAAAGAAAAACAAAAAGATTTATTAGTAGATGGAGAATTACAATTAGATGCAGCAATTATCCCAGAAATTGCAAAATCAAAAGCACCCAATAGCCCATTAAAAGGAGAAGCAAATGTATTAATATTCCCTGACTTAAATGCAGGAAATATTGGATATAAATTGGTACAAAGATTAGCAAAAGCAGAAGCATATGGACCATTATGCCAAGGTATTGCAAAACCAGTAAATGATTTATCAAGAGGATGTAATAGTGATGATATAGCAGGCGTTGTTGCTATAACAGCTGTGCAAGCACAATAATAACATAATAGAGAAAAATATTATGAAGCACGAAATAATTGATAAATACAATACAAGAGAAGAAAAAATGAAAATTTAATACCTCATAAATTTGAATATATGGTATTAAAAGAAATTTTAAAATAAAGAGAGGTATTTATGAAAATATTAGTGTTAAACTCAGGAAGTTCGTCATTGAAGTATCAAGTCATTGATATGCAAACAGAGAGTGTTTTAGCAAAAGGATATTTTGAAAGAATTGGTCAAGCAGATTCCTTTTTGACACATAAAGTAAATGGAGAAGTTCACAAATTTGAGCATTATGCTAAAAATCATGATAAAGCGATTTCATTTGTCTTAAGTAGATTAACCAATAAGCATTATGGGGTAATAAAAAATTTAGAAGAATTAGCTGGTATTGGACATAGAGTGGTTCACGGTGGCGAAAAATTTAAGAAATCAGTTGTTATTACAGATGAAGTCATAAAAGAAATTGAACAATGTGTAGATTTGGCACCATTACATAATCCAGCAGCAATCTTAGGAATTAAAGCTTGTAAAAAATTAGCACCAGGTATAAAAATGGTAGCAGTGTTTGATACAGCATTTCATCAAACACTAGAAAAAGAAAGATATATTTACCCAATACCATATGCGTATTATGAAAAATATAATATTAGAAAATATGGATTTCATGGAACTTCCCATCAGTTTGTGGCAAATAGAGTAGCAGAATTGGTAGAGAAAGATATCAAAGAATTAAAAATTATTAATTGTCATTTAGGACAAGGTGCTAGTGTTTGTGCAATTCAAAATGGAAAGTCAGTAGAAACGAGCATGGGATTAACACCACTTGGTGGTATTTCTATGGGAACCAGAAGTGGAGATTTAGATCCATCAGTAGTTACATACCTTATGAAAAAAGAAAACTTAAAACCAGATGATATGGAGAAAATTTTAAATAAACATTCAGGGGCTTATGGAATATCTGGTGTTTCAGTTGATTTTCGTGATATAGAAGCAGAAGCAAAGGCTGAGGATGAGAGATCTATTCTTGCACTGGATAATTTTCATTATCTAGTAGCTTGTTATGTAGCGAGATGTGCAGTGGCAATGAATGGATTTGATATTTTGACATTTACAGCAGGTGTAGGCGAAAAAGGGCAAGAATCTAGAGAAGCCATTTGTGATTATTTAGAGGTATTGGGTGTCAAAATAGACAAAGAAAAAAATCAAAAAGTAAAAGGTATAGAAGCAGAAATTACAGCCGAAGATGCGAAAGTTAGAACGTTTGTAATTCCAACCAATGAAGAACTTATGATAGCGAGAGAGACTAGGGATTGTTGAAAAATAATTGCGTTTTGGCGTTGTTAGCCTTCATCGAAAATCAAATCAACGTGCAAAAAGCACGCCTCATTGATTTTCGACTTGGCTGTCTAGCCAAAAGCCCAATTATTTTCCAACATTGAATTGATAAATAAATTTGAAATGATTAAGGAGGAATTTTAAAAATGAAAATTTTAGTTTTAAATTGTGGTAGTTCATCACTAAAATATCAATTAATCAATATGGAAACAGAAGAAGTTTTAGCTTCTGGAAAATATGAGAGAATAGGAGAAAAAGAAGCATTTATAACACATAAAGCACTAGGAAAAAAAGAAACAATTGAAAAACCAGCATATGACCATAAAGAAGCCATAGAGTTTACCTTAGAGCAATTTACAAATCCAGAATATAAAGTAATTGATTCACTAGATGAAATCGAAGCAATTGGTCACAGAGTAGTTCATGGAGGAGAAATTTTTAAAGAATCTGCTGTGATTAATGATGATGTTATAGAAAAAATTAAAGAATGTGGAGAGTTTGCACCATTACACAATCCAGCAGCAGTCTTAGGAATGGAAGCGTGTAAAAATGTAATGCCTGGTAAGCCAATGGTAGCTGTATTTGATACAACTTTTCATCAAACGATGCCTAAAGATAAATATATTTATCCAATTCCATATGAATATTATACAAAATACAATGTAAGAAAATATGGTGCTCATGGTACATCTCATTTATATGTATCTCAAAGACTAGGAGAAATTGAAAATAAATCTCTTGAAGGAACAAAAATTGTTACATGTCATTTAGGTCAAGGGTCTAGTATTTGTGCCATAAAAGATGGAAAATCAATTGATACAAGTATGGGATTAACACCACTTGGAGGATTGCCAATGGTTACAAGAAGTGGAGATTTAGACCCATCTGTTCTTACATATATTATGAAAAAAGAAAATTTAGACCCACAAACAATGGAAGATATTTTAAATAAAAAATCAGGATTAGCAAGTATATCAGGTATGGCACCAGACTTTAGAGTTATAGAAGAAGAGTCAAACAAAGGAACAGAAAGAGCAAAAATTGCGATTGAACAATTTAATTATGCCATTGCAAGTTATATTGCAAAATATGCTGTTGCAATGAAAGGAATTGATTATATCATTTTTACAGGTGGAATTGGTGAAAATCAAATTAATATCAGAAAAGGTATCTGTGAAAAACTAGAATTTATGGGTGTAAAACTTGATTTAGAAGCTAATAATATGAGAGGAGAAGAAAAAGTAATTTCTACACCTGATTCAAAAGTGAAAGTATATCTAATTCCAACAAATGAGGAATTAATGATTGCAAAAGAAACCAAAAGACTTGTTAAATAATATAAATTCATTTATAATACGGTTAGTAAAATTTGAAACAATCTATGGCAAACATATATTGTGGAAAGGAAGAAAAATGAAATTTGAGTTTGATGATTTTAATTATAAAGACCAAGTTGAATTTATGAACCTTAATAAACAAATGCAACAAAATCAAGTAGAAAACAATCAAGGCATAGGATTTAACAATGATATGTTATATGATTTTGCAGAAAGAAACAATTTTTAGTTATAGAGACTTATTATATCAAAAAAATGTCTCAAACAAAAACGTCCCCGATTGGACATACAAAGGATGATTTTTAGTTATGAAAAAGGTAATAATCGATTCATTAAAGAAGTATAAATTGAGTTCATTAATACATTTTATATTTATAGGATTAAACATATATTTATTGACAATTCCCGCAAAAATTATAGGGGATATCGTTGATATGTTATATGATATTGAAACAAATAAGCAAAATATTATAAATAACATATATTTCCTTTTGGGAATATGTGTTGTTTTGCTATCTGTAAGAATGGTCTGGAAATATACAGAAACAGTCATTTCAAGAGGCTTTGAAAGAGATATAAAGGAAAAATTATTTGAACGATTTTTAAAGCTAAAATTGAAAGATATACAAAATATTAAAAACGGAGAAATTATGTCTTATTTCGTAAAAGATACAAACGAAATAAGAAGTGCAGTTTATAGGATTATCTCTCATGGGGCAAGAATTGTTTATACATTTATTATTGCTATTTATCAAATGGCAAGTGGAGTGAATATTTATTTGACAATTGCTACAATTATTCCAATTTTGATTGCATCTTTTCTTATTGTGAAAATAAAAAATCAAGTAGAAAAAAGTTTTGCAAAAGCCCAAGACAGATTTACAGAACTTTCTGAGTATATCCAAGAGAGCACAGATAGTATTAGAACAACAAAAGCATATGCTTGTGAAAGAAATCAATTGGAAGATTTTATTAAGAAAAATCGTAAAGTAAGACAAAGTGACAATACAGTGGATATTTATTCTAATTTATTAACGACAACTGTCAATATTTGTTTTGGACTTTGTTATTCCATTGCCTTGTTATTTGGTGGAAAATTAGTCGTTGACGGACAAATTACAGTAGGAGAATTGGTTACCTTTAATGGATATATTGGGCTTTTTGTAGGACCAGTTAGTTGGATTCCACCATTAATTGCAAGAATTAAAAGAGCACAAATATCTTATAGAAGATTAAATAAAGTGTTTGAATTAGATACAGAAAAAGTAAATGTGAAAGAAAAAGAAGTGGAAAACAAATTAGAAGGAAATATTGTTATTAGAAATTTAAATTTTCATTATCCAGAAGTGATGGAAAATGCATTGGAAGATATTAATATTGAAATTAAAAAAGGAGAAACATTAGGAATTATTGGAACAATTGGAAGTGGAAAGACAACACTTATGAATTTACTAACCAGATTGTATAGCATTCCTAGAGGAAAAATAGAAATTGATGGAAAGGATATTAATGATATACCAATAGAAGTACTAAGAGAAAATATTTGTTATATTACACAAGACAATTTCTTATTTTCTTCAACATTAAAAGATAATATCAGCTTATTTAAAGAAGAATATAGAACAGAGGAAATAAAAGATAGTACCAAAAAAGCAGTTATATATGATGAGATATCTAAAATGCCAAAAGGAATTGAAACAAAAATTGGAGAAAGAGGAGCAGATTTATCAGGAGGTCAAAAGCAAAGAGTTGCAATTTCAAGAGCCTTTCTAAAAAATAGTAGTATACTAATTTTTGATGATACATTTTCAGCTTTAGATAATAGGACTTCACAAACTTTATTAGAAAATATAAAACAATTTTCAGGAAAGAAAACTTGTATTATTATTTCAAATAAAGTATCAGATGTAAAAGACAGTGATAAAATTATTGTATTGAAAAATGGAAGTATTGTAGAAAAAGGAACACATGAACAATTAACTCATAAACATGGATTATATCATGAGTTTTATGAACAACAGTCTACAAAGGCAGAAGAAGGCATATTAGCATAAATAATAAAAAACGAAAGAAAGGAGACTATAAACGACTAGAGCGTTATATAGAAGAAAGAATGAAAAATCAAACCTTACATAGAATGTATAAAATGTTAAAACCTCAAAAAAAGGCAATTATCATAATATCTATTTTAGCCATTTTAATTAGTATATGTGAAGTTATCAGACCATATTTAATCAAAATTGTTATAGATGATTATTTGAGTGCTGGACTATGGCAAAAAGGGGCTATGACAATTGGTATGATTGGTGCTATTTATATAGCACTTGTACTAATTGGAAACATTTTGGACTTTGTTGTGACAACTGCCACAAGTATGACAGGAGAAAATGTTATCTATTCTATTAGAAATAAATTATATAAATATGCACAATATGCGAATATGAAATTCCATGATAAGACACCAGCTGGAACACTTTTTGTAAGAATAACCAATGATGTAGAAGATATTACAACCATGTTTAAAGATGTTATAACCACTTTTGTAAAAGATGTGGTAATGATTATTGCTTTAATTGTTATTATGGTATCCATTGATTACAAACTAGCATTATTATGTTTCACAATCATCCCATTTGTTATTCTAACATCTGTTATCATAACAAGAATTAGCAATAAAGTAAGAGAATATTCTAAAAATGTAAAAACAAAACTAAATGTATTTTTAGCAGAATCAATATATGGCGTAAAAATTATAAAGATTTTTAACAGACAATATGAAAAAGAAAAAGAATGTGAAGAATTATCACAAGAATTCTATAAATCCAGAATACCCACTTCATTTACAGAAGGATTTCTAATTGGTATGATGACCGCTTTTGAAAATATTGGGGTTGCTGTGATTGTCTGGGCTTGCGTAAATCATGTATTTCATATTAGTTTAGAGATTGGTGTTATCTACGTATTTATTACATATTTAAAACAAATCTTTGAACCGATTAATCGTATTGTAGAAAACTTTGAGACTATTCAAGAAGCAGTGGTATCAATTAATAAGATTTATGACATTTTAGATCATAAAGAATATTTAGAAAACTTTGAAGATGGAAAAGAATTAGGCAAGATAAAAGGAAAAATCGAGTTTAAACATGTATGGTTTGCCTATAAAGATGAAGACTGGGTTTTAAAAGATGTTAGCTTTACAATTGAACCAGGACAAAGTATTGCATTAGTAGGAAAAACTGGTTCAGGAAAAACAACAATTATAAATCTGATTAATCGATTTTATGAAATTCAAAAAGGAGAAATCTTATTAGATGGTGTCAATATTAAAGATATTAATTTAAGATATTTAAGAAAACAAGTTGGAATTGTTTTACAAGACCCATTTATATTTGCAAAAACCATTAGAGAAAATATTGAACTAAATGATAATCTATCAGATGAATATATAGAAGAAATTATTCGATTATCTTCAGCAGATGAGTTTGTTAATTCATTACCAAATGGATTAGACGAAATGGCAAGTGAAAGAGGAAATTCTTATTCAGCAGGAGAAAAACAATTATTGGCATTTGCTAGAATATTTGCACATAATCCATCTATTTTTATCTTAGACGAAGCAACTGCAAATATCGACACAAAAACAGAAGCATTGATCCAGAAGTCAGTGGATAAGCTATCGAAAGAAAAAACCTCTATTTTTATTGCACATAGATTATCAACCATTGTAAATGTGGACAAAATTATTGTTTTAAGTAAAGGAGAAATTCTTGAACAAGGAAGTCATCAGGAATTACTACAAATACCAAATGGATATTATAATAAATTATATAATGCATATTATGAACAATTGATGGCTACATAAAAAAAGCAAAAAAACGGTTTACACAATAAAAAAAATGTGATATACTAATTTATAATTTTATAATAAATGGAAAGGAATGGGGGAAAATATGGCAAAGATTTTAGAAGACATTTCAAGAACACTAAATGAATACTTATTATTACCAAATTTAACAGATGAGAGATGTATACCAGATAAGGTATCTTTAAGAACACCACTTGTAAAATACAAAAAAGGAGAAGAAGCAAAATATTATGCAAATGTACCAATGGTATCTGCTATAATGCAATCTGTTTCTGGAGTAGAAATGGGAATTGCACTTGCAAGAGAAGGCGGTGTTGCATTTATCTATGGGTCACAAAGTATTGCATCACAAGCAGAAATGGTAAGACAAGTCAAAAAACATAAAGCGGGATTTATTATTAGTGATTCTAATGTAAAATCTGGAACACCATTAAAAGAGGTAATTACATTAATACATGAAACAGGACATTCAACAGTTATGATAACAGAAGACGGAACAGCTAGTGGAAAGTTTATAGGATTAGTAACAGATAAGGATTATCGTATTTCAAGAGATGATATGGAAGCACCAATTGATAATTTTATGACACCAAAAGAAAAAGCTGTATGGGCACATGAAGGTATTTCTTTATCAGAAGCAAATGATCTAATTTGGGAAAATAAAATTGCATGTTTACCAATCCTAACAGAAGAAGGAAACCTAAAATATTTAGTATTTAGAAAAGATTATGAAGAAAGAAAAAATAATCCAAATTCATTATTAGATGAAAATAAACGATATGTTGTAGGTGCAGGCGTTAATACGAGAGATTATGAAGAAAGAATACCAGCATTAGTAGATGCAGGTGTAGATTTAATTTGTATGGATTCTTCTGATGGATATTCTGTATGGCAAAAAAATACAATTGATTTTGTAAGAGCAAAATATGGAGATTCTGTAAAAATTGGAGCAGGAAATGTTGTAGATAGAGAAGGATTTAGATATTTAGCAGAAGCTGGAGCAGATTTCATAAAAATTGGTGTTGGAGGAGGTTCTATTTGTATCACACGTGAAACAAAAGGAATCGGTCGAGGAAATGCATCAGCATTAATTGATGTAGTATCTGCTCGTAACGAGTATTTTGAAGAAACCGGAATATATATACCATTATGCTTAGATGGTGGAATTGTACATGACCATCACATCACCATTGCCTTAGCATTAGGTGCAGATTTTGTTATGATGGGAAGATATTTTGCCAGATTTGACGAAAGTCCAACAAGAGTTGTAAAAAAAGGAAATGGTTATGTAAAAGAATATTGGGGAGAAGGTTCAAATAGAGCAAGAAACTGGCAAAGATATGATATGGGAGG
>CALXJS010000059.1 GCA_944388685.1 uncultured Clostridia bacterium | reverse complement strand
TTTAACATCCTTTTCATAAACAATAGCTTTTCTTCATATTCAAAAAGCTTCTTTTCCCCCTTTTTGATGATATCTCTAACAGCTTGTCTTGTAATGTCATTGTTTTCTGCAATTTCTGATAAAGACAAGTCATTATTATAGTAGTCATTTATGAATTCAAATTGTTTTTCAGTTAATAATTTTCCATATAAATCACATAAAATACTGATTTCTACATTTTTCTCCATAAATAACGACTCCTTTAAAATGTAATGCTAATATACTTTACACTATTTTTTTCAATTTGTCAATAGTTTTTTTGAAAAATGTCCTTTTGGGAACGTTTCTGTTTGGGACATTTTTCTATGAAATTATTTTTTAGAAAAAAAAGCAAATGTAGTAAATTTTATGAAATTACGAATGCAAATGGAAGAATATTAGAAATTCTTAAATTATCAAGTAGGAGAATCTCAAATTTTCTTTGAGAGGTGCCTGCTTGATAATTTTAGAATTTATTTATTCTGCAATGCTCGCCGAGTAATGAATAAAATTTACTACATTTGCTTTTAATGAAATAATATAATAAAAATGTCCCCAAAAGGACACTTTAATAATAGTTATATCCACCATATCCATTATTCATAAAATTATTAATTCTTCTATTAGATATGGTAATAAATTTAATAGAATAAATGTCACAATAGGTAATCGTATCACTTTCTAATGAACGTAATAAAATATAGCTTGCTCCAACATCTTCTAATATCCCAATTCTATCTACTAAATTGTTAGTACCTATTAAAAATTCTACTCTCATGAGTTTTCCAATTTGTTCTCGTAAGAAGGCTGGTGTATAAATGGAATTTGTTAAAATTTCTGGTGAGTCTTGATTAATGGTTACATTCCTATTTTCTCTTTTGTCTTGTCTTTCATCTGGCATAATGAACCTCCTTTATTTCATAATGATTATGTGTTTGCATATTGACTTGTCGGACGATAAAAACAATGTTCTCCAAGTCTTGTATGAAACGTTCCAGAACCATTTCGTGGAAATGTTGTATCACAACTAGGTTTAAATGGATTTAAATACCACAGACATTCTCCTATTTCATTTAATTGATTTCCTGCTAATGCCCAATCCGCTATGTAATAATGTTCTTCTGTTGGGTTCATGTTATAGATATTCTGTGGATTGTATCGATTGAATAAGGTTTCTGTTGCACAATCAAATTGTCCCGGTTGGAAAATAATATTTCTGACGTTACCGCCTTGTGATATTCTTGCATATTCCCCATCTGATACATTTACTCTGTTTAAAATAACGCTTGCTACTGCTTTCATACCATTATCGCCTTCTCCACCGTGCTTCACATTGCACGATTCTCGCAATTAATTCTCTATCTGAATATGCCATTTCCTTCATTCCTTCCATATTTTTCAAAGCTTGGTTGGAAAAGAATTTAATTTTAATTGTGTCAAATTATAATTATTTTTCAACCATTCACTTCTAATAATAAAGTATATGCAATTATTTTTAATAAGTTCCTATACAAGAAAAATGAACCTCAATTATTAAACAAAGAAGTTTAATAATTAGGGTTCATTTCATACAAATCAAAATTTTTATATATTTTTTGTTTTTCCATTTTTATTTTTCAATTACATTATTTGTATCATTTCTAATTGCTTCTTCCGATATTATCACATCTCCGGCACTTCCACCTATAATTTCTCCCGTTGTGCTATCTACATAATATGTAAATGCTGATAAATATCCACTTTCTTCTATATTATATGTTATAACGACACACCATACTTTTCTAACCCTTTCTTCTGTTTTATACATAACTGCATCATCTTTATATCGATACCTATCCCCTTCCACCTTTTCCATATTCAACATTAAATTTCCATAGTTCTCTTTCAAATTTTCTCTTAAATATACTTCTTCATTCATTTGTTTAATTCTAATTTCTGCTTTTACTTCTTGTATTTCTCTAACAGTTTCAATTTGTTCATCTTTTTCTTTTGCAATTTGAATTGCTTCTTCTTTGCTAATTTTTTCTTCATTATTCTCATAAGGATTTTGTTTTATATCTAAAGAATATAAAATATTGCTTGTTGAAATCCATCCTATTTGTATGCTTTCTGATGCATTATATAAATCTCCATACTTTTTATAAAATTCCGCATACCAAATATAGGCATCTTCATCCTTGCCTGCATTTCTTTTCAAACTAACTAATTCATATTCTCCTGTATCACCTATTGGCTTATATTTTTCTAATAATGTATATGCTACTTCTCTTGCTTCTTCTCGACTAATACCATAATTGTAAGGAATACTTCCTTCTCTAACTGGCATGCTAACAGATCTTAGTTTTCCAGTATTGGCGTCTATTCGAATTGTGCCTAAATCTGAACTCATTGCCCATATATTTTCTTGTGATAAATTATCTTTATATAGTTCAATTTGTCCTATATTTTCATCTGTATAACCAATCTTCTTTAAATATGCTTTTGCAATTTCTTCTGCTTCTGTTTCTGATATGCATTGTGCCTTCTCTTCTTCTGTGATTTCCTGATTTATTTTATATGCCTTTGGTTCTTTCCAGATTTTTTCATATACAGTATTTCCAGCATATACAAGTCCAAATGTCATTCCAATCGTTAATACAAATGTTGCTACCAATTTTAATAAGTTTCTTTTGGGCATTTTATATTCTCCTTCTTCAAATTTGGATACAGCTATTTTCATTCGTGCTTTTTTCATAATTTCATCCATTTTTTCTTCATCCATAATAACTATACCCCCTTTTTCCCAACTTTCTTTTCAATTTATTTCTAATACGAAATAATCTAGATTTTACTTTTGATTCTGTAATATGTAGTTCTTTTGCAATTTCCTTTATAGATTTTGCATAATAGTAATAATATAAAAATATATCTTGATCTTCTTGTTTCATTGCATTGATTTCCTGCAAAATCAAATGATTCTTTTGTCTATCTTCTATTTCTTGTTCAATATTTTTTGTATCTTGTAATTGATTTTCATAGTCTTCTATATCTATTAGATTTTTAAAGTTTCTCAGTTTTTTATTGTATAAATGATTTACAACTCCAGCCAAATAAGAAGACATTTCTTTTTGTATATCTAGTTGTTTCTGGTTTTTCCAAACAGCTAAAAATACATCTGAAACAATTTCTTCTATATCTTCTTGTGTTAATTTAAAATTCTTATTGTTTACAATCACATATAGATAGTTCGTATAATCTTTCATCACTTTTTCAATATTCAATTTATCATTTTCTATATATTGTTTAATTAATTTTTCTTTTTTCATTTGGTTTAGAACTCCTCTTAGATAACTACATCTATATATTACCATTTTTTCCAAAAAAGTTACCATCACATTTTTATTTTTTAGAAAAAGGGATTTTGAGGATTGACTCATTTTCCCTTTTTTCAGACTTAACTAGACTAAAAAATATAGAATATAAAGTCATTACACAATTTTGTATAAGCTAAATTGTTTCATTTTTTTATATTCTATATTTTTTTATAATATTGTTAAACAAAAAAGGGAAAATGAGTCGATTCTCAAAATCCCTTTTTCATTCTATTTTCTTAATTCTGCACCTACTGTTTTTTCCAATTCTGAAATAATATTTTCCATTGTAGAATTCACTTCTTCATCACTTAATGTTTTATTTTTATCTCTAAATGTTAAAGCATATGCTACGCTCTTCTTATTTTCTCCTAGTTTTTCATTTCTATAAATGTCAAATAATTTTAAGTCTTCTAATAGTTTCTTAGCTTTCTTTGTAATAATTTTTTCGATTTGTCCAACCTCAACACTTTCATCAACAATAATGGCAATGTCTCTTTCTACTGCTGGGAATTTTGGAACTTCTACATATTTTTTATTATTTCTTGAATATTTTTCTAGTTTACTAATATTAATTTCTGCTAAATATACTCTTTTTTCAATATCATAGTTATTTAAAACAACTGGATGTACTTCTCCTAGAGTAGCAATTACATCTCTTCCAACTGTTAGATTTGCACATCTTCCTGGATGATATGATTTATTTTCTGTTTCTCTTTCTACTTCATAATGATTAATATATGTTGCTTCTAATACATTTTCTACAATTCCTTTTAAGATATAGAAATCAACATCATCTCCATACATTCCAATGGTTAAAATATTTTCTTGTAAAGGTACTTCTCCTTTTTCTACTTCACCATGCATATTTTTATAATTTCTTGAAATATCAAATAATTTTACATTTTGATTTTTCTTATTGGCATTATTGGCTAATATTTGTAACATACTTGGTATGGTTGATGGTCTCATTAATTTATATTCATCACTTAATGGATTTTGAATGGTGATAGCTGTTTTCTTTAATGTATCACTAATATTTGATTTTTCTAAATCTTTTTCACTTAAAAATCCATAAGTATATATTTCTGATAAACCACTATTGACAAGAACTTCTTGTATTTTCTTTTCAATTTTTTGTTCTTTATTTCTCATACCTAATGTTGTATCAGATTTAATTAATGTGGTTTCTAATTTGTCATATCCATAAAATCTTAATACTTCTTCTGATAAATCTGCTAATTGCTCTACATCCATTCTAAAATATGGTGCTGTAGCAATATCATTTTCAACTTTTATATCTAATTTATTTAGAATATCAATCATTTCTTCCTTAGAAATATGTGTTCCTAATAATTGATTAATTCTATCATAGTCTACTTTTATTTCATGTACTTTTTGTTTTGTTGGATAAACATCTATTTTTCCATCAACCACTTCTCCTGCATGTAAAATTTCTACTAATTCTACTGCACGGTTAACTGCTCTTAACGCATTTTCTGGTGATAATCCTTTTTCAAAACGAGAAGATGCTTCTGTTCTTAATCCTACTTTTTTAGCTGTTTTTCTAACAGCCCCACCATAAAATACTGCTGATTCAAATACAACTGTTTCTGTATCATTTTCGATTTCTGAATTTAGTCCTCCCATAACACCAGCAATGGCTACTGCTTTTTTGTCATCTGCAATGACTAAATCATTTTCATCTAAGATTCTTTCTTGTTCATCTAGCGTTGTAATTTTTTCATTGTTTTTTGCTCTTCTTACTGTAATATGTTTTCCTTCGATAGAATTGATATCAAATGCATGCATTGGTTGCCCCATTTCTAGCATAACATAGTTGGTAATATCAACAATATTATTGATACTTCTAACACCACAAGCATTTAATCTTCTAACCATCCATTTAGGTGATGGACCAATTTTTACATTTTTTACAACTCTTGCAATATATCTGTAACATAAGTCAGGTGCTGTAATATCTACTTTTAATCCTTCAATTTCTTTTTTATCTTCTACTTTTAATTCATCAATATTTTTTCTAGGATTTTTAAATGGTTTTCCTAAAGACACCGCTGTTTCTCTTCCTAATCCTTCAATTGACAAACAATCTGGTCTGTTTGGTGTAATTTCAAAATCAATGATATCTTCTTTTAATTCTAAGACATCTACTAAATCTTTTCCTAAATCTTTTTCATATTTGTCATCTAGAATAAAGATTCCATCTACCACTTTATCTGGATAATTGGCAGGGTCAATTTCTAATTCTTCCATTCCACACATCATACCTTGTGATTCTACGCCACGTAATTTTCCTGTATGGATCGTTACACCTTTTGGAAGTTCTGCTCCGTCTTTTGCGACTGGCACAATTTGTCCAGTTTCTCCTACTTTAATGTTAGGTGCTGCTGTTACAATTTGAAGAATTTCTCCATTTCCCACATCTATTTTTGTTACCACTAATTTATCAGCATCTGGATGTTTCGTAACTTCTAAAATTTTTCCAACAACCACATTTTTTATGTTGTTTCCTTTTTGTTCTATGGTTTCAACCTTAGAGCCTGTCATTGTTAAGATGTCTCCTAATTCTACTGTGTTAACATCTATATCACTATATTCTTCTAACCATTCTCTACTTGCTTTCATTTTTTATTCTTCCTTTCCTGTATAAATCTGTTTGAAAAATAATTGTGTTTTTGGTTAGGCAAACAAAATGAAGCTTAACAACGCCAAAACGCAATTATTTTTCAAACAGCTATTCCCTGCTTATGTTATAGTTTTATATCTTTCATAAAAACTACTTTTCTATTATAATGTATGATCTCTAACCACTCTTCCTGGTCTATCACTATGACTTACACTGATATCATATGGAATCCTTTTATATTCTCCATCTCTTGTGATTTCTTGCATAAATCCTTCTTTTTTTCCTTTAAAAGTACTACTTTTTCTCACTTTTTCTCTTGCTTCATCAATTTGTGCTTGTCTTTCTGTAGCATCTACAACTATATATGGACCATTTATTAAATCACTAGTAAGTGGAACTGGTTCAAGTCTCTCATTTTCTGCAACACGAGCCATAGCCTCACTTAATGTATATGTTCTTTGTTCCTTCTTCTTTTTTAAATTAAAAATCCCCATTTCAACACACTCCTAATTAATTAAATTTTTAATCAATTTTTTATTTTAAACATTGGAAACTGGTCAAATCGTTCACTTTTTGAACAATTTGGCACGTCCCTATTGTTCAACTTAAAATTGCTTTAAGAAACGGATATCATTTTCAAATAGCAATCTCATATCTTCAATTCCATATTTTGCCATAGCAATTCTTTCTACACCAAAACCAAATGCAAATCCTGAATACACATCTGGGTCTATTCCACAATTTCTTAAAACATTTGGATGAACTTCTCCACAACCTAATAATTCTATCCATCCTTCACCTTTGCAAACTCTACAACCTTTTCCTCCACATACAAAGCATGATACGTCTGCTTCTGCAGATGGTTCTGTAAATGGAAAATGATGTGGTCTAAAACGTATTTTTGTATTTTCTCCTAAACATTTTTTAGCAAACATTTCTAAGGTTCCTTTTAAATCTGCCATTGAAATATTTTTATCTACAACCAATCCTTCTACTTGATGGAAA
Source organism: uncultured Clostridia bacterium (assembly GCA_944388685.1). The sequence continues at coordinate 1,730 of CALXJS010000059.1, read as the reverse complement.
ACAGGTGAATGTGTTGCATCAACACTATCTGATCTATATACGGCTCCTGGACATATGATTTTGATTGGTGGTTTTTGATTTTCCATAACTCTTGCTTGAACAGGTGATGTTTGACTTCTTAATACAATATCATCTGTGATATAAAATGTATCTTGCACATCTCTTGCAGGATGGTCTGGTGGTGTATTTAATTTATCAAAATTATATGTTGCTTTTTCCACTTCTGGACCATCAGCAATTTCATATCCCATCCCTAAGAATATTTCTTCTACTTCTTTTATAATTTGAGTAATTGGATGTAAAGATCCCAAAATAACTTTTTTACTTGGCTCTGTAACATCAATTGTTTCATTTTCCAATCTTTCTAAAAGTTCTTGATTTTTAAATTCTTTTTCTTTACTTTGAATTAAATTCTCAATTTCTTCTCTTAATTCATTTACTAAGCTTCCAATCACTGGTCTTTCTTCTGGAGATAATCCTCCCATTCCTCTTAAGATAAGTGTTAATTCTCCTTTTTTTCCTAAGTATTTTACTCTTAACGCATTTAATTCTTTTAAATCCTTTGTGTTTGAAATGTCTTTAATAGATTTTTCTTTGATACTTGCAATTTGTTCTTTCATTTTGTCCATTCCTTATACTTAAATTTAGGTTTTTTAAAGGATACCCATAAACCTTTCTTATAGTGGTCGATATTCTTTTGTTTGTTTATATTGCCCATATTTTCTATTTAAAAACGAAGTCCTTTTTTCACTAATTTTTCGATTTCTTTCTGTAAGAAGTAATACTTTCCTATTTTTTCGTTTTTCCTTAAAGTTACTAACATATTCTATTTTATCTGTAAAATTAATTTTTAGTATATAAACACCCCACTGATTTAAAAATAGGTTTGTTTCTACTTTTTTATTAGGAAATTCAAGTTTTGCTTCTTCTATACTTTTTGTTAATTGATCTTTTGTAAATGTTTTTGAATCAAAATAATATTCAATGCATTTTTTTTGATTATTCATATTTATCAACATCCTTTATTAAATTTTATTTAAAATTTAAATGTAATATTTATGTAATTTCCCTATACCAGAACAATAGCGGGCTTTTTTGAACATTTTCTCTGTTTATAACATTTTAAAGCCCGCGTCATTGTTCGTGCGCCAAATTTTACGCAAGTCAAAATTTGTGTGCAATCACTAGAGCGAAGCGACGTTCTTGTATAGGAAAAACTCGATTTTTCCTATACAAGGACAAATCTCGCTTCGCGAGAACTTTTCTCTATTTTTTTAATTTAACTATATATTTTTAAGTTCTCGAAGAAGCGTAAAGATTTGTCGACGCGAAAAATTGCTATGCAATTTTTCTGTGCATCGTTATTTTTTTGTGGTATAGGAAAAAGCGATTTTTCCTATACCACAAAAAACCATTTCTTCCTAGTATTTTAGGACGAAATGGTCATTATTCGTGGTACCACCTAAATTTATTAGTATATACTATACTAACCTCATTACAGTTTTAACGGTTCAACCGCCTTTTCCTACTATCGTTTCAAAAAAGGACCTAAAAAGTGAATTTTCTATATATGATATTTAATGGTTTCCAGCCTAGACCATTTTCTCTTGTAAATATTTGAAATATATATACTTTGCTTTTTAATTGGTTTTATTATTTCTCTTCACGCATATTATTTTATTATAAAAACACATAAAAAACAAGTCTTTTTATATTTTTTTGTATTTAAT
>CALXJS010000058.1 GCA_944388685.1 uncultured Clostridia bacterium | reverse complement strand
TTACCAACAGGTAAAATGGCAATTGGACATGTTAGATATTCAACAACAGGAGAAAGTAGAAAAGAAAATGCACAACCTATGGTTGTAAGGCATAAAAAAGGAAATTTAGCAATTGTGCATAATGGAAATATTACCAATGCTTTAGAACTAAAAAGAGAACTAGAAGATGAAGGAGCAATTTTTACAACAACTAGTGATACAGAAGTTATCTGTCATATTATTGTAAGAGAAAGAATAAAAACAAATTCAATAGAAGAAGCTATAAAAAATACAATGAAAATTTTAAAAGGTGCCTATTCTTTATTAATCATATCATCTCAAAAATTGATTGCTGTAAGAGATCCACAAGGATTTAGACCATTGTGTATGGGACATTTAGGAGAAGATATTGTATTTGCTTCAGAAAGTTGTGCACTAGACATTACAGGTGCAACATTTGAAAGAGATGTTGAACCAGGAGAGATTGTAGTTGTTACAGATAATCAAGTGAAAAGTGAAAAATATATGCCAAATGAAAGAAAAGGAATGTGTATTTTTGAATATATCTATTTTGCAAGACCAGATTCTATTATAGATGGAATCAATGTACATATATTCAGAGAGAATGCAGGAAGATACTTAGCAAGACAAGCCCCAGTAGATGCGGATATTGTAGCAGGTGTTCCAGATTCTGGATTAGACGCAGCTTTAGGATATTCAAAAGAATCAAAAATACCTTATGATATGGTATTTACAAAAAGCAAATATATCGGAAGAACTTTCATACAAAATGCACAGAGTAAAAGAAAAGATTTGGTAGCATTGAAACTAAATCCTTTAAAAGAAACCGTAAAAGGAAAGAAAATTGTTTTAGTAGAGGATTCAATTGTAAGAGGAACAACCATAACAAGAATCATAAAAACGCTAAAAGAAGCAGGAGCAAAAGAAGTACATATAAGAGTTGCATCACCAGCTTTTGTAGGGGTTTGCTATTTTGGAACAGACGTTGATAAAAAAGAAGCATTAATTGCAAATCAAATGACAAAAGAAGAGATTCAAGAAAAAATTGGAGCAGATTCTTTGGAATATTTAAGTATGGATAGCTTGAAAGAAATCGCCAAAGGATGTAAAATAAATGATTTCTGCTATGGATGTTTTACAGGAACATATCCAATTGAAGTACCAGAAACACTTGAAAAAGATAGATTTGAAAAAATTAAATTTTAATTAAAGAAGGGATTTTGGGGACAAACTCAATTTTCTCTTTTTTGATAACAATCTCTTAAAAATATAGAATATAAAATCATTACACAATTTTGTATAAGCTAAATTTTCATAGAAATTTTAAAAGAAAAAAGTGAGACTCTTTCACTCAGCCCTCAAAATTCTAACGAATTTTTCAAGCGTGAACATTCCTCACTTTTTTCTTTAATAATTTCTAAATTCAAATTTAGATACGCAAAATCGTTTCATTCTTTTTATATTCTCTATTTTTTTGTGCTTAACTTTTTAAAAAAAGGAAAATTGAGTTTGTACTCAAAATCCCTTTTTAGAATTATTCATATTTTTTTCCTGTTAACATTTCATAAGCTTCAATATATCTTTGTCTTGTTGTCATAATGACATCTTCTGGAATTGGTGTATCACCTTCAGGATTATATCCAGTAGATTTTATCCAATCACGAAGATATTGTTTATCAAAGCTTTTTGGGCTTGTTCCAACTTGATAGTCTTTTGCAACCCAAAATCTACTAGAGTCAGGAGTTAATACTTCATCTCCAAGAACCAATTCTCCATTTTCATCAAGTCCAAATTCAAATTTTGTATCAGCAATAATCACACCTTTTGTTGCTGCATATTCAGAACATTTTGTATATACCTCAATTGTTTTTGCTCTTAATTTTTCAGCTAAATCTTTTCCAATTAAATTGCAAACTTCTTCAAAAGAAATATTTTCATCATGTCCTTCTTGTGCTTTTGTAGTAGGTGTAAAGATTGGCTCAGGTAATTTTTGTGCCTCTTGTAAACCTTCAGGAAGTTTGATACCACAAACAGTACCATCATTTAAATAGCTTTTCCAACCAGAACCTGTAATATATCCTCTTACAATACACTCTACGGGTATCATTTTTAGTTTTTTAACTAACATACTTCTTCCTTCAAATTCAGGTGTTTGGAATTCTTCAGGAAAATCTTTCAAATCTGTTGAAATAACATGATTTGGTATAATATTTTTTGTATAATCAAACCAAAATTCAGAAATTTGATTTAATATTTTTCCTTTATCAGGAATTAAATTAGGTAAAATATAATCAAATGCAGAAATTCTGTCAGAAACAACAAGTAATAATTTGTCATCATCTACCTCATAAATTTCACGAACTTTACCACTACTAATTTTTTTCATTTTTTCACATTCCTTTCTTATTTATTCATGTTTTCTAAGTAACTTGTATATCCCATTTCTTGAAGTTTTTCATCTTTTTTAGAAACAGCATCTTTTAAAGAATTTTTATAAGCTGCTAGTTTTTCTTTTACATTTTCATCTCCAACAGCTAAGATAGAAGTTGCTAGAATACCAGCATTTTTAGCACCGTTGATAGCAACTGTTGCAACTGGAATTCCTGAAGGCATTTGAACAATTGAATATAAAGAGTCGACACCTCCTAATGTTTTTGTATGAATTGGAATACCAATTACTGGAACAGTAGGTAACATTGCTGCAAATACACCAGGTAAGTGTGCAGCACCTCCAGCACCAGCAATTACAACTTTTACACCATTTTCTTTTAAGCTATTTGCATATTCCATAGCTTTTTCAGGTGTTCTGTGAACAGAAAGAATTTTCATTTCATAAGAAATACCCATATCCTCTAAAAATTTAGCGGCATCTTTCATAATAGATAAATCAGAATCACTTCCCATAATAATGGCAACATCAAAATTTTTCATTTTTTCCTCCTTAAATTCAAATAACAGGTATTATAATATATATAATCCCATATAATTTCCATTAGAATTATATTATAAAAATGCAAAATATACAAGATATTCGCACAAAAAACAGTAATTATGGAAAATTTTACAAAAAAAGTTTATAAAAGAGAGATTATATACAAATTTGTTTAATTGTGATATAATTTTAGGGAATATAGAAAAAAATATTCCGAAATAAAGGGAGAGGTAAAATAATAAATATTTATGAATATTTTAATAACCATTAATAAGAAATATGTAAAACAAGTAAATATATTATTAAATTCTATTCAGTATTCTAATGCGAAAGAGCATTTTGACATATATGTATTACATAGGGATTTAGAAGAATCTGATTTAAAAGCCATCTATAATAATCTGGATTTAAAACAATTTCATATACATTTTATCAAGATAGAAGAAAAGGAAATCAATCAGTTTCCTGTATATGAAAAACGATATCCAGCCGAAATTTATTTTAGAATATTTGCTAGTAAATACTTGCCACAAGATTTAGAAAGAATATTATATTTAGATGCAGACACCATTGTAATAAATCCATTAAAAGAATTATATGAAACAAAATTTGATGGCAAATATTATGTTGCTGCTACACATGTAAAAAAAGCATTACATAAGCTAAACGAGATCCGAATCAAATGGTAGAAAATCAGGAGAAATATATTAGAAAAGATACTTGTGATAAAATAGCAGATATTGTGATAAAAGAAATGCAGAAAAAATAGAGAGTTTCTTGAAAAAATCTAAGGTTCAATCTCTTTTCATGAGAAAATGGTTATGCCATTTTTTGTGTAAGTATCTTATGATAAAAGGAAGAGGATGGAAATGAAGGATGTTATAGAAGAAGCAAAAACGTTGGAACAAAATGAAAACATAGATATTATCAATCTATGGAAACAAGAAACGAACATAGATAATGTATGGAATGAGGACGAAAATGCTAATATTATTGACTTATGGACTCCATGTGAATTTCATATTGACGAAAACTATGAATATATACCAAAAGAAAATACGTTCTTTTCTATATGTTCAGACCTTCTTTATTATGGTATAGCTTATCTAATATTAAAACTTTTAATCAAAATGATTTATGACTTAAAAATAGAAGGACAAGAAAATATAGAAAATATAGCAGGTGGTGCAATTAGTGTATCAAACCATGTCCTATTCTTAGATTGTGCTATGATAGGTTTAGCATTTAAAGATAAAGACATATACTATACAACACAAGAAGAAAGTTTTAAAATTCCATTTGTTCGCAAATTAATAAAATTATTAAAAGCCATTCCAATACCCAAAAGTATAGAAAACAAAAAGCATTTTCTAAAAGCGATAAATAGAGTATTAAAAGAAAATAAAATTATACATGTTTATCCAGAAGCTGCTTTATGGACATATTGCAAAAAAATACGAAACTTCAAAAACGGTGCATTTGACATGGCAGTTAGAAATCAAGTTCCAATTATTCCTTGTGTGTTTACATTTAGAGAGCCAATTGGAATGCGAAAACTATTTAAAAGAAAACCAGATGTAACCTTAAAAATATTAGAACCAATTGAACCAGATAGTGATAAATCGATTAGACAGCAGATAGAAGAATTGAAAGAAAAAGTAGCTTTAGGGATGAAAAAAGAAATAGATTAAATTTATGAGAGGTAAAAATGGAAATACCAGTAAAAAAGAATGAAGAATATATTGTAGATATCATCGATAATGGATTTGAGGGAGAAGGTATTGCCAAGATTAATAATTTTACCATATTTATTCCTAATAGTATCAAGGGAGAAAAGGTCAAAATATTAATTGTAAAGGTGTTATCTTCTCATGCCTTTGGAAAAGTAATCGAAATTATACAAAAATCAGAACATCGAATAGAAAGTGATTGCAAAACATATAAAAGATGTGGTGGATGTAGCTTAAGACATATTCAATATGCTAAAACATTAAATATGAAAAGAAATGCAGTTCAAAGTTTAGTAAACAAAACATTACAGACAAAAATCAAAGTAGAAGAAACCCTAGGAATGGAAAATCCATATCATTATAGAAATAAAGCACAATATCCAGTAGGCATAGATAAAGAAGGAAAACCAGTGATTGGCGTTTTTGCCAATCGAACACATGAAATTATCCCAATAGGAAAATGCTTAATTCAAGACGAGCAAACAGAAGAAATTGCAAAATATATCATCAAATATATTGCAGATAATCATATATCCATCTATAATGAAAATACGAGAAAGGGACTAGTAAGACATATCGTAACCAAAATTGGCAAAAAAACAAATGAAATTATGGTAATTATTGTTATCAATGGAAATGAAATTCCAAGTGAGAAAAAATTTGTAGAAGCACTAGTTGGTAAGTTTCCCAAGATTAAAACAATTGTCAAAAATATAAATGAGAAAAATACAAATGTGATATTAGGAGAGAAAAATATAACGATATGTGGAGAGGGATATATAACAGACCAATTAGGAGAATTAACATTTAAAATTTCACCATTATCTTTTTACCAAGTAAATTCAATTCAAGCTGAAAGGCTATATATGATAGGTGTCAAATCAGCTAATATCACAAAAGAAGATACTGTCTTTGACTTATATTGTGGCATTGGAACCATTTCTTTATTTATAGCAAAATATGCGAAAAAAGTATATGGTATTGAAATTGTAAAACAAGCGGTAGAAGATGCTATAGAAAATGCCAAAATAAATGATATTCATAATACGGAATTTATTGCAGGAGATGTGGAAGAAGTTTTAGATGATTTAATCAATAACAAGAAGATTATTCCAGATATCATTATGGTAGATCCTCCAAGAAGAGGTCTTGATAAGACAAGTATTCAAAATATATTGAAGATAAAACCGAAAAAGCTTGTCTATATTAGTTGTAACCCAGCAACTCTAGTGAGAGACTTAAAAGAGTTGGAGGAAAGCTATGAGATTAATAGTATAAAACCAGTGGACATGTTTCCATTTACAAGTCATGTGGAGTGTGTGGCATTGATGAATAGAAAAGAAGATAAAAATAAGTAATAGAGTAGTAAAGAGAAAGGACAATAACCATGCAGTTAAATGAACTTAATAAAGATGCACTAGAACAATTATTGCAAAATGATGTTAAAAGTCATAGAGATTTAGTATATCGAATAAACAATACAGATAAATATAAATTCTTATTAAATTATATAAAAGCTACCCCTTATAGTAGAAGTTTTTTTGAAAATGCTAATACTGATTATATGTATGCTAAATTAAAAAAAGAATTGCAAGATGTTGTATATACTTTAGGAGATGAACACTTTTCTTTAGAAGAAAAAGTTCTTAATTTTTTAGAATATATTAGACTTAATGGAATGTATGAAAGTGTTGGAGAAAAAGCAGCTGCTCTTAGTCAAGATGCAATAAATATTGCATTATTAGGAAAAGGGGTTTGTAATTCACAAAGTAGATTCTTAGAACTTTTATTAATAGCAAGTAATGAAGAAGCAAATATATTAAGAATAAGAGGATTGGAGGAAAGTCAAGACGTTTCTTCAGAACATCAAGTAACTGTTGTAAAGTTTGATAAAGATAAATTTTATTTTTTAGATCCAACAGTTTATAATGGAAAATTATCATCAATACATTATAAATTATCTGATGAAAATTTTTATAATGGAAAACCAAACGAATTATATGATTTTTATGCATCAGAAGAAAAAATTAATGAATCAAGAAAGACTGTTTATAAATATTTAATAGAAAGATATAATATAAAAGAAATTTCAGAACAATTACATATGGAAGATTTAACAGATTTAGAAAAACAAGCAACTATCATCACTTATTTAGAAAGTATTTTAGTTCCGACAACAGAAAAGGTCAATTTTAGAAGTATATTGTTAGATGGCAAAGAAATCGAAGTAAGTAAAGCTTTAGAATTATTTTTTTATGCCAATGATATTGAATTTGCACCAATTTTTGGTAAACCTAAATATAATTGTATGTTTCTAGTAAAAATAGATGATAAAGAGGCTGTAATTAATCCACCAACATTATTTTCAAAAGAAGAAAATAAGGACACTATATCAAAAAAATGGATAGCAATTCGACAACCTAATGAAGAATTTAAAACGATTGATCAATTGAATGAGAATTATGATGGACAGAAAATAATAGAGAGGTGTAGAGAAAATATAAAGTTATTTCACAAAAATAGAGGTATTGAGATATGAATGATTTAACTATTTTAGAATTTTCTATTGATAAATCAAATCAAACTTATGTCACTGAAGATGCATTAAGCTATTTTGATTCTATAGAACATGACTTATATCAGATTGCAAATGATATTTATAAAGTGCAAACAGGAAAAGATTTATCACTCACTCCAGACACAGCTGGAGAAGCTATGAGAATAATGGATAAAATAGATGAACTAAGAGAAGTTATGAGACATTGTAATCGTAATAATTCCCAAAATGCAAAATGTGTTATTGGAGTAAAAGATATATTAATCAAATTTAAGTATATAAAAGCATTGATGTTAAATGGGGAGGAAGAGACAAGAAACGATGGAGTTATGCTATTTACCAAAACTGCTTTTTTATATTCAGCAGAAGAGCAAAAAGAATTTGCGGATATGTTAAATGCAAATGAATTAGATTATATTATGCAAATTGCCAAACAAGAAAGAACAATTATAGACAAGGTTGTAACAAAATCAAAAATGTTTGAATTTGTTAAAGCTAAAATGAAGCAACTGGGTGATGAGCCTAGATAGAGATACAGAGTGTATCTTGTAAACACATAGAAAAATACAAAATCATAAAATTAAAGTAACAATAGAAGCTGATATGGTATGAGGCGTAATATAAATTGATAATAAAAATATATAAATTTTAAAGGTAAATCTTTGTCAGAAGGCTTTCTTTTTTCGTATTTTTATGATAAAATGAGCCAAACAGAAGTATAATATAAAGGATATTTGAAAGGTTAGAAATTATTATTGAGTAGATTATTAGAGAAGGAGGAAATCTATGGAAGATAACCCAATAACAATACAACCAGAAGAATCATACAAAATAATTAGAAATAGTGTTTTAACAGCACAATCAAAAGTATATACTGCCGTCAATTCAGCAATGGTACAAGCCTATTGGGAAATTGGACAAGAAATACATAAAGCATGTGGAAAAAATGATAGAGCTGAATATGGTAAGAAACTATTAGAATACCTATCAGAACACTTAACTAAAGAATTTGGAAAAGGTTTTACTGTTGCAAATTTAAAAAATATGAGACAATTTTATCGTACGTTTCCAATTCGCCAGACACTGTCTAGCGAATTGAGTTGGTCACATTATAATTTACTAATGAGAATTGAAGATAATAAAGCAAGAGAGTTTTATGCTAATGAAAGTGTAAAAGGAAATTGGAGTGTAAGACAATTAAAAAGACAAATAGGAGCATTTTACTATGAAAGATTATTAGTAAGCCAAGATAAAGGTTCGGTTAAAAGTGAAATATTACAACTATATATTAAAATGTTTTGTAATAATAGATTTAAAATTGGGTGATTTAACACATCAAGATTTAGGACAAATGCAAATGTATGTTAATTATTATACGAGAGAAATGATGAATGAAGGAGATAATCCGCCTATTGGAATCGTACTTTGTGCAGATAAAAGTGACCAAGTTGTAAAATATACTTTACCAGAAGATAATAATCAAATTTTTGCTTCAAAGTATAAGTTATATTTACCAACAGAAGAAGAATTTAAGAAAGAATTAAATTTAGATAACTATGTTAAGAAAGATGTAGAAAAAGAGGAAATATAAAATCAAAATAAGAATAGATTTAATATTAGATTACCGTTATTAAATAGAAAAGGGAGGGCAATATGCTAACTAAAGAAACACAAGAATTTTTAAGTAA
>CALXJS010000057.1 GCA_944388685.1 uncultured Clostridia bacterium | reverse complement strand
AATGTTTGATTTCCAGCCAATCTCTTTTTTATCATTGGTACTGGTTTTGTATTATCAGATGGTTGCCATTTACAATCAATTTCTTTAGAATTTAATAAATATTTTCCCATCTTCTCTAAACAGTAAATTCTATAAATTCCTTTACCTTCATCAGAAGTAAAGTAATATCTTGTTAAAATTTTAGATTTTACCAATTGGTCTAACTTGTTGTTTAACTTGTCTTGTGATTTTGGGTCAATTCCCTTAATTTCTAGCATTTGATATAACTGTCTTGACGTAATAAATTCAAATTCATTTACTAAGTCTAAAATTGCAAAATGGATTTCATTAATATGTCCAATATTTATCTTGTGCACGATTTGATTCATTGACACATACCCATCTTTTCCATCAAAGGTTTTAATTTCACCTTCTCTTATGGCAAATGGAGATACTTGTGCCTTGATTTCATTATCTTCTACCATTTTTTATTTCCCCCCTAAATTTAGAATTATCTATATTTTTTAATTATAAACTTATTAATTTTTATTATACACTCTTTTCTTGTTTTTCTATAAGCAATTTTACTTTTTTCTTTTGATTATCAATTTTTTTTATATATACTTTTACCTTCTGTCCATATTCATAACCTTCTGTATATTCTGCCATTCCTACTAAGTTTGGTGTTAATTCAATAAAAATACCATTTTTATTTTTCTCTGTTTCTCGAATAATACCTTCTACCTCCATACCTGAAGAAAATTTTTTTGCATTTTCTTCCCATGTTCCTAAGGTTTCTTTATATGATAAATTGACCTTTCCTGTACACCTATCTATAGATTTTATCACAATATTTACTTTCTGTCCAATTTTTAACCTTTCATATGGGGTCTTAATTCTAGCAACAGATAGATCTTCTATATGTGCTAGCCCAACAATCCCCCCTCCAATTTCGATAAAAGCACCATATGGTCTTATATTTTTGACGATTCCCGTGACAGTTTGTCCTACTTGCATTTGATTTTTTATATATGCTAAAGCTTCTTGCTGAACACTTTTTCTCGATAAAATTACCGTATTGTCGTTTTCTATATTTTCAATTTTAAATTGTACATATTTATGTACTTTTCCTGTACATAATCTTTCGTCTGGTAAACCTTCTGGCAAATCTTCTACTTCATTTCTGGGAATAATTCCCTCAATTGCATTTCCCAATTTTATATGTAAATTGTATTGTTCATCACAACTTTGCACAATTGCTTGCATGGTTTTATTTTCGTTTTTATATTCTTGGATTTTTTGTATGTCAAAGTTTTCTACTGTTTCGTTCCATCCTTCTGGCACAAATTGAAATGCGTTCATTTGTATTCTCCTTTATCTTACGTGTTTTAGCTTATTATATAGTTTATTACAATTTTTTTCAATGCTTTTTTATGTTTTTATTAAAAAGTTTGAGTTTCATCTTAGTCAAAATGATTTCTGTATTATTTTTATACCATAAAAAACACTAAAAAGTTTTCTTGTTTTGCTAGCATACAAAGCTTAATCAAAATAGCTACTAATTTCTTCTAATCCTTCAAAATCTTTTTGTCTACAAATATCATAAACAACAATTGAAACAGAATTAGACAAATTTAATGACCTTAAAGTTGGTCTCATAGGAATTCTAATTGTCTTATCTATGTATTTTTGTAAAATATCTTCTGGCAATCCTTTTGTCTCTTTTCCAAACAACACAAAAATTTCTTCCATGTTTTTAAAATCTGGCTCAGAATAGACATGTTTTCCTTTTGTTGTTACAAAAAACATATTATTTTCTTCTGGTTTATATGTATTCAAAAATTCTTTAAATGAAATATGTTCTTCTATATCTAATTTATCCCAATAATCTAATCCTGCTCTTTTAACTGCTTTTTCTGAAATACTAAATCCTAATGGGTATACTAAATGCAATTTTGCACCAATAGCAGCACATGTTCTTGCAATATTTCCTGTATTTTGAGGTATTTCTGGTTCTACTAATACAACATGTAATTTCATTTTTCAATCTCCTTCTATTTATTGTTTAAAATTCTGAACGTTGGGAACGTGCCAAATTGTTCAACAATTGAACGATTTCACACGTCACTATCGTTCACAAATTCATTCTTTTAATTTTTTAATGCTGTAATTGGCAATACATAAATTCCATCAGGTCTTTTTACTACTGCATCATATAGCCCACAAATGATACACATAAATTTCGGTTTTACTTCTACCGCATCATAAAATTTTTTCAAGTTTTTAGCTGCCTCTTCTTCTTGATTAGAACCTAATTTTATTTCTATTGCTCCATATTCTCCATCTGCAATTTCTACTATGGCATCCACTTCCAGTCCAGTTGTATTTTCTCTATAATGGTATAATTTTGCATCTAAACTTTCTGCATATATTCTTAAATCTCTTTCACATAATGCCTCGAAATAAAAACCAAAAGTTTCTAAATCATTCATTAATTTATCTGGCGTTATATTCAAAATTGCACATCCTAAAGACTGATCAACAAAATGTCTTTTTGCTAATTTTCCTACATTCGCTCTTGAACGTATTTTATACATAAATGAATTTTGGTTTTCTATCAAATGTAATTTATTTAATACATCTAGATAATCTGCAACGGTATTCCTACTAACATTTAATTCTTCTTCAGTCACATTATCACCAATATCTTTTACTAAAACACTATTTGTTGAAATTGTACTTTCATTTCTAGCAAGTGACCTTAAAAGCATTTCCATTTTATTTTTATCTCTTTTTACTCCATCTATTTCTGAAATATCCTTATCTAATACTGCCTCTAAGTAACTTCTTGTTATTCTTCTTGCTCCTTCTATACTTGAATCTATGGTTTCTGGCCATCCTCCTCTTACAATTAAGTCTGCAAGTGTTTTTAGTTCTGTCTTTTTTACTAATGAATTCTGTACTTTTCCTTCAAATAAATCCTTTAAAGATACTTCTCCTGTTGAATCTCCTGATTCATATAAAGACATTGTATACATTTTCATCTTGCAAATTCTGCCAGCCCCTGAATGATGAATTTGGGTTGTTACAGGTGTTGCAGAACCTGTTAATATATATTTTCCTTTTTCTTTATCTTGGTCACATTGAAATCTTACAGCATCCCATACGGCTGGAACTTCTTGCCATTCATCTATCAGTTCTGGTTTTTCTTTATTTAAGATTAAATTCACATCCATTTCGCCTAGATGTTTTTCTCTAAAATTATCTGCCGTATTGTTTAGATATACTACACTATTTGCGTGATTTAATGCTGTCCATGTTTTTCCACACCATTTTGGTCCTTCAATACTGATTGCTCCAAATATTTTTAAATTTTCCTCTATTGTTTTATCTATCAATCTTTCACGATATCCTTTTTTGGTTAATTTCATATGACCACCTCACATTTATATTTTATCATAAATATTTATTTTTATCAATGACATTGTGCATTTTTTTGCCATTTCATTGTGCACATTTTTGTAATTTTGTTGTGCAATTTTGTTTTGTTTTATTGTGCATATTTATATAAAAATTAGCAAATGGCATGTCCCTATCGTTCAAAAAACAACCATACACTAATTTGTATGATTGTTTTTTATAACTTTTTTTGAGATTTAGCAATATGTTACGCCACTTTTGACTTAACTTATATAGTTAATATATTCAGTAATCTTGATAAGCTTAAATTAATATGCTATATCCCATTGCCCACTTGCATTTTCTTCTACTTCGATATCAGATGGTAGAACCACTATTGGACGAATACCTTGCGAACCACGATCTACATTATCAATGCCTCCATCAGAATCAGAATTGCACAAGCGAAAGAAGTAGTCATCCGTGTTCACTACGCCATAGCCTACGCTAGCCACACTGAAACCTGCATTGCCAGAGTACACACGGACTGAACGAGAAGCGACTACATATTCATAGCTTCCATCTTCTCCAAATATATATTTGAGTCTATCTGGATTTTTTATTAAACTTGTTGCATCGGCTCCACTTGGTTCACCTGAATACATGTAAATAAGTTGTTCTCCCACTTGTCCATACGCATACCAATCATTTTCAAATGTTTGTGCTTCTGCTTCTGATGTTGCTTTTTTCCAGTAATCAGTTCCTGATGTACTTGGGAAATAGTAATTTACTTTTCTCTCTGCATAATTTTGTACTGTTCCAAATGTATATGGTTCTCCAAAGTCTGGCTCTGTAAATCCTGTTACGTAATTTATATCTTCCATTGTTATACTTCTTGATGTTACTGCTTTTTCTCGTATTGTTCCTCCATATCCCGAACATGCTTGTTTTAAATCTTCTTCATATGTTAACCAACTTTTTGGACCTGCTGTTAAATTAAATCCATCTGCTATTGGGCTTTCTGTTGTTAAAAGTACATTCCCACTTTCATCTTTTCCAAATATTATCCAGTTACTTTGTCCATTTGATGAATAGGTTACTTTTTGTCCTATCATGCTATCTTCATATATTTCTCCTATTGTTATTGCATCTGTTCCAAATTCTATTGTTCTACTTCCTATTGTTGTTTTTCCTGTTTCATTTATTTCATCTATTTCTTCTTGTGTCAACAATTTTGATCCATTTGGTCCTATACGCTCTAATAATTCTTCTAGTGTTTCTACATCTCCTGTTGCATATTTGTTTGCTATCTTATTTGCTTCCCACAGATTTTTTTCTTCTTCTACTGCTGCTCCTCTTGTTTCTATTTGTGCATCTTGTGCTCTAGTTAGTATTCCATTTTCTCCTGTTAAAGTTGCAATTGTTACCCCTGCTAATATTAGTAAAACAATAATTGTGATGACTAGTGCAATTAGTGTAATACCATTATTTTTCCTACTTTGATTGTTACTTATTTTTAGTTTTTTCATTCCTTAAAATCTCCCTTCTTTTGTTTTCTTTTGCTTGATCTATGTAATATTTCATTTGTGAACATTTTCTTCTTTTCTTAGAGTTTTTATCTAATCTTTAGCTTTCGTTTCTCTTTCTAGTTTCATAAATAGTATTCACAGTTTTTTACTTTTTATTCCAATAATATGTGTTTTAGATGTTCTTACTCTTTATTAAAATCATTTTTTTTTACATTTTCATTTTATCCGTTAAATTGAATTTAGTCAATATGTTGTCGTATTTTATTTCTTGTTTTACTTGAATTTCAATACTCTAAGAAAAATTTTTATATTTCGATTTTAACAATAAAATAAAGTAAAGTCAACAAAAATAGAAAAGAAATTTTAAGAAAAAGTTTCATAAAAAGATTTATATTAAATAATATTTTTAACAAACTAAAAAAACCTGAAACATTAAATATACTAAGTGTTTCAGGTTTTTTTGTGTTTTCTTAGAGTATTGAACTCTAAGAAAATTTTTGTTTTTTATTCAATTTTTTGTCTCACATATTCATATAATATGATACCTGTTGCGACTGAAGCGTTTAAGCTTTCTGTTTTTCCGAGCATTGGTATTTTTACTTTTTTGTCTGCTAGCTTTTGTATTTTTTCTTCTACCCCATTTGCTTCATTTCCGATGACAATTACTTTTTTCTTGTAATCAATGTCATAAATACTATTTTTTGTTTGTAATGAGGTTACAACAATTTCAAATTTATGTTTTTTGATTTCTTTTAATGTTTTTTCTAAGTCTTCACATTCTATGATTTTAACTCTAAATATCGCTCCCATGGTTGACCTTACAACCTTTGGATTATAGCTATCTGCTGTTCCTTTTGATACTAATATTTGACTAAGTCCTATACTATCCACTGTTCTTAAAATAGTGCCTAGGTTTCCTGGGTCTTGAATATCATCTAAGGCTACTATAATATCTTGAGTATAATCGAGTTCTTGTTCCTCATTGCCTGCTGTTTGCGATTTTACTGTATTTTTCTCTACAATTGCCAATATTCCTTGTGGATTTGTAACATCTGTTAAACTTTCAAATAATTTGCTTGTTACATATACACATTCTTGTTTTGCTATTTCATACATTAAATCTTTAGGAATATTGGATGTTTTTTCGCAATCATCACAAATAACGACTTGTTTGATATTCGCTTTTTCATTGATGGCTTCTTCTATAATTTTAATGCCTTCAATAATATATTCATTGTTCAAGTCTCTATATTTTTTGTCTTTTAATTTTTTTACATGTTTAATAAATTCATTATCTTTACTTGATATTACTTGCATAAAAGCCTCCAGTTTTATTTATATATATGATTTCCATTTTTACAAAAAATTATTATATATCTATTTCATTTCAATCAATTCGTATTCAGAACTTCCCAATCCAATTTTTTCTCCATGTTCAATTTGACTTTCCCAATTGGTATCTGGATGGTTAATATGGAAATGGTCATGTCCTTCCACTTTTTTCTTGATATTTTCTCCTAATGCACTATTTTGGAATACTTCTTGCTTGTTAACTAAATCTGCACAAGCTTTATCTAATGCAACCATATCAAATGAAGCTAACATTCCAATATTTGGAACGATTGGAGCGTCATTTTCTGCATGGCAATCACAGTTTGGAGAGACATCACAAATCAAACTAATGTGAAATTGTGGTTTATCTTTTACAACAGCTAATGCATATTCTGCCATTTTTCTATTTAAAATATCTGCTGCTTCATCATTTGGTGATTCAATTGCGTCAAAATTACAAATGCCAATACATCTACCACAACCAACGCATTTGTTATGGTCTATAACTGCTTTTCCTTCTTCATTATATGATATCGCACCATGTGCACAGATTTTGATACATTGTTTACATTTTTTACAATTTTCTGAAATCACTACTGGCTTTCCACTACTATGCATTTCCATTTTTCCTGCTCTTGAACCACAGCCCATTCCAATATTTTTAATAGCTCCTCCAAAGCCTGTTCCTTCATGTCCTTTGAAATGGTTTAAGGATATAACAATATCTGCGTCCATAATGGCTCTTCCGATTTTTGCTGTTTTTACATATTCTTGATTAATATCTACATATGCTTCATCTGTTCCTTTTAGCCCATCTGCAATAATAACATGACAACCTGTTGAAAATGGACTAAATCCGTTTAGATATGCTGCTTCTAAATGGTCAATAGCATTTTTTCTGCCACCAACATATAATGTGTTACAATCTGTTAAAAATGGTTTCCCTCCTAATTTTTTGACAACGTCTGCAACCACTTTTGCATAATTTGGTCTTAAATATGCTAAGTTTCCTGGTTCTCCAAAATGAATTTTAATTGCTACATATTTATTTTGAAAATCAATGTTTTCAATCCCTGCTTTTTTCATTAATTTTTCTAATTTTTGTAATAAGTTATATCCTGGTCTTGCTCTAAAGTCTGTAAAGTATACTTTTGATTTTTCCATGTTTTTCCCTCTTTCTTTGCTTGTTTTTATTTATAAATATGGTTGCATGTATTGAAACAAAAAACAACCATACTTTGATTTTGTATGATTGTATTTTATAACTTTTTTCTTGTTTATTCAATATAATTTCTTTATATTTCTCAAAAAATATGCGAACTTTTGTTTACTTTTATCGTAAAGTGTGATATACTGTGAAAACGAGGTGATAGTCTATGAATAATGAAATTCACAACAATATTAAGGAATCCGAAAAAATTTTACAAAGTATTAACACTGCTGATACTATTGAATTTTCAAAATGGACCAAAGAAAAAGTTAATTTAAGATACAATGCTCAATTACCTATTTTTCCAATATATAATAATTTTATTTATTGGTGTAATTTAGGAATAAATATTGGAAGTGAGCAAAATAAATTAAGACCTGTTCTTATACTAAGAAGTTCAAATAATTCAACAATTTGTACTATTCTTCCTTTAACTTCTAAAAGATTAAATGATAATTTTTGGTTTCATATTGATTTAGAAAAAATCAACTCTACAATTTTATTAGAACAACTAAAAGTTATTAGCAAATTAAGAATCACCAATCCTTATAGAAAAAATGGAAATTTAGTTACAATTTCACAAAACGATTGGAGCAATATAAATTCCCAACTTGAAACCTTATATAGATTACGACCATTAAAAAATGAATAAGTTTTTAAAAAATTCTTGACTTTTTTCTAATTAACAGTTAAAATAAATTTAATAAAACATTAGTGTCCGTTCCGAAAGGAACGTAATCATTATTAATCCGATAGCTAAAAGGCTATCGTTTTTTATTGCATATATTCTTAATTTCATCATATACTATAATTACATTAGTGTCCATAGTTTTATGCTATGTAAGTCATTAATATCAACTAAAAGGCATATCTAAAGATGGGTACGCCTTTTAGTTATGAAAATTTTTGTATTTTTATTCACTTTTATATTTCCCCAATGTCTTCAAAAATTCTGTCACATCATTTAAAATTTTCATTTCATTATTTGTTCCAATCTCTAATGTAATCATCGGTTTAATACCTGCCGAGAATTTCAAACTATTTCCATACTCTTTTACAAGTTTTGCTACATCATATGGAAATTGACTTTCTTCAAAAGTAAAGACTACAGCTGTTTTCTTACTTGCAATTTTTGATATATTTAATGCTTTTGCTAAATATTTAATTCTTGCAATATCAATTAAGTTTTCCAATTCTGCTGGCATATTACCAAATCTATCAATAATTTCATCAATAACATTTTGGATATCTTCTTCACTTTTGCATAATGCAATATCTTGATAAATTTCAATTTTTTGGTTAGCGTCTGATATATACTCTTCTGGAATATAGCTGGTTACATTTAAGTCTATTTGAATATCGACTTCTGGTTTTACTTCTATACCTTTTATTTCTTTTACAACTTCATCTAACAAGTTGCAATACGTATCATATCCTACTTGTTCTAAGTGTCCTGATTGGATTTCTCCTAGCAAACTTCCTGCTCCTCTGATTTCCAAGTCACGCATTGCAATTTTAAATCCTGAACCAAATTCTGTGAATTCTTTTATAGCTTTTAATCGCTTGTCTGCCACTTCTGATAGTAATTTGTCTCGTTTATATGTAATATATGCATATGCTTGCCTATCACTTCTTCCCACTCTTCCTCGT
>CALXJS010000056.1 GCA_944388685.1 uncultured Clostridia bacterium | reverse complement strand
TCTCCATAATCTATTCCTAATATTCTCATATTAGTCCTCTTCTAATCCTATATATTTTTTTACCATTTTTTCTAATAACTCATCTCTTTCTATTGTTCTTATCTTATTTCTTGCATCATTATGGCTAGTGATGTATGTTGGGTCACCAGATAAAATATATCCAACAATTTGGTTAATTGGATTATATCCTTTTTCCATTAAAGCCTCATAAACTTCTTTTAAAATTTCTTGACATTTCACATTTTGTTCTCTTTCTACTTTAAAATTCATTGTTTTGTCAAATTCCATACAAGTACCTCCTTTTTGATTTTTGTAGTTAAAGATTTATTTTTTGTTGTATAGAAAATCTAAATTTTTTTGACCCTATATTAAGATTTTTCTTAAGCAACAAGATTATATGTCTTATCTTTGTAAGGCATTCTTCTTTTGTGTACATTCATATTATCTTATATATTGGTTATATCACTTTCTGATTTATCTGCATTGTCTAAATATTCTTCTAATTTCTTTAAAACTTCTTCTAAGCCTGTTCCTTTGTAATATGAAGATAAAGCAATATTAATCAATGGTGTTACTTCTTGATTTACCATATCTACATTTCCTTCATCTGGTAATTCATTTGTATATGTATCACTTTCCTCTGGTAAAGAAATTCTCATTTGCTCTATATGTTCTTTTATATCATTAACAAATGCTGCCACACCTTCTGTATCTACACCTGAAAACGCTATAACAAATTTAGGTCCCATATATCTAACAAATACATAATCATTAGAAATACTTTCTTGTATATATGCACTAATTTCTTTTATCACTTCATTTCCCAATTCTCTGCAATAATTTTTATTAATTTCTTCTATATTAATAATTTTAAACATACATATTGTAGATATTGTATATTGGTCTATAATTTTCTTTCCTTCTCCATACAAATATTCTTCAGAATAAAGTCCTGTAAATAAATCTGTTCTAACAATAGATTCTAATGTCTTTTGATGGACAACTGTTTTTAATACAGATACAATATTGTCTTTAATAACCTCCAATACTGTAATATCAACATTATCAAAATCATGTGGTGTGCCACTTTCGATTATCCAATATCCAATATAAACATTATCGATGTATAGTGGGAAAAATATTGCTGATTTTGCTCTACCAAATTCCATTTTCTGATATGGTAATCGTTCATTTTCATTATTGACAGTAACATATTTAGGTGTTGCTGTTTGGATACTATCTTTAAACATTTCTACATCTTGCAATGATTTTAGTGAATCCCAATGTCTTTGATCTACATTTGAAGCTTTTATTTCATATTCAGCACCATTAAAAACAACAATAGTTGAGTATTTTATCTCATATTTTTCAATAAGAATATTATTAATTTTCTTAATTTTATCATCTACTGAAGTAGCTTCACCTATTGTATTCATAAAGTCCTGAACAACTTGTAGGTTAGTAATTTTTTGATTGATATTCTTGAATTTTTGAATTTTTTGACTAATTTTTATATTATAAATGACTAGTATGATTACAATTATTACTAATACTACAGCAACCCCTATTATCACTGTTAATTCCTCCTATTTAAAAATTTCTTTTCATCTGATTTAATGTATCATTCATACTTTGAGAAAACGTTCCCATCCCTCCATTATTTTCATTAACTGTTGGTGGTCTATATGTGCCTTGTCCTGAAACCAATGGATAAATCATATTTCCTAATGATTTTAAAACTTGCATGAATGTTTTTGAATATCCTTTCAAATTAACATCACAATTGATGATTCCCTCTAAATATTTTATATAAATTTCTTCTTCAAAAGGTATTGTTATATATTTAATTAAATTTCTATCAAATAATTCTGTCATAAAAGACATTGCTGGATCATTATAAAATGCCATTCCACCTATAATGGTCTTTTCATTGATTCCTCTAACTTTTACAAATTTATTTAGTATGACTTTTAATTTATTTTCGTCTAATATATTTTTAGCTTTTAATTCTCTTAAAAATGCTGTAAGTGGTTGTATTGTAAGTATATCCATTGATTGGATTAAATATGTTTCTAAAGATTGTTTAAAATACCCAATTGGTGTATTAAAGTCACAATCTATCAATATTAATGAATAATTCTTTACTAATGTTTCTAATATTTCATCCACTCTACTAATAGAATCCCTTTCATCTGGTAAAGATGTAAACACTGTTAAATTTTTATTTACTTGTATTCCATTAGCAACACCTTGTGAAAGTTCCTCAATACTTTTTGAAGCAATATTTCTTAATGCCTCTTCATTTTTGGTATAAATATAATATGAATTTCTATTTACTGTTGTATCTAGTATTGCTACATTTATTCCCATTGAAGATAATAATTCTGCAACATTATTAACAATAAAAGAGGTTCCGTTTTTACTTGTCCCTACAAATGTTACTATCTTTTTATCTGATGTTAATAATGAAGAAATATCTATTTTTTGTACATAATCATTATTGGTTCTAGTTATATTCATTGAATCTGAAGATGCGTAATTTATATTGTTATACGTATTTTGAGATTGATTATTATCATAAGAAAAATAATCATTTGATTGAGCATTACTGTATTCACTTGTCTGTTGTGGTACAGGATTTGGTGAAGTATATTGTATTGGCTCTGGTTCTGGTTCATCATCCACTTCTTCAAATCCTGGCAATACCATATCATCTTCATCCATATTCTCTTCTTCATCTTCAAATCCTGGCAAAATAGTTTCACTTTCTGCTTGATATCCATTCGTTTGCTCGTTTTCAATTGGCGTTATATCGTCAAATCCTGGTAAAATTACATTTTCTTCTTTATCATCATTTTCATCTTCAAATCCAGGTAAGATTGTATTTTCAGGTTCTACAGGAATTGGATTTTTTCTTGGCCTTCCTCTTCCTCTTTTTACTGGTTGTTCTACTGTTTGTGGTTGTACAGGATTTTTTCTTGGTCTTCCTCTTCCTCTTTTTACTGGTTGTTCTACTGTTTGTGGTTGTGCAACTTCTTGCTCTATAATTTGTGGTTGTACAACTGTTTGTTCATTATTTCCTATAGTATTTATTGCTGGAGTTACATTTTGTCTTTGTACATTTGCCATTACCTCACTTGGTTGTTGTTGTACAAATCTTCTTTGTTGCACTTCTTGCATTGGCTGTTGTGGCATTACTTCCTGTTGTATTTTTTTAGGTTTAGACATCTTTTTAGCCCCTGCCATATTTACAGAAGAAGGAATAACAACTGGTTTTGTCATTGTGACATTTTTATCTTTTGGTTTTAATAATTTTTCACTAGTTCCTGATTCTTCTTTCTTCTTTTTCTGTCTTAGTTCATCTGATACTTTATTATTAAATGACATAATTTTTTGATATTTAGGAGATCTTTCTTCCAATACCGCTCTTACATTTAATGGTAAAAATTTTGTTATAATTCTTAGTTGTGTATCATTATATTGTGCAGCAATATTATTAAAACTATCTATATATCTATCTTCATCTTTTCCTAAAGTTTTGTAATGTGCTAAGATATTTTGTATTTCCATTTCACTGACATCATTTTCATTTTCTGATTGATACGTTACTTCTTCAGCATCAATTTTATAGTAGTTTTTTGCTTCTTTTTTTAATCTTGGTTTGTTTATCAATCTACATACTTCGTCTACACTTCTATCATTTCCAAGTATCGCATTGTAAATTCCTATTCCAAATAGTTTTACCAACATTGGCTCTGATTTTGTTCTTCTGTCTGAACAAATTAAGATTATTGGAATATCACTACCTCTCATATTAGATGCTTCATCACTAATCACATCTAACTTTTCAAATATAAATTTATCAATTTGATCATATTGCGTATGTGAAAAAGCCTCTAAATCCTCACTAATTACAATTCTATCATATGATTTATCTTTTTGTATTTCTTTTAATATTGCATTAAAGTAATACACATTTTTATGTGAAATAATTTCTTTATAATCTTTTTGATATTTTTTTATAATCGCTTGTGAAATTTCCTCATTACTTACAGCAAATAAAACTTTCATTTGTTACCCCCTTCCAAATCTTACAAACACTGCAAATGCTAGTGGTAATACTTGGCATATAATTAATAATGTTACAAAAGTTACAATTAATCCCATACCTTTTTCTAAGGTATCTAATTTTCTAACACCGACTACATATCTATGGATAGCGCCAATCGCAATTCCAAGGAAACAAAATGGTATACTATAAATTCTAATAACATTTAAAATGTAAGCGACTATTCCATACACATCTGAACCATATTTTTCCTTATAGTCTTCTATTGAATTAGCTGCATTATCCTTTATCTCGACTAATTTGCTTTCAGTTTCTTCATCAATTGCTTGTTCTGTTGCATAAACATTATTTGTACAAATGAATATTCCAAAAACAATCACAATCATTGTAACAATCATTATTGCTTTTTTCATCTATTTGTTGCCCCTTTCTTTTTATTTTTGGCAAAATAATCCTTATTTTTTTTATACCTATATATCATACAATAACTTTAGAAAAATAGCAAGAATTTTTTATAATTTATTATATAAATATTGCATATATTGATATACACTGCTTGCCCAATTTTTATCTGTTGCATATTTTGTATTAACACCAGTTAATGTTGCACCATTATAATAAGAACCTGTTGCTATCTCTCCACCATATATATTGGTTCCTTTTGGATTTAAATAGTATTTTACAAATACTCTTGCTAATAAATCTATGCTTTCTGAATAATCCGAAAAATTATAAGCACTATTATATGGATTAGAATCATAAGCACCATAACCAAATAAATTTTTCTTTTCTAAAGATATTCGTGAAGTTCCCCATGCGCTTTCATGGATAGCAACTGCAGCAACAAATATCCCATTAATATTATATTGCTTTTCTATGTAATAAAAATATTCTGCATTTTTTGAAAAAATATTATTTTTGTCTTTATCATCATTTAATACGTTTTTAAATTGTTCTAAGGATAAACCACTTGGTTTATTTAATGCCATATTGAAACTCAATGTACTCTTCAATTCATTTGCTGTTTTGCTATTTGTATTTTCTTGTTCTGTTATCGTTTCATTTTCATTTGGTTTATTTGGATTTATATAGGTTGTACATTCTGCTTTTACATATCCCCTTGCTGTTCCACTTTCTATTTGATACCAAGAACCTTGTATTGCTTTTAATTCCAATGTATCATTTTCTGATAAAGTTGCGACTTTTTGTGAATTTTCATTCGGTTCTACCATAACCGATAATCTATCTGATGTTACATATAAAGTATCTCCTACCTTTGCAGTATAATTACTTGTTCCTAATCCTCCTCCAATTTCTACAATTTTATTAATAGAAGCTTTGGTTACTTTTTGATTAATTTGTTCTTCATTAACTAATGTATCATCTTTATAGGTCTTTTTTATCGTAACTTCCTGTGTTCCTTGTCTTCCTTCTTGTACCACCTGTACAATTCCTTTAGGAATGCTTGTGTTTGTTCTATATTTGGTAATATATTCTAATACTTCTTCTCTTACCTCATATTCTTCCCTTTGTCCATCATTTGTATTTTGTGTAATAATTTCTTCTAGATTTATTTCGTTCGCATTGCTAATTTTGATTTTTTCCTCATTATTATCTGCTATCTCTTCTGTTGCATACACTTCTTTAGAGAAATATAGATTATAAAAAAGAATAGAATATAGCATAAATACTATAAAAACTAAAAAATATATCATATGTTTAATTGTTATTTTTACTTTTTTCTCTTTCTTTTCTTTTGTTTCCATATAATCACCTATCATCATTTTACCCTTTGTGTCTATTTTTGTCAATTTAAAATTTTGGAAAATTTCTATGCTTTTTCGCTATTGATTTTCTTAGATTTTTATACTATGATATAGGTGTTTACTAAGGAGGAATTTATGAAAAAAGCAAAAATCATTTTAACCATTATTACCATTATTTTAATTTGTATTGTTATTTTTCTTGCAATTTTAGTTTTTCAAAAATATGTCTTGAAGAAAAATTTTGAAGAGGATATTCTAAGTTTTGCTGACAAAAATCAATCTACGATATTTACAGTGGATTCTGTTACCTTGTTTAGTAGTGCTGATGCGGGTTATAAAACCAATACAGTAAATAATTTTACAATACAAAACTTATATCAATATACAGACATTGCTTTATTTATAAAAAATACATCTGATGAAGATACATTAGAAAATACATTGAAGAAAGTTCGTATTGAAAATATACAATTTTCAAACTCACCAAAATTAGGAGAACCTAGTTTATATTTTAAAAGTATTAATGATTTTGCCAAAAGTGATATAATAGAAGAAAATCGAATTACGGATTCTTTTGAATTCACTATATCTTCCAGTGATGAAGCAGATTTAAATACACCTACTTTATACAATAATTTAGCAAATCCTTTAACCTTTAGTTATGTGGATGCTAATATAAAGCCTGATTATACTATAACAGATGTTACTTCACCTATTACATATGATGGTTCCTTATTGAAAAAATGTAATATTAATTTAGAAGATATCCAATGCACACTTTCATTTGACATTCATATCACTAATAATTTAGATGAAGATTTTAAAACAACAGTATTTATTGATATACCACTTTCTTCTGGAGAAGAAACCATATTTGATGGTAGTATAACAAACAAACAAGATACAAATTATACTTTTTATCGATATAACTAAAGGAGGTAAAACATGAAAAACAACTTAACTATTGCTGAACAATTAAAAGAAAAGTATCATAAAACTAAGGAAGTTACAAATTTTAAAGATATGTTATATAACTCTGCCGAAAACTTTAAATCTAGAACAGCTTTTAAGTTAAAAGACGAAAACCGGAAATATCATTTCTATTACCTATGAAGAATTTAAAAATGATGTTGTTTATTTAAGTACAGATTTAATTAAAAGAGGGTTCTTAAATAAACGTATTGCAGTTATTGGAAAAAATAGTTACAAATGGTGTGTAGCTTATATGGCTGCCTCTATTGTAGGCATTGTTGTTCCTATTGATAAAGAATTACATTGTGAGGATGTCATTAATTTTATGAATGTTTCAGAAACAATTTGTATTTTAGGTGATTTAAAAAATTTAACTTCTATAAGAGAAAATCGAAATACATTAAATAATAAAGAAACCGTATTGGTTTCATTTGATAAGATAGATTCTAAAACAAATGATATCTTATATTTTGATAATTTAAAAATAATCGGAAAAAATAGCTATTCAAATGGATTTCATGATTTTGATACTATTCAAGTAAATCCTGATGAACTACGTATTTTATTATTTACTTCTGGTACAACAGGAAATGCTAAAGGGGTTTGCTTATCACAAAGAAATATTTGCTCTAATATTCTTTCTACTTATGGAATTGTAAAAGTAAAAAGAAGTGACTTGTTTTTCTCAGTCCTTCCTTTACATCATACATATGAATGTACCTTAGGCTTTTTATTACCTATTTATAGTGGGGCCAGTATTGCACATTGTGAAGGATTACGATATATCGCTAAAAACATGGCTGAATTTCATCCTTCTGTCATTTTATGCGTGCCTTTACTTTTAGAAAAAATGCATAAAACTATTGTTAGAAATATGAACAAAACCTTACCAGAAAAATACAGAAAAGAAAATCAAGATGAAAATCCTTTTGATACGCTTCCTTTCATTATAAAGAAAATCGTAAAAAATAAAGTAAAAAACACACTTGGTGGAAGATTACGTGTATTTATTGTTGGAGCAGCAGCTGCCAATCCAATAATTCTATCTGATTTTAGGAAATTAAACTTAAATACATTACAAGGATATGGTT
The DNA here is from genome assembly GCA_944388685.1 of uncultured Clostridia bacterium. The sequence goes on along the minus strand of CALXJS010000056.1, from coordinate 1,348 downwards.
TAACAGAATGTTCTCCTTTAGTTGCTGGAAATACAGATTTCTTTCAAAAAGATGACGCAGCAGGACTTCCGATTCCAAATGTAGAATATAAAATTGATTCTCCCAACAGTGAAGGCATTGGTGAAATTATTGTAAAAGGTCCAAATGTTATGTTAGGGTATTATAATAACCCAGAAGCCACTGCAAATGTTATGAAAGACGGCTGGTTCCATACAGGTGACTTAGGAAAAATTGATGAAAATGGATATTTATACATTACTGGTAGATGTAAAAGCGTTATCGTAACCAAAAATGGTAAAAACATTTATCCAGAAGAAGTTGAATACTACTTAAATGATAATCCTTTAATTTCTGAAGCTTTGGTTCAAGGAATCCAAGAATCAGATGATGATGAAACTTATGTAAAAGCACAAATCTATCCAAATTTAGAAGCAATTTCAGAATATTTGAAAGGCAGTGTTCCTACAAAAGAAGAAATTAAAAAAATTATTTCAGATGTTGTTTCTAATGTTAATAGTAAACTACCAAATTACAAACATATTAAAGGATTTATTATTAGAGATAAAGAATTTGAAAAAACAACCACACAAAAAGTAAAACGCTATGGTGATAATATGAAATATGATGAAAATAAAAAGTAATGCCCAATTGGAGTAATAATAGTTAAAGGAGAAGTGTAAAACACTCCTCCTTTTATGCGTAACTCTAAAGGATTAGCAACATCCTCCTCTGTTACCTCCGCAACAACAGCATATTAATAAGATAAGGATTATAATCCAGCAACAATCATCACCAAATCCGAATCCTCCGCATCCTCTGTTCTCTGGCATAGTCTAGACCTCCTTCCGTTAAAAGAACTATGTTTTTCTTTTCTTTCTTCTGTATGATATATAATATGTTTTTATTATTTTTGTGTTACAGTTTCTATTTTTTATTTTCATTTTTTATTTGCTCATATTTTACTATTTTTCAAGTAATTCATAGATTTATTTAATATTTTTTTGAAATTTTTTTGAATTTTTTATAAAAATCTATTGACAACTTATTAAAAATTTTGTATACTAGATTTCGTCGAAAGGACATGGTCGCTTAGCTCAGCTGGGAGAGCATCTGCCTTACAAGCAGGGGGTCACAGGTTCGAGCCCTGTAGCGACCACCATGTTTTTTACGGCCCGGTAGTTCAGTTGGTTAGAACGCTAGCCTGTCACGCTAGAGGTCGACGGTTCGAGCCCGTTCCGGGTCGCCATTTTTTTGTAAATAATTCAAACTTATGGCTTCATAGCTCAGTTGGTAGAGCAGAGGACTGAAAATCCTCGTGTCAGTGGTTCGATTCCACTTGAAGCCACCA
>CALXJS010000055.1 GCA_944388685.1 uncultured Clostridia bacterium | reverse complement strand
TTCATTCCTTAAAATAATCACAATCTAAAATTTTAGTAGGCATTTTAAAATTTCTACTTGTAGCAATATTCCATTTTATACTTTTTATTCGTTTTATGGATACAGACTCTATATCTCGTTTGCTGTTTGGTTTATCATTTTAAATGTTATTTCTACACTCAATGATATGATATTCTATCAGAAATATAGGTTTTATGCAAAATTTCTAAGGGATAGTAAAGATATGGATTCTCATTAGCAACTTTCATTTTTTTATATGGTGACTTTTGCTGATAAAAATCTAATGTTGTTGTCTATTGGAATTTACTATAATCTAAAGTATCTAAATTTAAATTCTAATACCCCATCTACCATTAATTTAACCGCATTACTTGCTTCTGTATTGTTTTTGCCCTTAATTTGTCTTAGGGTGTATAAATTCTTTTTTCATAATCTCTTTGAGTTCATCAAGAGATAGATAATCTAAATGGGCAAAGAAGCTCTTACATTCCTTTTTGAAAGTGTTTTTTATAAAATGCAATGTGGCAACTGCCATTATGGATTTCCCTTTACTTAAAAAAAGAATTTTCCATATTTTTGATTAAATTCTCTAAACTCTTACTTCTTGCCTCTTGGTTGATTTTTTGCAGTGCATAATCTACTGCTACATTTCCATATGCAATGTAATATCTTTCACCTCCTGTTTCTTTTGGGATTTCAGTTGCTTCTTGCAAGGCTTGGTTATACCCTTGCACATAAACAACTGCTGGGACACTTTCTATTTTAAATTTTCGTATTATTTTGGGATTAATCTCTATATTATAGTGATAGTGATTTTTGGGGTCTTGCATATCCACATTTTTATCTTTAATAAGTAAATCTCTAATGTAATTTAGTGTAGGATTAATTTGTGAAATATCATTTCCTACTACTCCACGCAAAATAAAAGTTACATCGGTATTTACATTTTCTAAGAGTTTAAAGTAGTCTATAATGGTTTCTTTGGGGATAGATTCTGAGATTACAATAAAAACTCTATCATCGCTATCTAAGAATTTGTTTATGTTTTGTTGCTTTTGTGAGGTTAGCTCTTGATTGTTATTAGCCACAATAGAGTATTTACTCCAATCAATTGATTTATCATAAAGGATATGATCTTTGTTTTGTTTTGCTAAATCTTTAAACTCTTTAGAGTTAGAATACTCTTTGGCTTCTTTTGCGTGTTTCTCTGCCTCTTTAGATTGTAAAAATTTAAGTTCCCCATATTGCTCTTTAAACTTTGTGCTATTAGTATCCATTTGTTTTAATAACTCTTGTGGATTTATTTCCTTGCTTCTATCCCTTAGAGTATCAGGGTCAATATCTACTCCTATTTGAAAATTAGGAAGCTTGTTTTTGTAAAGCCCCTTTTCCTCTTCTTGTGTTAAAGCAAATAAAGAAGTTTTTACAAACAAGGCACAAACAAGTAGGGCTGTAAATCTCATAATTCCTCCTAAAATAAATAAGGTTGTGACATTCTTAATGTGTTTTTTTTCTTTGTCCCAAATAAATTCTTCTTCTCTTTTTGGAATAATTACAATCTCATAAGGGTTTTTTGGAGCTAAAGTTAGTCTTCCACTAGGGATATTTCTTTCTTGAAGTAATGCTTTTAATTGCTCTAAAAGTAAATCCATATCAGTGTGTTTAACATTGATTACAAACAAAATCTTGTTGTTATAAAAAACATTCATAATATTCCTCCTATAAAGCACAACAATCTACTTTTTTAAATAATAAATAATTAAAGTTGTCTCCAATCATCTGCGGATTTTTTGCAGGTGTCCAAATAATTCCTGATTGTCCTATACCTGTTGCAGTAGGGTGGGGAATAGGATACATTAATTGCATTCTATACGCATTTTTTAACCATATAGGCATAGGGTGTTCGCCACATAAGGCACTAGCGGTTGCTCCATTCCACAAAATAAGCTCTCTATGGAGCTTGTAAATCATAGAGGCAGCAACACTCGCAGAATCTTCTACATAATTTTTAGTATTAGTATTGCCTGTGAGTGGATAAGCATTTCCCCAACTTCCCTTACACCAAAAGAGAGGGTCTAAAGAAACATTTGCTTGAGCAGAGACAGAATCGGCAATACAAGCTAAATTTGTAATAGGGTTTCCAAACAATAAAGCTTCAGGGGATATTAAAGCCCCTAATTGATCATCATTCCACAAAGGATCAACTTCTGTCATATAGGCTATATCTATTCCTTGAACACCTCTTAAGCACATTGTATCTACAAATATACCGATTAATTCAAAAACAGGATAGATATAATAATGGGAATGAAAAAAGGTTCTTGATAAACTTTCAGCATTACCTTTTGTTCCTCTTTGTGTGCTAGAAATTCCCATATTAATGCCCATTCCTGCAAAACAATAAGCGTCTTTGGTTATATCAATACTGCGACTTGGCTCCCAATATCCAATAGGTATTCCAATTCTAATAAATAATGGAGGTGGTGCAGGACAAAGACAAATAGGGGTGGATACAGTCCCTAAAGGATCGGGCATATGTCCTTGAATTACAGGAATACCTGCAATGCTAATGGGGAAAATACATTCCCAACACATAGAAAACATTGTTTCTGCAATTTGAGCTGGATTAACATTACAAATTGCTTCTGCTTTTGGTGGCAGAAGAAGTCCTATGCTTAAAGCCATAGATACACCAAATCCTAATATTTTATTTTTTAGTTTCATTTGCTTCCCCCTTTTTTATCTTCTTTGCAATCTAAGCAAATTTCTTGAATGATGATTTTCTCTCCCTCTTGTTTGATGATTGAGGGAGTATGTTTGAGTTGGAATCTTTTGGCAATTTCAGGCAATAGATAATAGAAGTCTTGTTGATATTTTTTTATCATTTCATAATAGCTTCCCTCGCTTAGAAAAATTCTATAAGCAATAGTATTGAGATAACTACCTTTTTCTAACCATTCCAATTCATCTTTGTTATTAGCATTGATCACTACAATACCATAAGATAATCTAGTGTATTTTGCTGGATTGAAACTAAATCCTTGCGGATAGATAATGTTTCCTTTGCGGTCTTTAATATCTCTTGTTAATGTCCAAGTCATATCAGGGCTAAAAGTATTATTTTTGGTGGCTGGAGTTAGTTCTACCATATTTTTAGGTCTCCAATTTTTAATATTCTCTTTTAATTTTTCCTTTTCTCCTAGTAGTTTTTTCTCTAGTTGAGATTTATTTTTTGCTAGGTGTTCTTGTATAAGCTCTAATATATCTCTTTCTTTAAATTCATAAGTTTTGCCTAGATTTAATATATAATCTGCCTCTTTTGCAAAAAGACTTATACTAAAACTCAAAATCAATGATAGCTTTTTCACATTATTTGTCCTCCTCTAAGATTGCGTTGTCAAATAAGAATTGAGTAGTATCTAAGATTACATCCATATTTGCAAAACCCGCTTTTATTCTATGCCAAACTCCCTCGCCTTTAGAATTTTTATATAAAAAGAAATTTTCAGGTAATGCAGTGAGCTTAAATTTTTCAATCAAATCAGGGTTGCTATCTAAATCTACATAATAAGTTTTAATGCCATAGTCTTTTTCTACCAAATCATAGATAGCCTTTTGATTGTAAGAGCCTTTTTGGTCTCTAGCACTATAAAACACTACAAAGCTTAATTTGCCTTTCTTTTCTTCAAAGAATTTCTGCGTTTCTGCTTTTGCCATCATTCCTTTATTGGTTCTACCAAATTTGTCATTGGAAATATTTGGAAACTCTAAATTTGGATCTTCTAATAAGTTGATTGCCCAAACTTTAGCAAATCTCTCTGATTGTTCTGTTTGCCACTTATTCATAGCTTGCAATATTTTTACATTTTCTTTTGTGGGTTTCATTGTTGCAATGGATTTAACTCTATCAAAAGTCTCTGTGTATTCTTTAACAGTTAAGCTATTAAGTGCATTTAGAGGGATAGATTTCATAAAAGCTTCATCATCTAGCTCTCTTTTTTCTTTTTTGGTTTCCTTATTTATTGTTTCTTTTTGGTTGATAATCTCTTCTTGTTTTTCTTCTTTGGTAATCGGCTCTTTTTCATAATAGTGCCAACCTCTTTTAGAATCATTAAAGAAATCATTGCTTATAGAAAAAGCAATACTACTCATAGCCAAAAAATATAATAAGCCTTTAGCTCCCATTAAATTCCTTGTTTTGATAAATATAAAATATTATATTAGATTTATGTCAAATATTTTTAATTTAATAAAAAAATAATTGCTATATTTACTTTAAAATAATAGTTTGTTATATATTTATTTAATAATTATTTAAGCTATTTTTGTGGATATAATTAAGTAATATTTTTTTATTAGTTTTATAAAAATTATATTTTAAATAGAATTTTTCTATTTTTTATTTGAAAATGACAAAAGTTTTTATTGATTTAAAAATGAATTATTTTGCAAGGATTAGTTTTTATATTTGGGATTCCATTTTAGCTAAAGAGTTTGTTTTTTAAATTTTTAGAGTGCATAGAATTTTGCAAAACAAAATCTTGAATTGAATTTAAAAATATTCTCATTTTATCTTGTGAAAATTGAAATAATTTTACTTTAGTGATAAAAATAGCATAAAAGCCAACTTTTCAAGCAAGAAAAAGATTTTCATACCCATTTGCAATTCTATGCCTTAAATCTGTCCCTAGATAATCTCTCAAATAGGCTTAAATAGGCTTGTATATTCTATATGCACATTTTCATACCCACCTCCAATTCTATGCCTTAAATTTGTCCCTATTAATTCAAAAAAAGCCTATGTCCCCCTCTTATATCTCACTTCGTTTGATATAACTATTTTAGTCCCCACTTTTTTAATATTTTTTTAAAATCATTTCCCACACTCATTTCTCCCCTCACTCTAATAGCACTTCCCCTCATTTCCTCAACTCATTTCCTTTACTTCATCTCGCTTACCATACTTTGCCTCATCTCGCATATTCTTACTTCCTGCTACTTCTCTTGCATTCATTTCCTTTCCTCATTTTCACACTTTCTTTCCTTTAGCCTTTAACCATTCCTTTGTTCTATTAAATGCTTATCCTCCCTTCTTGCTAATTGCTTCTTATGTCCCACACTCATTTCTGCTTTTATATCTACCCATAACAAGCAAAACAAATCTTCATATCACTTTATCTAGTTTTCTTGTCAATATTGAACACTTTTGTTCTATAATCCTCTAAAAATATTCCAACAGGAGATACAATGCCCAACAACAAAAACAACAACGAGACAAAAGTTGAAAAAATCCTCGAAAGCTATATTACGAGATCTAAAATTAAAGCCTTTTTGGGAGATTTCAAAAATTTTCGCAAATCAAATGCAAAAGGCTTCCTCATTAGAATTTTTGGGCATAAAAATGGTTTATTACTCTATCAAAAATATGGTATTTTAAAATATAATCAAATCACAGAAAGATTAAAAAAGCAAAGATTGCGGGTAAAACAATCTGCAAAAATTCAAGAATTACAAGCCAAATATCCCTCTTTAAACATTATCAAAGCCTTTACATATGCAAGATTGAATGATAAATTTGAAATTACCTACAAAGATATTCAGCAATTTGAAAATATCATCAAAATACTTCAAAATCAAAAATAAGCCTCATAAAATCATTTTTGCATTAAAACTAATCTTCCATACTTCACTATCACTGTTTTGTTTTATGGCTACTTATTTTAATTCTATTCCATATATTTAGTTCTAATTTAAAACTAATAGAGCTAAAATTCTTAAATTCTTTTGTTTTTAATTCCTTGTATCTAAGATTTTATATTCTTTTTACTACTACAAAAACCTCTTTACCAAAGTATTTAGGGTGGTTTTTGTTCTGCTTCTTTAAATCCCTAAATAATGAAAAGCTTCACTAAATGCCTTGTTTTCCTCTCTACTTTTTTCTTTTTTATATCCTAAAATTACTCCATACTTATTCCAAATTTTATCCTTGAATATTCCATAATATTTCATTTTTTATCCCTTATTAATCCTAATATATTCTATAAATAATCCACAAAATAGGAATACTTTTTCATTATTTTTGGAGTAATTATGAATATTTTTTGGAAACTTTTCCATATTCTTTTCATAACTTTATGAATAACTTAGGAATAAATTTTGAAAATTTTTGTATAAAAAATGTATTTATTTGACATATATTTCATATAATTATCTTTGGATTAAAGAGATAACAATTTTTATATCCAAACTTTCAAATTATTTTTTTGAAATGAGAGGGCTAAATATGCAAAAAATTGCGATTGATCTTGGATATGGTGATACAAAGGTTATGGCAAATGGTAAATTGTTTAAATTCCCTAGTGCTATTTCCCAAGTAAGACAATCATTAATTCAAGCAGAAAAGAAAGATACTTTTCTTTTTAATGGAATAGAGTATGAGGTTGGTTCTAAAGCCTTAAGGAATGCAGTAGCAACACGAGGGTATTTGTTTTTGCAAAAATATTCTCCCTTACTGATTTTTAATGCACTCCTAGAAGCTCAATTTGATTTAAAAAAGCCTATTGAAATTGCAACAGGTTTAAGCCTTGTTAATCAATCAGAAGCACAAGACTTTTTAAAGCACATTGAAAGTTTTGTAGTTAATGATATTCAAATTAAACCACAGATTTCTTTATTTGCTCAAGGACAAGGAATTTATAATGAAGCAAATATTCAAAGCAATGGTTTAGTTTGTGTAATTGATATAGGCTATAACACTTTTGATTTTTTAGTGTTTGAAAACAATCAGCCAAAAGTAGAATTGTGTTTTGCTAATAAAATGGGTGCTAATCTAGCTATTGTGGATTTACAAAAACTTCTTATTAAAGAATTTAAAGTAGATTTTAGTGAACAGGAAGCTAAAGAAGTGTTCTTAAAAAAAGAAGTAAGAATTGCAGGTAAAAGCATTGATTTTGCAGACATTGTTAATTCTGCAATCCAAAACTATACAAATTTTATTTTTGATGAACTCTTTAGCAAAAGCGGAGATACTCTCAAAAAAGCTGAGGCAGTTATTATAGGAGGCGGTGGTGCTTACTTTTTAACAAAAGAACACTTAGAGCAAGTCCATAATGCAAATTATGTCTTTTCAGATAATCCTGAATTTGCAAATGTAAGAGGATATTATAAAGGAAGCTTTTCAAATAAGGAGTAACTATGTCTAAAGTTTTAATAAATGAAGAAACTAAACAATTAATTCTCGATTTCAATCAACAAGATGCCAAAAATGCTTATGTATTCCAAAATATCGCTGATATGTTGGATAATATTAAAGAGGGAGCTGAGGGGATTGTTATTTGTATTGCTTTGGAAAACTATTTAAAAACTGAGCAATGTTATAGACTTTTTACAAAATCTGCAGTAGAAGAAATACCTTTTTAGGCTAAAGGATTCTAATGGCAAGGACTAATCAAAAAGAAACAGATAAAAGCGAATTAGAATTGCGTGTAATTATCAAAGATAAAAGGGTCATTGATATTATAAGCTCTATTGATTTTGGGTTTAAAAGGCGGTTTATAGAATCTGCAATTTTACATTTTGCCCAAAATCAGCCCTCTATTAAATTGCATTTTGAGGGTATTACAAAACCTAACAAAAGGGGTAGAAAGCCCAAAGAGGTTTTAAAAGAGGTTCCCATAATCCAAAATGAAACAATACCTCAAATCAACAAGCAAGAGGAGAGTGTTACTAAAAAGGTTACACAAACTGATGAAACAAGCACACAGTCCAAATTAATGTTTAATTTTTAAGGATTAAAAAAGGGCAGGGGAGATAAAGAAGTCACTATCTCTCTTTGGTGTAACTTCAATGGAATTTTACAAGTAATTAAGTAAATAAGAGTTAGAATCCATACAATGAGTTTGGAGTGAAAAAATTATGGATACAAAAAATATTATTCAAATGCTTTATTATATTATCAAAAATGGAAAAAAACCTTATGATAAAGTCAGTCTTTTAAAGCTTGTCTTTTTCTCTGATAGGTATCATTTAAGAAAATATGGCAGGAGTATATCTCACGATACCTATTATGCAATGAAGCACGGAGCAGTAGCTTCTAATGTAAAGGATATTCTAAGTCAAAATTTTGAGAGTGATGAGGAACAAGAATACTTTTTTAACTACATTAGCATATCTGATAACAAGTATTACATTACTAACAAAGAAAAATCTTTAGAAATGCTATCCAAAACTAATGAAGAGGCAATGGATTTTGCTCTCAAACACTTTGGAAATATTGAAACTTTTAAACTTGCAGAAATCTCACACCAATATCCCGAATGGAAAAAATGGAGCAATTGTTAGCTGGTGGTCTTAAGAGGCAAAAAATGGATATCATAGATTTCTTTTTAGATTCCAAAATAAAAGATGATCCATATCAAGAAATACTGCAAGATATTGTGGAAATGTCAAAGGATTTTTATCTAGGAAAATTTTAGTTTGAAAATGCCACAAGAACTTCTCATAGAGGCTATTAATGATACTTTTGCGAACAACAAGATTTATTTAACACTTTATTATATTGTCTGATTTTTTGTTCTATTTGCATTTCCTTCAATGCACTCAATTGGCTACAGCAGGGAGAGCGAAGAACCGATAATATCTTGCGATAGACAAGTGTTAGGAATAATGAACAAGAGATAAAATTAATTAATTTTTAAGCTTATTGTGTTAGAATAACAAAACTTAAAATAAAGCAGAGTGTTGACCGAACACATTGCGTTTAACGCAAGGCGATAACAGACAAGGCAATGACTCTGTTTTATTCTTTTAATTTCTTTTCATAAATGCTAAAGTAAAAATCATTCCCAAATATTGTAAAATTACCCTGTATCTTTTTATTATTATCGTAATTGCCTTTGTGTGACATTTGCATTGTGCGATAGTTTTCTTCGAGCTTATTTTCTATAAAATGCACTAACTGCATTTTTGGAGCTTTATTAAGTCTTTTTGTATCATTAGGGTTTTTATATCTGTATATAATTGCTCCTATAAATATATCTACGATTTGAATAAAAACAGAAGTATTAGATTCGAGCATACAAGCATTAAATACTTGATCTATTGTATTCATTTCTTCTTCAAAATATGGTGCTTCTTTAGGTTTATTTAGATAATCTGCAATAATGGCAATTTTACTATTTTTGCAATTTTGTTTAATATGCTCTTTGGCAAAAGACAGTTGTAAATTCCAAGTATTATTTTCTTGTAATGGAATTTTCTTTTTATCAATGAGAATGGTTGAAAAGTAAAAATATTTATGGGATAAGCAAGCTTCTACTATATCTTTATATAAGGGCAGGTATTTATTTTGAGATAAAGAATTAAATTTTAATTCTCCCATTTCAAAATCTTCATTTTTTCCATTTTTGGCACACTCTGCTTGAAATATTCCTTTGTGTTTTGCTTTGATGGATGTGATGGTTTGTAATAATTTGCTAGTATCGGACAATCTCAAAAGTCCTAATGCAAAATATGGTTGATCTTTCGAGTTTGTTAAAATTCCTGTTTCATCCATAAAACCAAAAAAGTTCATCTATACTCCTAATTTTTGCATAAGTCTAGCATATATTGCTTAAAGCAATTTCATTTTCTTTATAGATTTAAGGTTACTTTTAGCGGAAGTAGCATAGTATTATATTGTTCTTTTAAATTTTACTTATCTAGCCTTAATGGCTATGATAAGCAATAAAATTGAGCTATAATTTCTGCCATAT
>CALXJS010000054.1 GCA_944388685.1 uncultured Clostridia bacterium | reverse complement strand
CCGCTTAAGCGGTGGCTTGTAACAAGGCCTTATAGGCCTATATGAAAATCCACGGGTTCTACCCGTGGATTGTTATTTATAAAAATATATTTAAAAAATCTTTACAAAATGTTAACAAATGAATTCTTTTCTTATATAATCTAGATGTAAATATATATAAAGTAAGGGGGAAAATAAATATATGAAAAATCAAAAAAAGAAAAGTATAAAAGGAATTGCTTTGATTGTGTGGATAATCACCATTATTATATTACTCATAGTTGTGGGAATAACAATAGTAGTATTGATTAAATCCAATAAAACCTTGAATAATGATATAGAAACAAGTGAAGAAAAAGAACTAAGAGGAACACGAACATTATTAGAAATGTATAAAAATGCGGAAAATTGTGAAACAGTGGATTGTACAGATGAAACGCATTTGCATATAGGAGACTATGTGGAGGGATATTTACCGGATAATATGGATGCAGAGGTAGAAGTAGGAAAAGAAGAAACAGGATACGAGGAAGAAAATGGAGAAAAACAAAAATATGAAGTAGAAGAAAATATGACATGGAGAGTACTCGGACTAAGTGAAGATGAAAATCATATTTTATTAACAAGTGAAAACCCAATGAGAAAAACAGTAATAGAAGATGAAAATCCATACTTAATATTACAAGGTGCAGAAGCCTATATATATTGTGAGGATACATTAGATAAAATTTGTAGTATCTATGATAATACAGAATTAGCGGATGAAGTAAGAAGTATAAAAATAGAAGATATTAATAGAGTATTAGGCGTAGAACTAGGAACAGATGAAGATGGAAATGAAATAGTATATCAAAAAGATGAGTCAGAAAAAACAAATATAGATGAAAACGGAACATTGGGTGAAATATATGAATATAAAGAAGGAGATTATGCTCCAGAAAATTATGTAATTGACATGGCAAAAAAAGAAGGAAAAACGATTGTAGGAATTACGGAAAAAAAGGTAGGAGATACAATTAAAGGAACAGCATATTATTATGATTATTATACAAACAGTCAATTTAATATAAGTCAAAAAGCATATGACATGTTATTTCAAGGTACAACAGGAGAAGAAAATTGCTCAAAGGCATATTGGTTAGCTTCACCTAGCACTACTGCTGATTCATATGTACAATATAGTGTAGGATTTGTTGGTGATAATGTTGTTGGAGATCCTTCTATTTATACTGGACTTGAAATGTTTAATTCATTTGGAGAGTGGAATGCATTTAGTTTGGCGGTTCGTCCTGTTATTTCTTTAAAATCTGATGTTACAGAAAAGGAGATAAGAAAAGCAGAAAATCAAAATCCAACAGTAGATGAATGGACATATATAAATACAGAAGATATGGCTGAAGGAACTATAGAAGGAGAAGAAGGTCAAATAAAAGTCCAACTACATGACTTAATTATACCATAGGATTATCAAATTTTAATTAATAAAAAAGAATTTTTTGAATATTTAAAACAATATATGAACGAAGATGTGACTTTATCCGAGTTTAAAGATATGTATATAAATAACAATATATTTTTTCAAGATACAATTCAAATAATAAAATATTTAAAAAAATTAGAATATATGGTATGTTTGTTATCAAATTTAAAAGAAATTGATTATGAAAAATTTTTGCAAAATTTTGATACATCTATATTTGATGAAATGTTTTTATCTTATAAGTTAGGTATGTTAAAACCAGATGATAATATTTATCAATATGTAATAGATAAACTTAAATCAAGGCCAGAAGATATTTACTTTTTTGATGATAACAAAGAAAATGTTGATAGTGCTATTAGGAATGGTATACAAGCATATCAGGTAACTGGACTAAATATAAAAGAAAAAATATCTGAAATATTAGGAAGTTTCTAATTGTTAGTGAAATGAGAGAATTCAAATTATTATTTAAAATTGATAATTTGAATTTTTTTTGTTGTTTGCCGTTACGTAATATCTGTTTATTTATTGTATTTTAACATAAAATGTGATATAAATAATCTGTTAATTTAATTAGTAAAATTGAAGATATTAATAAAATTACAAGGAGGGAAATATGCTCAAATCACATTCAAAATATAATTCAACAGAAAACCAACCACAAGTAGCTTTACAAAATAATATAATTATTTATACAACAGAAGATGGACAAGTTAAGATAGAAGTTAGGTTAGAAGATGAAAATGTATGGTTAACCCAAAATGCAATGGCTGAATTATTTAATACTACAAAGCAAAATATAAGTGGACATATACAAAATATTTTCAAAGAAAGAGAATTAGAAGAAAATTCAGTTGTAAAGGAATCCTTGACAACTGCAAAGGATGGAAAAAATTACAATACTAAATTTTACAATTTAGATTTAATAATATCAGTAGGGTATAGAGTAAAATCAATTCGTGGTACACAATTTAGAATATGGGCAAATAAATTAATAAAAGAATATCTAATAAAAGGATATAACCTTGATAGTGATAGAATGAAAAATAATGGTGGTGGAATATATTTTGAAGAGTTACTTGAAAAAATTAGAGATATTCGTTCATCAGAAAAAGTATTTTGGAGAAAAATACTAGATATCTATGCTACAAGTATAGACTATGATGCAAATAATGAATTAACAAAACAGTTTTTTAAAACAGTTCAGAATAAAATGCATTATGCAGTTCATGGAAATACGGCAGCAGAAGTTATATATAACAGAGTAGATAGTAATAAGGAAAATATTGGATTAACAAATTTTAAAGGAGATATACCGACAAGAGCAGAAACAGAAGTTGCTAAGAATTATTTAACAGAACAAGAATTACAAATACTAAATAGAATGGTGTCAGCATATTTAGATGTGGCTGAAATTAATGCTTTGAGTATGCATGCAATGACAATGAAAGATTGGATAAATGAATTAGATAGTTTCCTTAAGATGACAAGAAAAGATATTTTAAATAATAAAGGCACAGTATCACATAAAAAAGCATTAGAAAAAGCACACCAAGAATATGATAAATATATGAAAAATCATTTGACAACGGCTGAAAAAGATTACTTAAAGATATTAGGAGAAGACATTAGAAAGTTAGAATAGGAGGAAAACATGTTCAAATTACATTCAGAATATAAACCAACAGGAGACCAACCACAAGCAATTGAATATTTATCAAAAGGGGTAGAAGAGGGAAAAAAATTCCAAACATTACTTGGTGTTACAGGTTCTGGAAAAACATTCACAATGGCAAATATTATTCAAAAAGTACAAAAACCAACACTTGTTTTAGCACATAATAAGACATTAGCAGGACAACTGTATTCCGAATTCAAAGAGTTTTTTCCAGAAAATAATGTGGAATATTTTGTTTCATATTATGATTATTACCAGCCAGAAAGTTATATCCCACAATCAGATACGTATATAGAAAAAGATTCATCTGTAAATGACGAAATAGATAAGCTAAGACACTCTGCGACACTATCTTTATTTGAAACGAGAGATGTCATTATTGTAGCTTCTGTTTCTTGTATTTATGGTTTAGGAGACCCAGAAGATTATCAAGAAATGATGTTATCTTTAAGACCAGGCATGCAAAAGGGAAGAGATGAGGTCTTGAAAAAATTAGTTACCATGCAATATACAAGGAATGAGATTGATTTTAAAAGAGGAACATTTAGGGCAAAAGGAGATATTGTAGAAATTTATCCATCTGACCAATCCGAATCTGCCATTAGGGTAGAATTTTGGGGAGATGAAATCGAAAAATTGGTAGAAATCAATCCATTAACAGGAAAAACAATAGGAACTAGACGCCATGTTCTGATTTCTCCAGCTTCTCATTATGTAACAACTAAAAGCAAAATGGAGAGGGCCATTACCACAATTGAGGAAGAATTGGAAGAAAGAATTCAATATTTTAAAGACCATAATAAATTAATTGAAGCACAAAGAATAGAAGAAAGAACCAATTTTGATATTGAAATGATGAAAGAAACTGGATTTTGTTCAGGAATTGAAAACTATTCAAGACATATTAGTGGTAGAAAACCAGGAAGTCCACCATATACCTTGTTTGATTATTTTCCAAAAGATTTCTTATTATTGATTGATGAATCACATGCAACTATTCCACAAGTAAGAGCAATGTATAATGGAGATCATTCACGAAAAGAATCATTGGTTAATTATGGATTTCGTTTGCCTTCTGCATTTGACAATAGGCCATTAACTTTTGAAGAATTTGAAAAGAAATTAAATCAAGTTATATTTGTTAGTGCGACACCAGGAGATTACGAGAAAGAACATAGTAAGGATAATATTGTAGAACAAATTATTAGACCAACAGGATTACTAGACCCTAAAATTGAAGTAAAACCAGTAGCAAATCAAATTGATGACTTGCTAGAGCAAATTCGTATTAGAGTTGAGAAAAATGAAAGGGTTTTAGTAACAACTTTAACCAAAAAGATGGCAGAAGATTTAACAGATTATTTAAAAGGATTAGATATTAAAGTAACCTATATGCATTCAGATACAAAAACATTAGAAAGAATGGAAATTATTAGGAATCTTCGTCTAGGAGAATTTGATGTGTTAGTTGGTATTAACCTATTAAGAGAAGGTTTGGATATTCCAGAAGTATCTTTGGTTGCCATATTGGACGCTGACAAAGAAGGATTTTTACGTTCAGAAAGATCTTTAATTCAAACCATTGGAAGGGCTGCTAGAAATACAGATGGAACAGTTATTATGTATGCAGACGAATTAACCGAAAGTATGGAAAAAGCTATTTCAGAAACAAACAGGAGAAGAAGAATACAGGAAGCATATAATAAAGAACATCATATAACACCAAAAACGATTAGAAAATCTGTACGTGATACGATTAAGGTTACCATTACAGATGATATTGGTGTAGAATATAAATTGGAAAAAGAAGAGGATATTAAAGATACAATTACAAAATTAACAGACGAGATGTTGAAGTATGCTGCTGAAATGGAATTTGAAAAGGCTGCTGAATTGCGTGATAAAATTAAAGAACTCGAAAAACTAGTTTCGGAATAAGAAAAAATCGATTTTTCTGTACAACATTGTTTTTTTGTTGAAGAGGAAAAATCGTTTTTCCTTTTCAACAAAAAAAGCCCTCGAAAATTTTCGAGGGGATTTATAAGATTGCTGTGCAGTCAACGAGTTACAAGGAATCTTACAGTGTGAGTAAAGCTCGCAGCTGGAAAATCCCTACTATGTATTTACCATTTTCGCCATTTTTATAGTAAATATTATTCGTTTTCAAGAAGTCCTTATCTTCTTCTGTTAAAAAGACTTCTTGATATAATTTATTTGGTGAACTTTTCACCATACAGTACAAATATTTATTCATCGGGAATCACGCTCCTTTCTCCGATGAAAGGCACAGCAATCACTACAAACCTTAGGATTAAATTATAGCATAAAAAATGGAAAAAACAGGAAATAAAATGATATTATTTTCACTTTTCGTCGCAATATTCGACATTTTTCACAATAAAAATACAAAAAAACTGTACACTTACAATTTTAATAAGTTGTGTACAGTCTTTTTTTCTATTCGAAAACATTGCATTGCTTTGATGATTATTACAAATTAGAATTATCTTCATCATTATTTGTTGGTGGTTCATCAACAGGTTTTTCAGAAACGTTCACAACACCATCTCCTTGATAAGAAGTGCTGGCAGTTGAGAAACCTCCATTTCCAACATATTGAGATTTACCAAAGCCTAAAATCATATAGAAAATTGTTGGAAGAAGTATTAGTCCAATTGTGTAACCTACATCTTTTCCAAAAGCTTTTGCCAAAGAATTACATTGGTAGATGGTAATTCCTAAAGAAATCAGCCATCCAATTACAGGAATAAATGCTAACAAATAACCGCAGATAATCCATGGAGAAAGTCCAGAAATTCTAAATAAAATGACTAAATTATAAATCGGTATAATACATTTCCATCCTTTTTCTCCAGCTTTTGTGAAAACTTTCCACATTCCAGCTAATTGCAATATAGCAACAACTAGAGCAATTACAATCATAACTCCTAGGAATGCCCCGAAAATTGCCCACAAAGCAGAAAATACAGAGGCATCTGCGACAGAATACCCGTAATCATAATAGTCACTATAATTTGGATAAGAAGAATAATAATCATAATATCCCATAAATAAATCCCCCTTTCATAAACTTCATAATTAAATTTTCCCATTTTTCGACAAAAAAGTCAATATAAAATAGAAAAAAACTTGTATAAAAAAATTTAGTCTGATATAATTTATGTAGTTACGCAATAATATATACGAGGAGGTATTGAAATGAGCGAAAACAAATGTCAATGCGGTAGTCCTAAAAGGGATGAATTTATGCAAAAATTGTTTGACGAATATTTACCTATAAAAGATAATTTAATTCAAATGTTAAACGAAGTACAAGAGCATTATGGATATATTCCACAAAATGCACAAAAAGAACTTTCAGAATTTTTAAATATTCCAATGGCAGAAATTTACGGAGTCATAACGTTTTATTCGAGATTTACCCTAAAACCTAAAGGAAAATATAATGTTGCAGTATGTTTGGGAACAGCATGTTATGTAAAAGGTTCTCAAAAAATCATGGATAGATTAAAAGAAAGATTACAAATTGAACCAGGCGAAACGACAAAAGATGGTCTATTTTCTATAGAAGAAACAAGATGTGTCGGAGCGTGTGGTTTAGCACCAGTTTTTACTGTAAATGGCGAAGTATACGGAAAAGCAACGGTTAAAAAATTAGATGAAGTTTTGGATGGAATTATAAATGGAAGTGAGAAAACAAACTAATTTACATAAAAATGTCTCAAACAGAAACGTCCCCAATTGGACAAAAGGAGGAAAGTATGAAAAGTCTAGAAGAAATTCACAAAATTAGAGAAGAAAAAAGAAAAGAATTAGATTTAAGAGTAAATACAAAAGCAGATACAAGAGAGAAACATATTTTGGTATGTCATGGTACTGGTTGTACTTCTTCAAAATCTCCTCAAATTTTGGAGAACTTTAGAAAAATATTAAAAGAAAAAAATATTACGAATGTAAGAGTTATTAAAACAGGTTGTTTTGGTCTTTGTGCTAAGGGTCCAATTGTTATTATCAGACCAGAAGATACTTTTTATGCAATGGTTACACCAGAAGATTGTGAAGAAATTATTGATACCCATATTGTTAAAGGGGAAAGAGTAGAAAGATTACTTTGCAAAGATATAGATGGAACAGTTGTCAATAGTTTAGATGAATTAAACTTTTACAAAAAACAAAAAAGAATTGCCCTTAAAAACTGTGGTGTTGTCAATCCAGAAGATATTGACGAGTACATAGCATTTGATGGATATAAAGCCTTAGAAAAAGTATTAAAAGAAATGACACAAGATGAGGTCATTGATGTTGTAAAAGAATCTGGCTTAAGAGGTAGAGGAGGCGCAGGTTTCCCTACAGGTAAGAAATGGGAACTTACCAAAGCGTCAGAAGGAGACCAAAAATATGTGGTTTGTAATGCTGATGAAGGAGACCCAGGTGCTTTCATGGATAGAAGTATCTTAGAAGGAGATCCTCATTCTGTATTAGAAGCAATGGAAATTGCAGGATATGCTATTGGAGCAAATAAAGGATATATCTATGTTAGAGCAGAATATCCAATTGCAGTTCAAAGATTAAAAATTGCCATCGAGCAAGCAAGAGAATATGGACTATTGGGAGAAAACATTTTTGGAACAGATTTTAGTTTTGATATAGAAATTCGATTAGGTGCAGGAGCCTTTGTATGTGGAGAAGAAACTGCATTACTAGAATCTATTGAAGGAAAAAGAGGGCAACCAAGAGTAAAACCACCATATCCAGCACAATCAGGATTATGGGGAAAACCAACTTTAATTAATAATGTTGAAACATATGCAAATATTGCCCAAATTATCCTAAAAGGTGCTAAGTGGTATTCTTCAATTGGAACCCAAAGCTCAAAAGGAACAAAAGTATTTGCTTTGGGTGGAAATGTTAATAATATTGGATTAGTAGAAGTACCAATGGGAACAACCTTAAGAGAAATTATCTATGACATTGGTGGTGGAATTCCAAATGGAAGAGATTTTAAAGCTGCCCAAACAGGTGGACCTTCAGGAGGATGTATACCTAAAGAACATCTAGATACACCAATTGATTATGAATCTCTAAAAGAAATTGGTTCTATGATGGGTTCAGGTGGATTAATCGTCATGGATGATACAAAATGTATGGTAGCTTTAGCTAAATTCTATCTAGACTTTACTGTAAGCGAGAGTTGTGGAAAATGTACACCTTGTAGAATTGGAACAAAAAGAATGCTAGAAATCTTAGAGAGACTATGTGATGGAGAAGGAGACGAACTAGATATCTATAAACTAGAAAAATTAGCAGTCAACATTCAAAAAGCAAGTATCTGTGGATTAGGGCAAACAGCACCAAACCCAGTTGTAAGTACTCTAAAATATTTTAGAGAAGAATTTAGACAACATGCTATCCAAAAAGAATGTCGAACACTAGAATGTAAAGCAATGGCAAAAATTACAATTAATGAAGAAAAATGTAAAGGTTGTGGCTTATGCCAAAAACATTGTCCAGTAAATGCCATAGACGGTTCAGGAAGAGACAAAAGAATTATCAACCAAGAAAAATGTATTAAATGTGGTACATGTATTGCAAGTTGTCCATTCCATGCAATAGGCAATTAGGGACGTGCCAAATCGTTTCAAAATGAGACCAAAAGGGACAGACCTAAATTAAAATATTATAAAATCATATGAAACATTAAAAAAACAGAGTGTTTTAGTGATTAAATATAAAAATTAAAATTCATAATCAATATAGATTAATTTAAAATGGAGAGATGTGAATATGGAAAAAGAAATGGTTAATTTAATAATTGACAATCAAAAAATAACAGTACCTAAAGGAACAACAATTTTAAATGCTGCTAAAAAAGCAGGAATTGATATCCCAACATTATGCTTTTTAAAAGACATCAATGAAGTTGGAGATTGTAGAATGTGTATTGTTGAAGTTGAAGGAAGAAGGGGATTTGCAACCTCTTGTATCCAAACAGTGGAAGAAGGCATGGTTGTCCATACACATACGCCAAATGTATTAGAAGCAAGGCATGTTATTCTAGATTTGATAATTTCAAATCATGCTAAAGACTGCTTAACTTGCACACGTTCAGGAAATTGTGAGTTACAAGCATTAGCCACAAAATTTAATGTTTTAAACATTGAATTTGAAGGAGAAAGAACAGAGCATAAAATAGATGACCTATCTCCATCTATTGTTAGAGATTTTAATAAATGTATTTTATGTAGAAGATGTGTGGCAGCATGTAAGAATGTTCAAAAAATAGGCGCTATTGATTGTATTAATAGAGGTTTTGAATCATGTATATCAACCGTGGGAGACCATAGTTTAAATGATGTTAACTGTACATTCTGCGGTCAATGTATAGAGGCATGTCCAACAGGTGCATTACATGAAAAAGAAACGATTAATGATGTATGGGTAAAATTAAAAGACCCAGATACAACCGTTATTGTGCAGACAGCACCAGCAGTTAGAGTAGCACTTGGAGAAGAATTTGGAATGCCAATAGGTACAAATGTAGTAGGAAAAATGGTAACAGCTCTAAAGAGATTAGGCTTCGATAGAGTATTTGATACCAACACAGGTGCTGACCTTACAATTATGGAAGAAGCAAATGAGTTTATAGAAAGATTTACAAAAAATGATAATTTACCAATGATTACTTCTTGTAGTCCAGGATGGGTAAAATATATAGAAATGAATTATCCGGAATTATTACCACATCTATCTAGTTGTAAATCTCCTCATGAAATGTTTGGAGCCATTTTAAAAACCTATTATGCAAAAAGAGAAGGATTAGACCCAGAAAAAATCTATGTAGTTTCAGTAATGCCATGTATTGCAAAGAAATTTGAAAGACAAAGACCAGAAATGATGGAAGATAAC
>CALXJS010000053.1 GCA_944388685.1 uncultured Clostridia bacterium | reverse complement strand
GAGGCTCTGCTTGTAACGTAGCCTTTTAGGCGTTATGAGTAAAAAGCCCCCGGCTAAGCCGGGGGATAATTACTTATCAACTAAAATGAATAAAGTTAAAAAAATGTATAATACTAAAGATAATCTTATATTATAAACGGATTTTTAAAAAAATAAAAATCATTTACAGGTGAGAAAATGATTGACCAATATAATAAATAAGAAAAAATATAATATATTTGTATAAGAAAGGAGAATTATGGAATATATAGAAAATAATATAAAAAAAGGAATAAAATTGCATATATTAAAAACGGATAAGTTTAAAACAAATTTAATTGCCGTGTTTTTAACAACTGGTTTACAAAGAGAAACTGTAACTGCCAATGCATTAATTTCTGCAGTGTTAAGAAGAGGAACTAATACAATGAAAACACAAGAAGAGATAAGCAAAAAATTAGAAGAATTGTATGGTGCAAGTTTTGATTGTGGAGTAGATAAAACAGGGGACAATCAAGTAATGAAATTTTATATTGAAAGTGTAAATGATCAATTTCTACCACAACAGGATGAAAATATGTTAAAGGCATCTGTTGACAATTTATTTGAAATTGTTTTCAATCCATTAATAGAAAATGATGCATTCAAGAAGGAATATGTGGAACAAGAAAAAATAAATATGAAAAAAAGAATCGAAGGAAAAATAGATAATAAAGCAAGATATGCATTAGATAGATGCATCGAAGAATGGTATAAGAATAAAGCTTTTGGATTGTATAAGTTTGGGTATGTAGAAGACTTAGAAACTATAAATGCCAAAAACTTATATGAGCGCTATAAAGAAATGATAAACACATGTAAAATAGATATATGGATTTCGGGAAACATATTAGAAGATACAGTAGATTTGATAAAAGCAAATCATAATATTCAAAATCTAATAGAAAGAGATGCAAAATATCAACTACAAAATGAGAAAAATGAAAATAGACCAGGTGAAATTATAGAGAAAATGGATGTTACGCAGGGAAAATTAGTAATGGGATTATCCGTAAATTCCGAAAATGAAGAAGAAAAATATGTCGCATTGGTTTATAATAATATTTTAGGTGGAAGTGCAAATTCTAAAATATTTCAAAATGTTAGAGAAAAAGCAAATTTAGCATATGCTGCAAGTTCAAGTTATTTTCGATATAAAGACAATATATTTATAAATTGTGGAATAGAAATAGCGAATTATGAAAAGGCAGTACAGTTAATAAAAACACAAATAGAAGACATGAAAAAAGGAAATTTTACAGAAGAGGAATTAGAAAATGCTAAAAAATCTATTATAGCGATTATTCATACAATAGATGATGAGCAAGACACAGGAATAACCTATTATTTTGGACAAGAATTATCTAATAATAAAAACAGCATAGAAGCGTATATAAAGAAAATTGAAAATGTAAAAAAAGAAAATGTGATAAAGATAGCTAATCAGGTACAGATTAGTATAACGTATTTTTTAAAAAATGAATCTTAAGAATATGAAGGAGAGAAATGAATGCAAGTCATAGAAAATTTAAAAGTCAAAGAAAAAATATTCTTTGAGAAATTAGAAAATGGAATGCCTGTTATTATTATACCTAAGAAAGGTATGAGAAAGAAATATATGATATGGGGAACATATTATGGATCAAATGATAATATATTTGTTGTGCCAGGAGAAAAAGAAGAAACGAAAGTGCCAGAAGGTGTAGCACATTTTCTTGAACATAAGATGTTTGAACAAGAAAATGGAACCAATAGTTTAGATGTATTAACAGCATTAGGAGTAGAGGCCAATGCTTATACAACAAATGACCATACAGCATATTTATTTGAGGGAACAACTAATTTTTATGAAGCCATGGATGAATTAATGAATTATGTTCAAAATCCATATTTTACAGATGAAAATGTAGAAAAAGAAAAAGGAATTATTGGGCAAGAAATTATGATGTATGATGATTACCCAGATTGGCGAGTATATTTAAATGCAATGAAAGCTATGTATCATAATCATTCAGTAAAAATAGATATTGTAGGAACAATAGATTCTATTAGTAAAATAGATAAAGATATTTTATATAAATGTTATTATACATTTTATAATCCTGAAAATATGGTTATGGTGATATGTGGTGATTTTGAACCAGAAACATTATTGGAAGAAGTTAAAAAAAGATTAAAAACAACAAAACCAATTGGTGAAATTAAAAGAATATATCCTGAAGAGCCAGAGAGCATTGTAAAGGAAAAGATAGAAGAAAAACTAGAAGTTAGCCAACCTATGTATACAATAGGTATAAAAGACAAACCTCTTGAGAATATGGAAAGTAATGAAATTGTTCAAAAAGAAATTTCAATGCAAATTTTATTGGAACTTCTTGTAGGAAAGAGTTCTAATGTATATGAAACATTGTATAATGAAGGGATTATTTCTGGAGGAATTGGATTTAGTTATGAAGTTTCTAAAAGTTATGCACATATATTAATTTCAGGACAATCAAATAAACCAGAAGAAGTATTTTCAAGAATAAAGAATCAAATACAAAATTTTAAGAAAAATGGAATTAATCAGAAAGATTTCCAACGTATAAAAAAGAAAATATATGGTGAATATATAGAAGAATATAATGATGTCGGAAATATAGCAAGAATGTTCCTAACAAATTACTTTAAAGGTGTAAATAGTTTTGAATATTTAGAACAAATAGATAAGATTTGTGTAGAAAATTTGATGCAACTGTTAGAAGATGTATTTAATGAGAATAAAATGGTGATTTCTATTGTCAGAAATTAAAAAAAGATGTGTTGAAAAAGAATAGAGAAAAAACAGTATTATAGTATAAAATAAATAATACTGTTTTTTTTCACTTCTAACTGTCGAAAAATGTAAAAAAACGTCATACGAAAATTGGCTAAAACAATTGAAATTGCTTGACTATAATGGTTTTATATGGTAATTTATAGATATACGAAAGATAACTTTAGAAAAGGAGAGATAGATATGTTAAATGATGAAATTTGTAAATTGCGAGATAAATTGAATAAAAGTATAGAAGAAGGCAAAGACTATCATATTATCTATAAATTAAGTGTAGAACTTGACGAATTGATTGCATCTTATTATGATAAAAATAATAAAAAAAAAGCGGTAATAGCAATACTGTAAAGAAATAGATCCCTACAATGTTAAATTGTGGGGAATGTTTATTTTTGGCAACTTTTTATAAAAACTACCAGAAAAATACTTGAAAAAAATCCTCAAATGGTATATAATTTTTTGCCAAGTGAGAGGTAAAAAATATGTTGATAAATAGAAATATAATTGAGAATTTGTGTGATGATGCAGGAATAGATAGAACAAAAAAAGCACGCGAATATAAAGAAGAGGGTCGTGTAGACATTATTGATTTTGAATATCAAAATCAATTTAATTTTGAGATAAAAGGAAGTGTGTATGGTAATGAGGAATACCATACATATATTCTTGTACAAAACGGGGAAGTGGAGGATATTACTTGTACATGTCCAGATTATCATAAGTATTATGGCATATGCAAACATACATTGGCAACGGTTTTAAAATTTATCGATACAGAAAATGCTATAGAAAGTGAAAAAAGTACAGAAAATGAAGCTACAACAGAGTATAAGTCACCTTCAAGCTATGATAGATATAGGGGATTTAAACAAATTGTAAATATTTTTTATAATGAAGAAATCGAAGGGATTGAAGAAGAGGAAAGCGAGTTAAAAGAACAAGGGACCATTAAGTTAGAACCAGAGATTTTTTATGACAAGTTTACAGGCGATATCAAGGTAGAATTTAAAGTTGGAAATAAACGAATGTATAAAATTAAAAATTTATCTGATTTTTATACAAGAATGTTAAATAAAGAATTATACCGTTATGGACAAAAATTACAATTTGTTCATACGAGAGAAAGCTTTGAAAAAGAAAGTTTACCACTTTTAGACTTTTTAATGAAATATGCAGAGATTATCAAATATGCCAATTCAAATTCCAATAGCAATTACCGATTTTATGGGAATGCTTTAAGTGAAACCAGTATCATTTTAAGCAATAGCGGATTAGACGACTTATTTGAAATTTTAAATGGAAAAAAGATTAGCTTTCAAAAAGAATATAAGCAAACCGAAATTGAATTTACAGAAGAACAACCAGATATCCAATTTAAACTTGTAAAGCTAGACAAAGAGAGTTATGAGATTATTCCCAATGTAGAAATTTATAAAGTTTCCATATTACAAGGGAAAGAATATAAATATGTACTGGATGAGCACAAAATATATCGTTGCAACAAAAAGTTTGAAAAAGCAAATTTGAAACTTTTAGAAATTTTTAGACAAAATTATATGACAGAAGTAAAACTAGGAACAGAAGAATTATCACAACTATTTTCTGTTATTATTCCCAAAGTAAAAAATGCTATCAAGTTAGAAAACATTTCTGAAGAAGAAATTGAAAAATATAAACCCAAAACCTTAATAACAAAAGTGTATTTAGATTTTGATAAAAATGACTATTTGGTAGCAGATGTAAAATTTTGTTATGATAATCAAGAATTTAATCCTTTAGACGAAAAACAAAAAATTGACATACCAAGAAATATGATAAAAGAAACGAAAGCATTGAACATTTTCCGAAAAACAGGATTTATGCTTGATGTAAAAAATTTACGATTTATCTTACCAGATAATGATAAAATTTATCAATTTTTAACCCAAGATATTAATTATTATATGCAACATTTTGAGGTTTTGGTAACAGAAAATTTTAAGAAAAAGCAGATTAGACAACCCAAAATGGGAACAGTAGGGGTAAAAATTGAAAATAATCTACTTTCTGTAGACCTAAGCAATTTGGATATTAATATCAAAGAACTAGAAAAGATTATGCAAAAATATGAACTTAAGAAAAAATATTATCGACTAAAAGATGGTAGTTTTCTAGAATTAGAAGATAACAAGGAATTGGATTTTATTGATAAATTGGTAACAGGAATGGATATAGACTATAAAGACCTGGAAGAAGGAGAAGTAAAACTTCCAATGTATAGAAGCCTATATCTAGAAGAATTATTAAAAGGAACAAAAGGTAACCAAGTTGTTAAAAATGAAAATTACAGAAATATTGTGGGTGAACTAAACAAAGAAAATGACAATAATGAAGTTAAAATACCAGAAATCTTAGAAAACACATTAAGATATTATCAAAAAATAGGATTTAAGTGGTTAAAAACATTAGATAAATATAAATTTGGTGGCATATTAGCAGATGATATGGGACTAGGAAAAACAATACAAATGTTGTCTGTTATCTTAGACTATGTTCAAAAAACAGATAAACAAGAAAGAAAAACCAGTATAGTTATATCTCCAAGTTCTTTGGCATTAAACTGGCAAAATGAAGCAGAAAAGTTTGCAGGAGATCTACAAACTTTGGTAATCAATGGAACATTAGCAGAAAGAAAACGAAAAATTGCAGAAATTGAAAACTATGATTTAGTTATAACCTCTTATGATTTATTAAAAAGAGATATTGACTTATACAAAGATAAAAATTATCAATTTCGATATATTATTGCAGATGAGGCACAATACTTAAAAAACAGCAATACACAAAATGCGAAAGCTATCAAAAAGATAAATGCTGAAACAAGATATGCTTTAACGGGAACGCCAATAGAAAATTCATTGGCAGAATTGTGGTCCATATTTGACTATATCATGCCAGGCTATCTATTTTCATACAAGAAATTTAAAACACTTTATGAAACGCCAATTGTAAAAGAAAATAATACACAAGCAATGAGTAAATTAAAAATGTTAATAGAACCATTCATCTTAAGGAGAACCAAAGCAGAAGTATTAACAGAATTACCAGAAAAAACAGTAACGGTTCTACATAATGAAATGGAGGAAGAACAAAAAAAATTATATGTTTCTTATTTAGCCCAAGCTAAAGAAGAAGTAGCAGAAGAAATCAACTTAAACGGAATTGAAAAAAGTCATATCAAAATCTTATCTGTATTAACAAGATTGCGCCAAATATGTTGTCATCCAAGTCTATTTATTAAAGATTATGCAGGCGGAAGCAGTAAATTAAATCAATGCATGGAAATAATCGAAGATGCTGTAAAAGGAAACCACAAAATTTTACTATTTTCTGGCTATACATCTATGTTTCCCATTATAGAAAAACAATTGCAAAAGTCAAATATCAAATATTTTAAATTAACAGGAGCAACAAAAGTAGATGAGAGAATAGATTTGGTAGATGAATTTAATGAAAATCCAAATATCAAAGTCTTTTTAATATCTCTAAAAGCAGGGGGAACAGGACTAAACTTAACAGGAGCAGATATGGTTATACATTACGATCCGTGGTGGAATATATCCACGGAAAACCAAGCGACAGATAGAGCATATCGAATTGGACAAAAAAATAATGTGCAAGTGTATAAATTGATTACAAAAAATTCGATAGAAGAGAAAATATATGAATTGCAACAAAGAAAGGCAGAATTGATGGATAATATGCTTAGTACAAAGACTTCATTTATTAATAAGTTGTCTAAAGAAGATATTATGAGGTTGTTTGAAGAGTAGGAGGAAAAAGTCTATGGAAGAAAATAATTTTCAAAAGTTTGACAATCAAGAGGACCAAAAAAGAGAGATCTTATTAAAAAGACAATTGAAAGAAGAAAGAGAACTATATGAAAAAATCACTAAAAAAGGAATAGATGAAGAAATACATGCGATAACTAGAATAATAAATATATTAAAAACAATGAAATTAGAAGCAATAGATATAGATGAAAGTCTATATGACAGAATGAAAAAGGAATTACAGTATCTAAAGCATAGAAAGACGTATATTGAAACATACTCTGTAGAAGAGGTGGATATTAAAGAATTCAGAAAAGAACAAGATTTAAAAAAAAGTAGACTTAATAATGAAAGTACAGAAAAAGAGAAACGTGAGGAGACAAGATGAAAAAGTATATATCTATAATAGGTGGTGGATTAGCTGGTACGGAAGCTGCTTATCAAATTGCCAAAAGAGGCATACATGTAAAATTATATGAAATGAAACCCGTAAAATTCTCCCCAGCACATAGTAATCAAAATTTAGCAGAGATTGTATGTAGTAATTCTTTTAAATCTAATTTGTTAACAAATGCATGTGGATTGCTAAAAGAGGAATTACGAAGATTAGATTCTTTACTAATTAAAATAGCGGATGAAACCAGTGTGCCTGCCGGACAAGCATTAGCTGTAGATAGAGAGTTTTTTTCAGAAAAAGTAACGAAGGTAATTGAAGGAAATGAAAATATAGAAGTGATACATGAAGAAATAACAGATATAGAAAAGATGGCAGAAGAGGGGATTGTCATTATTGCCACAGGACCATTGACTTCAGGTGGTTTGGCAAAACAGATTCAAAAGCTGACTAGCCAAGATAAGTTATATTTCTATGATGCAGCAGCTCCAATCATTAACAAAGATAGTATAAATTTTGATATTGCCTTTTACGGAGATAGATATGCACAAGAAAAGAAAAAAGAAGAAACAATCGAAGAGTGGAGAAAACGATTAGAAGAGGAACAAGAAACACAAAGTTATATTAATCTTCCAATGAATCAAGAAGAATATGAAACTTTTGTGAAAGAATTGATTAATGCAGAAGTTGTTACTTTACATGACTTTGAAAAAAGAGAAATTTTCGAAGGATGCATGCCAATTGAAATTATGGCAAAAAGAGGAATCGATACATTACGATTTGGACCATTAAAACCAGTCGGTTTTGATGATCCAAGAACAGGAAGAAGACCATATGCTGTTGTACAATTAAGACAAGATGATAAACAAGGTAGTATGTATAATATGGTTGGATTTCAAACCAATTTGAAATTTGGAGAACAAAAAAGAGTATTTTCTATGATACCAGGACTAGAAAATGCAGAATTTGTAAAATATGGTGTTATGCATAGAAATACCTATATTAATGCTACGGAATTATTAGACGAAACCTATCATTTAAAAAGTAACCACAATATCTATTTTGCAGGACAAATTACAGGTGTAGAAGGGTATGTAGAATCCATTTCTTCTGGAATGGTGGCGGGTTTAAATACTGTACTTCAGTTTAAAAGTATGCAAAGTGAAAGTATGGATATATCAAAAGAAAGTAACATACAGCAAAAAGAGGAAAAGTTTAATACAAATGATTCATCTGATTTATTAACTGCAGAACCAAAAATAAAAAGTAAATTGACTTTTTCTGAATATACGGTGATTGGTGCATTAGCCAAATATATTTCAACACCAAATACGAAATTCCAGCCAATGAATGCGAATTTTGGGATTTTACCGGAATTAGAAGGAAAGAAAATAAAAGATAAAAAAGCAAGATATATGAAATTAGCAGAAAGAAGTTTAGAAAGTTTAAAAGATTTTTTATACTGAACTGTAACTAAAATTGACAAGTACATAAAATAAAATAAAAAAATTCATTGACTTATGATATGAAAGATGATAAAATATATACCGTTATGATAGATTGCATGTAATATGCAATTCCGTAACGGTATATTTATTTTATATGAAACAAATATTTCAAAAATATGACAAAATATTTTCATATAGAATAAA
This sequence comes from uncultured Clostridia bacterium, assembly GCA_944388685.1. The sequence continues at coordinate 1,567 of CALXJS010000053.1, read as the reverse complement.
TTAGAAATTATAAAACAGGAGGTGAAATTTAAGTGCCAACAATTAATCAATTAGTAAGAAAAGGAAGACAAACAGGAGTAACAAAATCAAAATCTCCAGCATTACAACATGGATGGAACTCAAAAAATAAGAGATTAACAAACAACAGAGCTCCACAAAAAAGAGGAGTTTGTACAGTTGTTAAAACAGTTACACCTAAAAAGCCAAACTCAGCTTTAAGAAAAGTTGCCAGAGTTAGACTTTCAAATGGTTATGAAGTTACTTCATATATTCCAGGTATCGGTCATAACCTACAAGAGCACAGTGTTGTATTAATTAGAGGTGGTAGGGTAAAAGACCTTCCAGGTGTTAGATACCATATCATTAGAGGAACATTAGATACAGCAGGTGTTAAAGATAGAATGCAAGCGCGTTCTAAATATGGAGCTAAAAAACCAAAAAAATAGAAAAACAAATTGAAAGCAGCAACTTGCTTTGATTCGTTTTTTAGAATCTGAGGTTTTGAAGCAAAAAGAAAAATAATTGAAAAAGAATTAGTGCTTGTACTCTTACTAAACTTTAAGGTACTTAAATTTAGATAGAATATATAGCACTATACGGGAAAGGAAACTTTTCAGAGTACCTAGAATACTTATATAAGTATTCAATAAAGGAGGAAACATCGAATATGACTTTATAGATTCACAAGGGAAAGGGACATACCTTAACCCAAGTGAGATATCTATTAAAAAGGATGTATCCCCTGACAAAGATAATTTAAGGAGGGAAGAATAGTGCCAAGAAAAGGATATGTAGCAAAAAGAGATGTTTTACCTGATCCAATTTATAATAGCAAGGTTGTTACTAAATTAGTAAATAATATCATGCTAAATGGTAAAAAATCTGTGGCTCAAAAAATCGTATATGATGCATTTGACATCATAAAAGAGAAAGAAGGAAAAAATCCATTAGAGGTTTTTGAAGCGGCATTGGAGAATGTTATGCCAGTTCTTGAAGTTAAAGCAAGAAGAGTTGGTGGTGCAACATACCAAGTTCCATTAGAGATTAGACCAGAAAGAAGACAAACTTTAGGTTTAAGATGGATCGTAACTTATGCTAGAAACAGACATGAAAAAACAATGGCTGAAAAATTAGCAGGTGAATTAATTGATGCTGTAAACGGAAACGGTGGAGCATTTAAGAAGAAAGAAGATACACATAGAATGGCTGAAGCTAATAAGGCTTTCGCACACTACAAATGGTAAAATTACCATTAAAATCATCAATCTGTACATTTTGGTTATCCAGTCCAGATTTCGACGTACCATTGTACGCCTTCAACCCGTACTGACTAATCCAAAATGCACATCTTAACGATTTTAATGATAATTTATAAAATGTTTGATTGAAAACGGCAATCTGTACATTTTGAATCAAAATTTAAAAATTACAAAATAAAATTTATCCAAACAATAAAATTTAATAAATTCGAATTTTAGCTAGGAAAACGAGCAAAAATATTTGAAATAATACTTTTGTATATTGAAAATATTTTTGAGAAGTTTGACAACGCTAAAAACGAATTTAG
>CALXJS010000052.1 GCA_944388685.1 uncultured Clostridia bacterium | reverse complement strand
ATTAAAAAAGCAGAAGAAGCATTTGGGTTAGAAAACTTCAATGACTTAGAAAACTCAACATTAGTACATCATGTTAACCAAGCTTTAAGAGCACATGGTGTTATGAAAAAAGATATTGACTATATCGTAAAAGATGGAGAAGTCCTAATTGTTGATGAATTTACAGGTCGTATCATGTATGGAAGAAGATATAACAATGGATTACATCAAGCAATTGAAGCTAAAGAACATGTAAAAATTGCAGATGAATCAAAAACATTGGCAACCATTACATTCCAAAATTACTTTAGAATGTATGATAAATTATCTGGTATGACAGGTACTGCCATGACAGAAGAAGCAGAGTTTGAGGAAATTTATAACTTAGATGTTGTAGAAATTCCTACAAATAAACCAATGATTCGTAAAGATGAAAATGATGTTATATATAAAAATGAGAATGCAAAATTCAAAGCAATTGTAAAAAGTATTAAAGAAAGTCATGAAAAAGGTCAACCAGTTCTAGTAGGTACAGTATCAATTGAAAAATCAGAAAAATTAAGCAAATTGCTAAAACAAGAAGGTATCAAGCATGAAGTATTAAATGCCAAATATCATGAAAAAGAAGCAGAAATTGTTGCACAAGCAGGTAAATTTGGAGCAGTAACCATTGCAACAAACATGGCAGGACGTGGTACCGATATTATCTTAGGTGGAAATAGTGAATTTTTAGCAAAAGAAGAAATGAGAAGAAAGAAAATTGCACATGAACTTATCGAAGAAGCAAATACCTATTATGAAACAGACAATGAAGATATTTTAAATGCTAGAAAACAATTTAAAGAACTAGTAGATAAATACGATGAACAAATTAAGGAAGAAAAAGAGAAGGTAATTGATGCTGGTGGATTAAAGATAATCGGAACAGAAAGACATGAATCAAGAAGAATTGATAACCAGTTAAGAGGACGTTCAGGACGTCAAGGAGATGTTGGAGAGTCTAAATTCTATATTGCCTTAGATGATGATTTAATGAAAATCTTTGGTGGAGATACAATTACAAAAGTATATAATTCATTAGGTGCAGATGAAAATATGCCAATTGATTCTAAAATTATATCAAAAGCAGTTGAAAATGCACAAAAGAAAGTAGAAGGTAGAAACTTTAGTATTCGTAAAAATGTCTTAAAATATGATGACGTTATGAATGCACAAAGAGAAATTATCTATGGTCAAAGAAGAGAAGTACTAGATGGAGAAAATATCCATGATAATATTATGGATATGATACATTCTGTAGCAGAAGCTACTGTTAGTATGTATATAGATCTAGAAAAGAACGAAGTAAATGTAGAAGCTTTAAATCAAGATATTCTAAATACATATGGAATTGATATGGTAGAATTCATTAAAGACCATATTTCAGAGCCTGAAAAGATTACAGAAGAATTAATCAAACAATCAAATGCAAAATATACAGAAAAAGAAGTGGCTATTGGTTCTGAACAAATGAGAGAACTTGAAAGAGTTGTTATGCTTAAAGTTGTTGATGAAAAATGGATGAATCATATTGATAGCATGGACGAATTAAAAAATGGTATTGGCCTTCGTGCTTATGGTCAACAAGACCCTGTTGTAAAATACAGAATCGAAGGTATGGATATGTTTGATGAGATGATTTCAGATATTAAAGTTGATGTAACAAAAATTTTAATGAATATTCGTCAACAAGGAGAAGCAAAAAGACAAGAAACCGTTAAAATTACAGGAGCAGCATTAGAAGCTATTCATAGTGTTGATGGTGGTGCAAAAATTGGTACAGATGTTGATAGAACTATCAAAAACGATGGACCAAAAGTAGGAAGAAATGATCCATGTCCATGTGGTTCAGGTAAAAAATATAAGAACTGTTGTGGCAAAAACGCATAGTACCTGTGTTTAAATCATTTTACAAAAATCGAAAATTTGGTGACAAAATTAGGTTGTCATTCAAACTTAAATAGAAAATTTATAAATGCTAAAAATTAAAGAAGTGTAACCTAAATAAAGTGGGTGACACTTTTTTTATTAAATTTATATTATACAAAAAATTGTTATATAGCAAACACGATAGAAAATAGAAGAAACTGGACCAATTTGATACTTATTTGTAAATAATGTTATATATCGTTTGACAAATTAGCCAATGCCTAATATAATAATAGAGTATAAATTAAGAAAAGGATGTTTAAAAATGAATCGGTTTTAAAAAAGCTTTGAAATATGATATAAATAATAATAGTCGAAATAATGAAGAAAGTTGGAAGTTTTATAAAATATACTCTAAAGGAGAAAAAGGAGAAAAAATATATAAAGGAAGAGTATTGAAATCATCTGAATTATCACAATTTCAATATTTAGGAGGTGTTTCATGTTTCATAATTGACGAAAACGGAAACGTCTTAATAGAAAAAAGAGGAAATACAAAAATAACATCAGGAGAAATAGATTTATGTTCAGGACATATTGATAACAATGAAACTCCAACACAAGCAATGATTCACGAATATATAGAAGAATTGCATAATAATACTCAAAATAGTAACGAAAAAGAACAAGCAAGAAATGAAGCAATTGATAACCTAAAAAAGTTAGACGAATTAGATTTAATTTTCAAAAATAACGGAAATGAAAGAAAATTTTTTATACAATTTTATGCATTAAAAACAAAACTTAAAAATGTAACCTTACAAAAAGCAGAAGTAGAAAGTATAGAATGGTTACCAATGCAAGAAGTATTTGAGATGATAAGACAAGGTAAAACAAAGTTTCCTTATGATGAAAGATTTGAATCGTTATTTAAACAAGTAGAAGAACATTATCAATCAAAAAATAAAGAAGATATTCAAGATATAAATAAATGAAATTAAGGTGAAAAAAATGGTAATAACATTATCTGGAGTTACAAGTGTAGGAAAATCATATTTTAAAAAGGAAATACAAAAGATTTTAGGAATAAAAGCACAAACAATTATAACAACAAGAGAAAAAAGACAAGGAGAAAAAGACGGAGTTGACAAAAAATTTGTTGATGATGAAGAATTTGAAAAATTAAAAAAGCAAAAAGATATACTATTAACATTTGAACTTTTGGGTTATAAATACGGATTTCCAAGAACTGAAATGGAATCAGAAGAAAATAGTATCGTCGAATTACATTATTCAACAATATATCAATTAAAACGAGAAATAAGACATGTGTTTGCTATATATATCATTCCAGAAAATTTAGAAATACCCAAACAAAAACTGAAAGAGAGAAACCTATCTCAAGATATTGAACAGAAAAGATTGGAGGAAATAGAAGAACATATTAAAAATTTTAATTCAAATGCTGATTTAAGAAATCAATTTGATTATATTTTTTATAATGATTATACAGAAAAATCTGTTGAAAAAATAGTAAATGTTATAAAAAGCAAAGTATTGAGAATTTAAAAATTAAAGAAAATATTTTTGCTTTTTTGCATAATTATATTAGAAAGCTAGGAGAGTGATAATATGTTAGAATTAGAAGAAAATTCAAAACTTCTAAAAATATTAGAAGAAAAATTGCAAGATTTGGGTGAGTCACTTTGACATTTCTAAACTAGAAATAGAATTAAAAGATTTAGAAGCAGAAACGTTAGAGGAAGATTTTTGGCAAGAAATTAAACACTCTAATAAAGTATTAGCAAAAATAAAAAGTATGAAAAATAAAGTAAACGAATATAGAAAAATAGAAAGCGAAATACAAAATATAAAAGAATTAACAGAATTGGCAAATATGGAACCAGATGAAGAAATTGCAAAAGACATCATAAAAAGTACAAAAAATTTGGAACAAGAAATAGAAAAACTAGAAATTGCTACATTATTATCTGGAAAATATGATAGTAATAATGCAATTGTAACCATTCACCCTGGTGCAGGAGGAACCGAATCACAAGATTGGGCAGAAATGTTATATCGAATGTATACGAGATGGGCAGATAAAAATGGATATAAAGTGGTAGAATTAGACTATTTAGAAGGAGAAGAAGCAGGAATTAAGAGCGTTACCTTTGAAATCATAGGTGAATATGCTTATGGATATATGAAAGGGGAGATGGGGGTACATAGATTGGTTAGAATTTCTCCATTTGATAGTGGGGGAAGGAGACACACCTCATTTGCTTCTGTAGAAGTTTTACCAGAAATTACAGATGATATTGAAATTGACATAAATCCAGATGATTTAAGAATTGATACCTATAGGGCATCTGGTGCAGGAGGTCAACATATAAATAAAACATCATCTGCTGTAAGAATTACACATATCCCAACTAATATTGTGGTTGCTTGTCAATCTGAACGTTCTCAAATACAAAATAGAGAAACCGCCATGAAGATGTTAAAATCAAAATTATTGGATTTAAAAGAAAAAGAACATAAAGAAAAAATTGAAGATTTAAAAGGAGAGCAAAGAGAAATTGCTTGGGGAAGTCAAATTCGTTCTTATGTATTTTGTCCATATACAATGGTAAAAGACCATAGAACAAATTATGAGGTAGGAAATGTAGAAGCTGTTATGGATGGAAAGATTGATGATTTTATGGAAAGCTTTCTGAAGTTTTCTAAATAATTTGACATATTTAAGCATAATCGAATATAATAGTAATAAAGTTAAATTTAAATAAATTTAACTTTTTATTATTATGAAATAAAGAAGGTGCTTAATATGGAGGACATAATTGTATTAAAATTTGGAGGTAGTTCTGTTTCAAATACTGAAAAACTGAAAATCGTTGCTAACAGAATTATTGATTTCAAAAACAATAACAAGAACATAGTTGTTATTTTATCAGCACAAGGAAAGACAACAGATAAGCTTATAAATGAAGCTTATGAATTAACAGAGGAGGTTAACAAAAGGGAACTAGATGCATTGGTCAGTTGTGGAGAGCAAATGTCTGCCGCAAAATTAAGTATTCTGTTAAATAGTTTAGGATTTTCTTCTGTATCTTTAACAGGATGGCAAGCTGGTATTTATACCAATAATACAAATCAAGATGCTTTAATTGAAACCATTAATACAGACAGAATTTATTCAGAATTGGAAAGCGGAAATATTGTCATCATAACAGGATTTCAAGGGGTTAATGAGAATCTAGATATAACTACTTTTGGTAGAGGTGGTTCTGATACGACAGCTGTTGCTGTTGCAGCAGCATTAAAAGCAAAAAATTGTTATATCTTTTCTGATGTAGATGGAATCTATTCATCAGATCCTAATAAAGTTAATGGAACTAAAAAGTTAACAAAACTTTCCTATGATGAAATGTTGCAATTATCAAATGAAGGTGCAAAAGTTTTGCATAATCGATGTATTGAAATAGGAGAAAAATATAAAATACCAATTATTACAAAATCGACTTTTAACAACAATTATGGTACAGTCATATCTGATCAAAAAATCGAGAAAAATGAAATCAAAAGTATTATAAAAAAAGACATTTCTAGAATATCTATCATCGGTAACGGAATTATTAGAAATACAGATGCTATTATAAAAGCAATTAACTTTATTAAAGAAAACAAATTAGAAATGTTAGAATTTAATGTCTCAGAAAGTAAGATTTCTATTACATTTAAAACTCTAGTCACAGATAAAATGTTAGAAAAATTGCATAACGAAATTTTTAATTTATCTTAGAATAAAGAAAAGGGAATTGGGGAACAGACTCATTTTTCCCTTTTTTCTTTTGCTTTGTTATAGGAAAAATCGAGTTCTCCTATACTAGAACGTCGCTTCGCTCTAGTGATTGCACACAAATTTTGACTTTCGTAAAATTTGGCACGCGAACAATAACGCGGGCTCTTAAGTGTTATAAACAGATAAAATGTTCAAAAAAGCCCGCTATTGTTCTAAAATAGACAACCCTTGAATATATATAATTTAGATTAAAAATTTGGAGGTACGATTATGACGATTGATGAAAGAAAAACAATTAGTACAGCTGTAGTTCAAAATTTAATATTAGAAAATAGAGGAAAGCTAAGTATTTCAGGAGTATTAGATGTATTGAGTTTTGATGATCAAGTTATTATGGTTGAAACAGAATTAGGATTATTGACTATAAAAGGAGAGAATCTTAGAATAACTAAATTAAGTATTGACACTTCCGAAGTAATTGTAGAAGGAAATATTTCTTATTTAGCTTATAGCAATAAAGAAGTGGAAAAAAATAAGGGTAGTATTATTAGTAAGATATTTAAGTAATTATTATAGGGGGAAGATAATGATTAATTCTCAATTATACTTATTTCTTATATTTGCAGTTGATGGTATTATAATTGGATTTTTATTTGATTTTTTTAGAATATTAAGAAAAGCAGTGAAGACGCCTGATGTTATTACTTATATAGAAGACATACTATTTTGGATTTTAACAGGTCTTTTAATACTATATTCTATATTTACCTATAATAATGGTGAAATTCGATTATTTATGTTTTTAGCAATTGTCCTTGGAATTCTTTTATATGTAATTATATTGAGCAAATTTGTAATTAAATTAAATTTAATAATAATTGATTTTATTAAAAAAATTTTTTCTTTAATTTTTAAATTTATAAGAATTCCTTTGGATATATTTAGTCAAATATTAAAACATATACTATTCAAACCTATATCTTTTATTATCATAAACATTAAAAAGTTTTTTACAAAAATAGGTAAAAATTTTATTATTTCAATAAAAAAGTCTAAAATATCTACCAAATTTGTAAAAAATGCTAAAAACTAGAAGGATTTAATTAAAAAATGTAGAATAATATATATGTGAAACTTTTTAAGATGGAGATTACCTATGAAAAAGAATAAAAAAATTTTAAGAAATATATTTATTGTTGCTATTTTTATTTATATTGTTTTTGTATTTATTAATCAACAAAAAACATTAAATGAATATAATAATGATACAGAAGAACTAACTCAACAAATTGCATCAGAAAAGGCTACAAATGAAGAATTAAACCAAAAGAAGGATGATGTTAACTCATTAGACTTTATTGAAGAGATGGCAAGAGAAAAATTAGATATGTATTATCCAAATGAAAGAGTATATATAGATCAAGGAATGTAGTCTTTTGAAGATTATATTCCTTTTTTGGAAAATTTTGTTTATTTTTTTTATATTTTGTGATATAATCATATTTGTATTAGATTCGTTTTTATTCCCATGTTATCAAAATATTATAATTATAAAAAATAGGAGGTTTTATGTTAGATTTAGAATCAATGAGTTTAGTGGACCTAAAAACACTAGCGAAAGAACACAATATTAAAAATATTTCAAAATTAAAGAAAGAGGAGATTATAGAAATACTTAAACAACTTTCTAATATTTCTTCTGAAGGCAATGAAGAAAATAACGAGAATAGTAATTTTGATGATGTAAAAAAAGAAACTATAGAAAGACAATATGACGAAAATGGAGAACCTATTGTTGATTATAAATTAACCAATGAAGGAGATGAAATCGTCGAAGGTATATTAGATATTATGCCTGACGGATATGGATTTTTAAGAGGAGATAATTTCTTATCTAGCGAAAAAGACGTTTATATTTCTATGGTACAAATTAGAAGATTTAGACTAGATACAGGAGATATCATTAAAGGGATTTCTAGATTTAGAGAAGGCGAAAAATTTCCTTCACTAATATTTGTAGGAGAAGTTAATGGAGAACATCCAGAAAAAGCTTTAAAAAGAAAGAGATTTGATGAGTTAATTCCTATTTATCCAAATGAACGATTAAAATTGGAGACTGTTCAAAATGATTATGCAACTAGAATTATAGACCTAATGTGCCCTATAGGAAAAGGACAAAGAGGAATGATTGTTGCACCTCCAAAAGTAGGAAAAACAACATTATTGAAAAAAGTTGCTAACAGTATTAGTCAAAACAATCCAGAAGTGGAACTAATTGTACTTTTAATCGACGAAAGGCCAGAAGAAGTAACAGATATGAAACGTTCTATTAAAGGTCAAGTTATTCATTCAACATTTGACGAATTACCAGAACATCATGTAAAAGTTGCAGAAATGGTATTGGCCAGAGCCAAAAGATTAATTGAACAAGAAAAAGATGTTGTTATTTTATTAGATAGTATTACAAGATTAACCAGAGCCTATAACCTTGTTATTCCGTCTTCTGGAAGAACTTTATCAGGTGGTATGGACCCAGCAGCATTACATAAACCAAAAAAATTCTTTGGTGCAGCAAGAAACATTGAAAACGGGGGAAGTCTAACTATCTTAGCAACAGCGTTAATTGATACAGGTAGTAGAATGGATGATGTTATTTTTGAGGAATTTAAAGGAACAGGTAATATGGAAGTTCATCTAGATAGAAAATTATCTGAAAGAAGAATATTTCCTGCAATTGATATTAATAAATCTGGTACGAGAAGAGAAGATTTATTATTAACACCTGCTGAAAGAGAAACGGTTTTTGCTTTAAGAAAAGCAATGAATGCAATGCCTGTTGCAGAAGTTACAGAACAGGTGATTAGTGAAATGACAAAAACAAAAAATAATCAAGAATTTGTAGAAAAAATAGATTCATATTTACGAAGATTTAAGTAAAAAATAAAAAACTAAAATTAAGGGGATTATATGAGAAAAATAAAATTATGCAAAATTGGTTGTAATATCTTAAAAATATCACTCGTAATATCAATTGTACTAATACTATATACTATAATAAAAGTTTCTAGTTTAATTCAATTACAAACCACGGTTCAAACATATATCTTATTTAGTATAAAAATTCTATTTTTTGCCATAATGGATTTATTTTTATTACTGATAGGATTAATAATGGTATATACAACTTCAATACAATTAGGAATAAAATGGAGAATACTTGGAATTGTTTTTTGTTTCATACCTATTTTTAATACATTTATATTACTAAAAATACTTTTTATAGTATCTAAAGAAATTCGTTTTGAAACAAACAAAATGAAATTAAATAACACCAGAAAAGAACAGCAAATATGTAAAACGAAATATCCTATTCTTTTAGTGCATGGCGTGTTTTTTAGAGATTATAAATATTTTAATTATTGGGGAAGAATCCCTAAAGAATTAGAAGAAAATGGTGCAACTATATACTATGGTAACCATAGTAGTGCTTTGTCTGTTGAAGACAGTGCAAAAGAATTAATAAAGAGAATAGAAGAAATTATAAAAGGAAGTGGATGTGAAAAAGTAAATATTATAGCACATTCAAAAGGTGGGTTAGATGCTAGAATGGCTATCGTTGATCCTAAAATAGCTAACTCTGTTGCTTCATTAACAACAATTAATACGCCTCACAGAGGATGTGAGTTTGCGGATTATTTATTAACCAAAATACCAGAAAAACAAAAAGATACAATTGCTACTATATATAACAATTCGGCTCAAAAACTAGGAGATTCAAAATCAGATTTCTTAAGTGCTGTAAATGATTTAACTTATAAAAAGTGTAAACAAAGAAATAGTATACTATTTGATAATCCCAATGTTTTTTATCAATCAGTAGGATCAAAACTAAATAAAAGTACATCTGGACAGTTTCCATTAAATTTCACCCACAAATTAGTTAAGTATTTTGATGGAGAAAATGATGGATTAGTTGGAGAAAAATCTTTTGCTTGGGGAGAAAAATATACATATTTAACAACTAAAGGAAAACGAGGAATATCTCATGGAGACGTAATAGATTTAAATAGAGAAAATTTTAAAGGATTTGATGTGCGAGAATTTTATGTTCAACTAGTATCTAACTTGAGAGAGAGAGGATTATAATATAGAGTAAAATAAAGATAGAGGAAATAGAATTATTTTATTTTAATCCTTTTGAAGCAAAAGAGGTAGCTTAAGCTACCCTTTTAGTTTGTTTAATATTTCACTTTCCGTATATTCATTTTTTGATTTAAAATGTATTATATTTATTGTTTCTTTAAACATTTTTTCTAATAGTATATCTCTTTTTTTTCTTTCTTCATTTTCATGTGTATCATCATCTAATTCTATAATAGTGAACAATTAGGTGTATTATATAAAATTAAAAAGTTTTGATAATTTTATTGACTTTTAATTTTTTATATGATATTAAGTTCTTATATAAATATTTATTCTGTTTAATAAATCGAGTAGGGGAAGTTATGTAGCTTCTTAATTATTATAAATATAAAACATTGCACAAAATCAAAGTTTTGTGCAAAAAGAGATAGGGGCTTGAGTAAGAACAGCCATAAACCTCTACTTCTACTAATTCAAGGCTTTTAGCTGTTCTATACATACTAATATTCATTTATATATCTTTATTTTCTT
>CALXJS010000051.1 GCA_944388685.1 uncultured Clostridia bacterium | reverse complement strand
ATAGTCAATGTTTCTTTATTTAAATCTACTAAAGTATAATTTTTATCGGTTACAGGTATCATATTATTAAAATTAACCGCACCCAATTCTCCATCTTTTATCTTGAAAAAGTCTATCATATTTTTCATTCTTCTATGTTTAGGTTTTGGACTAGATATCCGCCTCCTAAAATTTAGTCTATTATATATTATTTTTGAAAAAAACGCAATTAAGAATTGTAGCAAAAAATTAAAGATTAGAGCCTAAACTCTAATCTTCTTTTTTTAATTCCGACTTATGGCTGGATTCACCGCTTTTTTAAGTTCCATTTATTGGCTGGATTCACCGCTTTTTTGAGTTCCACTTATTGGCTGGATTCACCAACTTTTTAGCTGTTTTTTATAGCAATAATATTATATGCAATTTTCATAAATTTATTGCTTAGTGTACTTTAAATATATCACATTTTTATATAATAATCAATATATTTTGCAAATTTTATATTATATTTCAATCCGAAAATGTTCCGATTATCAAAGTTTTGTGCAAATAGAGATAGGAGAAAAATATAAATCAGCCATAAACCTCTACTTTTACTAATTCAAGGCTTTTAGCTGTTCTATACATACTAATATTCATTTATATATCTTTATATATTTTTAAATTTATATCTATAATTTCTTCTTATTATATATTTTTTATTTTTATATTTAAAAAATTTTTTATTTATAAAATTTATTATTAGTCTAACAGAAGATTGCACAAAATTTTATTAATATATTTTCATAATTCTTATATATTAAAAAATGTGTTATCCCCCTACTCTACCGTTTTTACAAAATATAAAAGATTTTATCTTTATAATCTTTGGTGTTACAGGTATATCAATATACATATGATAATTTTTTTGACTATAATGTAATAAAATAACTATTTAAAGTCCGCGTCATTGTTCGTGCGCCAAATTTTACGGAAGTCAAAATTTGTGTGCAATATGTTTAGTATATCATTCATTATTTAACTTTACTACTATTATATCATTAATTATTTTTACATAACCATCATCGGGAAAAGATGGCATTTGTTTATATTCTTCTGTAGCAGTCACTCCTTTACTATCTGAATATTCCCATATATTCCATCCAAGACCTAAATTATCTTGTAAGAAAACTTGCCATGTCCACATACTTATATTTGACACATCAAAATTTGTTAATTTTAATAGTTCATTATTTTGAATAGAAAACTCTAGTTTTCCCGTAATGACCACTGGGGTATGTTTTTTTGTTCCCTCGATTTCTCTAATTTCTTCTACGATACTATTTCCGACTGAATACATTTGTTTATTATATAAATCAGTCGCAACATATGTCGCATTGTTAGATAATATGTATGTCCAAACAATTATTGAACAGATAACAAAAGATAGGATATTTAGTATGTTATTACTTACATTTTCTTTTAACAATTCATTTTGTTTTAATAATAATATGATTGGTAAATATAATGATGAAGCCATTAATAAATTAATACTTCTTGATTGTGCAATCAATTCAATAGAACAAGTAAAAATAGGATAAAGTAAAATCATAAGAATAATAGCTATCATTTTGCTTACTGATTTATATATTTTATTTTCTACTATTATTACAATAAAATTTAGAATAATAAACATAAATAGTATTGCATTTAATATATTTCTAAACCATGATAAATTGGTAATAATTTCATCTGTAAAATAGAAATTATAGAAAGTAATATAAGTATTTTTTATGGAAGTGAATAAGTTTATAAATGTTTCTATACTTAATATATTGTTTCCATTACTATAATCACTAATATTTAAATTTAAAATATTTGTTATTATGACTAAGCATATGTAATATAAAATCATACCAATAGCAATAATAAATATATTTGTAAAAAAGTCTTTAAAATTTATTTTTTTATCTTCCACTATTTTAAGAATAAACGTTATTGCAAACAAAGCAGTTATATAACATAAATATGCTTGATAAAATCCTAATGTAGCAATTATGCAAGCAAGAGATAAGAGTATATTCCTTTTATTTTTTTCTTTATTTAGAAAATATACTGATAGTATAGCAAATAAAAGTGCTAAGCTGTATCCAAATGCTGTGTATGCATACATGAAAGTCAGTGAAATTGTTGGGGTTACAACCATTAATATAGTTATAGCCATTTTTATATATGTTTTTTTTATTTTCAAAATTTCATTTAAAATAATTGAAGAAAATCCTATTGTAATTAATGATAAAATAGTAGTTAGGATTGAAACTACAATCGTTCCTCTAAATAGGTCTGAAAATGGAATTAGAAATCTTCCAAGTGATATTTCCCATCCTTTTGCTAGCATAGAACCATAGTGCCAATATCCATCTTTTGCAAGCAATTCTTTTGAAATAAGTTCAAAATGAGTTAATAACCCTACAATAATAGCCAATATAAAAATTCTTTTTCTATCTTTTGTAAACCATTTACTAATTAATTTAAAAAAATTGTCGATTGATATATTTAACATTTTTTATCCCCTTTTATTTTATATTTTTAATTGTATGGAAAAATCGACTTTGTTTTTGAAATTGTGTTGATTTTCCTTATTCAGTTTCTTCTGCATTTTCTGAAGTAGATACATCATCTGTTGTAGAGTTACCTGCATTAGTACTTGTATTTGAAATTGGTCTTGTGGCATTTGCACTATTACTTGATGTATTTGTTGTTGTGCTATTTGTTATATAGTTTGTATTACTTGTATTGTTTGAAGTTGTATTATTTCTATTGGTGTTTGTTGTATTGTTTCTATTATTATCATTCGTTGTATTTGTTCTACTATTATCTGTTGTATTTGTTGTGTTTATAGACGTATTGTTTTCTGGAATTTCATTTTCTAAGTTTGGATCTAAAGTTAAGTCTTCATTAAATACGTTTTGATTTGTTTCTTCGCTTTGTTCATTTTGATTCTCATTTGTTGTAACCTTACTTCCAGAATGTTCTGTGCAATTATTTGGTCTTGTTCCCCATAAGAAATATTCTTCATAAGTATTTGTACAACCACTATTCGCAATGCCACCTGAATCTGCACATATGGTTTCTGTTTGTATCCAACTAGGTTTCTCAAATCTTGCACTATCTAGTCCAGAATGGATATTTCTCATAATATTTGCCCAAAGAATTCCTGCTGGATTTTGTCTGTTAAAGTAAATTGTTTCATTTTGATCATATCCAAACCAAGTTGCTGCTGCATAATATGGTGTAAATCCACATAGCCATCTGTCAAAATTATCGTCTGTTGTTCCTGTTTTTGCTGCTACATCAATTCCCGAGATAGCACAATAGGTTGCTGTTCCGTGACTTCCTGTAACAGGTTCTGTTAATATTTCTTTTAATATATATGCTACTTGTTCTGAAAATACTCTATGAGATTCTGGATTTGCTTCTACTATCGTTTTTCCTGATTGATTTGTTATTTCTGTATAGAAAGTAGGCTCTATATACACACCGTCATTAGCAATCGTTGCATATGCTGCAGCCATTTCCAAAGGTGTAATTCCTTTATCTAATCCACCTAAGGCTAATGATAAACTTTTATCTTTTTCTGTTAGGCTCGTAATTCCCATATCTTCTAAGTAAGAAATTGCCGTTTTAGGTCCAATTTCTTCCATCATTTCTACAAATGGAATGTTTTGAGAAGATTCTACTGCTCTTCTAACCGTTATATTTCCTAAATAACCATCATAATTTTCTGGAGTGTAATTCCCTTCAAATGTTTTTTGAACATCAGCATATATTGTTGCAGCTGTAAACTTTTTCTTGTCTATTCCAGGTGCTAATACTGCTAATGGTTTAATAGAAGAACCTGTTTGTCTTGTACTTTGTGTTGCTCTATTTAATCCTCTTGCCGTGTCTTTTTCTCCTAATCCTCCAACACAAGCCACTACTTGACCTGTTTGATGGTCGATAATAACCATGGCTGCTTGTGCTGGGTCTCCTCCCTCTCTTGATGCAATATTATATTGTCTTTTATTAAATTCTGTTTCTGTTTCATCTTGGATACTTGAATTTTGTGTACTATTAATTGTTAAGCCACCTAAATATAAATAGTTTGTAGCAAAATCTTCTGTTATATTTTTCTTATCCGCAATATCTGTAATAATTTCATTAATTAAGGCATCTGTATGATAAGAATATATACCATTTCCTGATTCTACAGTTCCTTGATTAAATCCTAAACCATTTTCTACTTCTGCTTCAGCCGTGTTATATTCTTCTTCTGTAATATATTCTAGTTCCAACATTTTATCTAATACGGTTATCGTTCTGTTACGTATTTTTTCTGTGTTATCTGTTTCGTCATCAAATGGATTATATGAATTTGGTGAATTGTTAATTCCTGCTAAAAATGCACATTCTGCTAAAGTTAATTCTTGTACATCTTTATTAAAATAATATTCACTTCCAGCACCTACACCATATATATTTGGTCCAACATATATAACATTTAGATACATGTCTAATATTTCATCTTTTGAAAAATAACATTCTAATAGATAGGCTTTCCACCATTCTTTTACTTTTCTAGAAATAGAACTACTATTATCTCCTGTTAAATTTTTTACTAATTGTTGTGTAATGGTACTTCCTCCAAACGAAGAATTTCCAACATGTATTACATAATTAAAAATCGCTGAACCTGTCCTTAGAATATCTACACCATGATGCTTATAATATCGTTCATCTTCAATGGAAACATAAGCATCTTTTAAGTTTTCTGGCATATCTTCATTTTCAATTTTTATTTTCTTTCTCTCACTACCAAGTTCTGCAATCACGTTGCCGTCAGAATCCACAACAACTGAATTTTTATTTAAGAACATATCTGTTGTTATCTGTTTCCAATTATATGCTGAAATGCCTAATATAATTGCTAGAATAATAATAACAACAAGAATGATAGTAATGATAATTTTTTTGATTTTCTTTTTCTTTATGGCTTTTTTATAGTCCATATCATTTTCTTCGTCTCTTCGATGCTTATTTTTTCTATTCTTATTATGCTTGTTTCTATATTTCTTTTTATTTTCTTCCTCTATGAATTTTTCTCGTTCTTCTTTTTCTTTTTGCATTTTTCTCATAGCTTTTGGAAGTTCTTCATGATTATCATTAAACATATATTCACTATCCTTTATTTTGAATTTCATCAATAGTATATCACAATAAGTCAAAAAATCAAATCTTATCAATTCATGATTTGTCTCTTGTAAATAGTCACTTAAATAAAAACTTTGCACAAAACTTTTTTCAATTCTATTTCTTTTTTAAATGTATTGAGATATAATACTATATATACCAAAGGAGTGTGAAAATTATATGTTCAAAAGAGAAGAAAATCCTGACTATATTAATTCTTTTTTAGATTATAGTGCCACGATTTTAAATAAATCCCCAAATAGTATAAAAGAATACAATTATGATTTAGTAATGTTTTTTCGTTTTATAAAGATTCATTTTCATATGACAGACAAAACTGATTTTTCCAAAATTGAAATCAAAGATATTCCAATTAGTGTTGTCAAAAAAATCACTTTGGAAGATATTCATGCATTTATCAGTTATATGGCAATGGAACTTAGAAGCAAATCTGCTACAAGGGCAAGAAAAGTTTCTACCATCAGAATTTTCTTTAAATATCTTTCTCAAAAAGCAAATTTAATAGAAGTCAATCCTGCTCAAAATTTAGAAACACCAAAAGCAGATAAAAGACTTCCTAAATACCTAAATTTGGAAGAAAGTAAACGATTATTAAATGTTACAGAAAATGAGGATAATCGTAATTATCAAAGAGATTATGCCATTATCACACTATTTTTAAATTGTGGACTTCGTTTGTCTGAATTAGTCGGAATTGATATCAAAGATATTGATTTTAGTGAAGCAAAATTAAATGTTATTGGTAAAGGAAATAAAGAAAGAACGATTTATTTAAATCATGCTTGTTTGAAGGCGATTAGCGAATATTTACAAGTGCGCCCTAAACAAGGTATTAAAGTAGATAAATTAAATTCTCAAAAAGCCTTATTTTTAAGTGAACGCCGTGAGAGAATTAGTAGGAGAACAGTCCAATATATTGTCAATAAAGAATTGCAAGTTGCTGGACTTGATACTAATAAATATTCTGTACATAAATTACGTCATACAGCGGCTACGCTAATGTATCAATATGGAAATGTAGATATTCGTGCTTTACAAGTGCTTTTAGGACATGAAAGTATTTCCACTACAGAAATTTATACTCATGTAGATAATACGCAAGTTAGAAATGCTGTTGAAAGTAATCCACTAGCTAATTTATAATTAGATGAAAATAATACTGGCTTAGATACATTCTAGCTAGTATTATTTTATTAAAACATTTATTTAATTTTTTCATAATTTTCTTTTCATTATTCAGTTGTTTGAGATTGTTGTAACTTATTTTGACTAATTTGTTCATCTGTTAATTTTTCTCCACAATGTTTACATCTTTTGGTTTTTGCAGAACAGCTTGCACATAATGTGTCTACATCAGTAGTTGGAAATGACATCCTTTTATTACATACTTCACAATTTTTATATGATATTACAGTTCCACCAAAACCAGGATCTTTTAAGCAATAATTTCCTCCACAATAATAGGCTTGAACATCGTTATCTAAATTTTCTAAATTGTTATTTCTATATTCTTTATATATTGCAAGTATAATAATTGCTATAAATAATATTCCCAACGGTATTCCAAATTTTAAAAACTTTCTTTTTTTCATCATTTATTACCCTTTTCTCATCTCGATATATTATCTTTTATTTCTATACTAAAGTAATAGATGTCTTTCTAATTCTTTTTATCGCTTCTGGAAGCATTTCAATGGTATCAGATGCTTTCATGCTGATATCTGTATATTTTTCTTGAGCCAATTCTCCTGCCATTCCGGCCAAATAACTACCTGCTGCAATTGTTTTTGCAGTTGCTTCTTGATAGCCTAGCATGCCAACCAAAACACCTGATAATACATCTCCACTGCCTGCTGTTGCCATTCCAGGACAACCTCTTTTTACTAAATATGTATTTGTACCATCTGTCACAATAGTCGTACTTCCTTTTAATAATAAAATGACCTGATATTTGCTAGCAAAATCTCTAGCAATTTCTATTGGATTTTCTTTTATCTTTTCCATTGGAATTTTTGATAATCTTTCAAATTCTTTTAAATGTGGTGTTAATATAACTTTACAATTTGTTTTTTGTAAAATTTCTAAATTCATTTGTGATAAGGTATTTAATCCATCTGCGTCTATAACGCAAGGAATAGTTTTATTTTGCAAAATATATTCTAAAATTTTTTTGTTATCTCTACCTTTTCCCCATCCCATTCCGATGGCCACAGCTTTTAATTTTTCCAATGCAATATCAATTTCCTCTTGATGAAATTTCATTTTCTCTTCTGCGTCATTCTCTATTGGAAAAATGGTTTGTTCTAATAAATATGGAGCAACAACACTTTCTATACTTTTAGGTACAATAACTCTAATGACACCACAACCAGCTCTCAAGGCTGCGGAACTCATGCTTGCAAGTTTAATGGCCCCTGTATATTCCATACAGCCTCCCATAATTCCTACATATCCATAAGTTCCTTTATGACTGTCTTTTTCTCTTTCTTTAAAAATTTCTTTTAAATCTTCATTTGTTAATTCTAAAATATTTATATCCATTTTCTTTTCCTTCTTTATTGTTTTTTAATCTCCTGGATAATGGCATATTTCTACCCAGGAGATTTTACGCCAGTTTGTGCAACTGAAATTATCTTCCTCCCATTCCGGCCTCCGGCCACCTCCGCCGTCCGCCACCGCCAGAGAAGCCTCCGCCTCCTCCAAAACCACTAGATGCACTATGTGCTGCAATTTCTGCAATAGATGTTGAATATGCTTTTGATACTCCTTGATTTAACATAGAGATTGGTGAAGTTCCAATTGTGTGTGTTGAAAAATAAATTGGATTGGTTGAAAAATAGATAATTGGATAAGTATTTTTCATTGCTGTATCCCATGTTTCTTCAATAAATACCTTTGGATATTTTGCCTTCATCTGATCAATTACTTTATTTGCAATTCCAAAAGCTGTTGCGTAAACAAGATATTTTTCCCATATAGCCAATTGTGGTATATCTTTTTCATTTAATAATGAATAATCTTCTAAATATCTTTTTAAGGCTTCCCACTGTATCTTTTCATCATAACCTTTTTGTGTAATAACAGCGATTTTATTTTGAATTTTTGCTTTTAAGTTTAAAGAGTATAAAATGACTAAGATAAGTGGTAAAATTACAATTGCAAAGTTTGTTAATGATTCTCTCCATCCAATTGCCAA
Source organism: uncultured Clostridia bacterium (assembly GCA_944388685.1). The sequence continues at coordinate 2,183 of CALXJS010000051.1, read as the reverse complement.
AGAAATGTCTACTGGAATTTGAAGGAAAGGAATGTGTATAATTGCTAAAAAGGTTAATAAGAAAATATATAGGCCTAAAATAATATTAAAAAACATATTTGCAGATTTTGATTTTCTATAAGTGTCTTCTTCTTTTTTATTTATAAACTGCATTTGATACAATTCGTTTCTAGTTTCATTTACCATTTTATTGATATATACACTATAATTTGAATAATGTTTCTTTGCATAATCGTTTAATTCTGTAATTTCTAATTTTTCTTTTCCTTTACTTGCCTCTGATAATAGTTTATATACTTGATATTCTTCTTTCTTTAAGGAAGTTCCTTCCCCTATTAAAGTGATATAAATATGTTTTCCTTCAATTTCTAAAGTAATTATCTTTTTTAAACATAAATTTAGTATTGTTGAAGCTACCATTTCTGATTGTACGGTTGAAGTTTCTAGTTTTTCTTTTTCAAAATGATAAAGATATACTGCTTCATTTGGTGTAGAATCACCTTCTCTTGGAATTTCTCTAAAATATTTTAAATCTTTTTTGATAATTCCGTCAGTTTCTTTTTTATTGATTTTTCTATATTTTATAATTTTTAAAACATAGACAATTAATACAATTGCATAAATTGTTATTAAAACACTTTTGGTTATTATGGATTGTCTATTCGTTTCATTTGACCATTCTGTTTCTTCTTCTAAAATTCTATCCAGATTATGATATTTTCTTTGTTTATTTTCTGATACATTAAATACATCTTCTGCCGTTACAACTCTTACTTCTAACATAGCACCTGGTCTTAAATTCTCAATTTCAAATTCTACTAAATTATTTGAAGTTCTTTCGATATTTCCATTGATTTGTCCATGTCCCCAAACTTTTAAATTCTCTATATTTTGAACACTTTGTGGTAGATGAATACTTCCTGTTAAAGATTTTACAGGAATAGCATTTTTTCCTTCTTCAATAAATTTCCAATAAAATTCTTGGCAATCTAAATAGCTAGTTATAGCATCTTCTATTTTATACGAAATTTGATATTGTCTATTTCCTGAAGATGTACTCATCCCTGTTCCCCAAGCTATTTCAAATACATTGCCTCCAATATCTAAGGCATAAAACAGGTTATTTCCTACATGATATTCTTCTTCATATATCTCTTTTAGTTCCAGATTATTTTCTAAATCTTTAACTTTTACATCTATAATATTTCCATAGGCGCTGGAAAGTGAAAAATTTTTAAATAATGTTCCTGTATCTTTTACATATACATCCCATGTTTCTACAACATTTATACTTCCATCTTGATTTAATGTAACATCATAATCTAAATGATTTAGATATTGAATTTTACCGTTCTTGGCTATCTCCTATGATTGTTAAAGCTATAAATATGGAAATAACTACAGATATAATAATTATTATTAGTATTTTTTTCAGAAATCTATTCATCTTCATCCCCCTTTATGGATATATCATATCATAAAGATAAAAAAATATATATATTTTTTACAATTTTTCAAAAATACTGGACATATTTTTAATATTTGTGATATCATATTAGAGAACTTATGATAAAGTTTCTTAAATGGAGGTAAAAAAATGATTAATTTTTTAAAAAAATTTTTAATTGGTATATTATTCGTTTTATTCTTGGCATCAACTTTATGCATTTCAAATGTATCTGCTGTTGATATGAATATAAATGAAACAAACTCAGAAAATAGTACAAATAGTTCAAATACTAATAATAGTTCCAGAAATACAAGTACTTCTAATTCTAGTTCTACTAATTCAACAAATACTTCTACATCATCTACTAGTAGTTCTTCATCAACAAACACAACAACTGTACAAAGTAGTAATTTACCTGAAAGCGAATTAGGAATATCAAATATTCTGTGTATTATTTTAATTGCTATTGGCGTTTTATTAATATTATTAGCTATCGCAATTTTAATTAGACTAAAAAAATAAATATTGTATAGAGATTTTAACGAAAATGTTAAAATCTTTTTTGTTGTATAGGAAAGATCAAGTTTTTCCTATACTAGAACGTCGCTTCGCTCTAGTGATTGCACACAAATTTTGACTTGCGTAAAATTTGGCGCCGAACAATAACGCGGGCTTTAAAATGTTATAAACAGATAAAATGTTTAAAAAAGCCCGCTATTGTTCTGTTATAGGA
>CALXJS010000050.1 GCA_944388685.1 uncultured Clostridia bacterium | reverse complement strand
TCTTCTGAACCTAAGTCAAACATTGATACTTGTCCTGAAAATCCCTTTTTCTTGCCACTTTGAATGGTATCTACTATACTTTCAAATGAAGCAAGTAAGGTACTTCTGGTTTGTTCAAAGTTGTCAAATACCCCTGCTTTTATTAAACTTTCAATACATTTTTTATTGACTGCTTCATCTGCAATTCTTTCGCAAAAGTCTGTAAATCCTTTGTATTCTCCATGCTCATTTCTCTCTTTTACGATATTGTCAACTGGTGTGGTTCCTACATTTTTGATACTACCTAAACCAAATCGTATTTTGCCATCTTCAACTGTAAATTTGGTACTACTTTTATTGATTTCTGGTTTTAAGATTTCAATTCCTAGAGATTTACATTCGTCAATATATTGTGGTACTTTATCTAAATTTCCTAGGTAACTATTTAAAGTTGCTGCCATAAATTCTGCTGGATAATATGCTTTTAAGTAGGCTGTTCTGTAAGCTACTACTGCATAACATGCAGCATGAGATTTGTTAAATGCATATTTTGCAAATTCTGCCATTTCGTCAAAAATTTTATTGGCTGATTCTGCGTCAATTCCATTTCTTACACAACCTGGTACAATGACATTTCCATTTTCATCTACTTGTCCATTGATAAAAACTTCTCTTTCTTTTGCCATAACATCTAACTTTTTCTTTCCCATGGCTCTTCTTACTAGGTCAGCTCTTCCTAAAGAATAACCAGCTAAATTACGAACGATTTGCATAACTTGTTCTTGATATACCATACATCCATAAGTTACATTTAGAATTGGCTCTAAGCTTGGATGTGTATATTCATTATGTCCAGGATGTTGTTTTCCTTTAATATATCTTGGAATTTGGTCCATTGGTCCTGGTCTGTATAGAGAAACACCGGCGATTAAGTCTTCTAAACAGTCTGGTTTTAATTCTTTCATGAAGTTTGTCATTCCTTGTGACTCAAATTGGAATATACCGCAAGATTTTCCTTCTTGCCATAATTTATATACCTTGGGATCTGCCATTTCTTTATCAAATTCGACTTTAATCCCTTTATCTTTTTCCACCATTTCAATTGTATCTTGAATAACAGTTAAAGTTCTTAATCCCAAGAAGTCCATTTTCAATAGTCCTAATTCTTCTAGAGTTGTCATGATATATTGCGTAGAAATTTGTCCATCACGAACATACAGAGGAACATAGGTATCTACTGGATCTTTTGTAATAACGACTCCACACGCATGAGTTGAGGCCTGTCTTGGCATTCCTTCTAGTCCCATGGCAATGTCTAATAGATTTTTTACTTGTGGGTCATTTTCATATTTTTGTCGTAATTCTATATTTTGTTCTAATGCTTTTTTTATAGTAATATGTAATTCATTTGGTATCATTTTTGCTAATGCATCTGCTTCTGCATAAGGAACATCCAATACTCTTGCTACATCTCGAATAACCATTCTTGCAGACATGGTTCCAAAGGTAATAATCTGTGAAACATGGTCATGCCCATATTTTTCAGATACATAATCAATAACTTCTTGTCTATGTGCATCACTAAAATCAACATCAAAGTCAGGCATACTAATTCTTTCAGGATTTAAAAATCTTTCAAATAGTAAATCATATTTCATTGGGTCAATATCTGTAATTTCAATGGCATAAGCAATAATAGAGCCCGCACCTGAACCTCTTCCTGGTCCTACTGAAATATTGTGTGTTTTAGCATAATGAATAAAATCCCACACAATTAGGAAATAGTCTACATATCCCATTTTTTTGATAACACCAATTTCATATTCTGCTCTATCTAAAATTTCTTTACTTGGATTCTCTCCATATCTCTTTTTAATACCATCATCACAAAGTTTTTTGAAATAGTCATAATGGGTTGGATATTCTGGTGGCACATCATAATTAGGTAAGATAGTGTGTCCAAATTCAAATTCCACATTACATTTATCTGCAATTTTTACTGTATTTTCTATCGCATCTGGAAATGCACTAAAATATTCTGACATCTCTTCTGGAGACTTAACATATAGCTCGTCTGTATCAAATCGCATTCTGTCAGGGTCACTCATTCGTTTTCCTGTTTGAATACATAATAAAACCTCATGATTATAGGCATCTTCTCTTTTTAAATAGTGCGCGTCATTTGTTGCAACTAGTGGAATATCTAACTTTCTAGCTAATTTTACCAATTTCTGATTTGCTAAAACTTGTTCTTTAATTCCATTATTTTGGATTTCTATATAATAATCTTCCCCAAAGACTCTTTTATGCCATAGTGCAACTTCTTCTGCCTTTTCTTCTTGTCCATTTAATAAAGCTTGGTTAACCGCTCCTGCTAAACAAGCACTTAGGCAAATTAAGCCTTCATGATATTTTTCCAATACTTCTAAATCAATACGTGGTTTATAATAATAGCCATCTACAAATCCAATAGAAACCAATTTACTTAAATTTTTATACCCTTGATTATCTTTGGCTAATAAAATCAAATGATAATAGTGGTTATCAATATTAGGCTCTTTATCAAATCTGCTTCTAGGTGCTACATACACTTCACAGCCTATAATCGGTTTTATCCCTTCTTTTTTGCATGCTTTATAAAAGTCAATCGCACCATACATAACCCCATGGTCTGTAATTGCCATTGCCTTCATCCCTAACTCTTTAGCTCTTACTGGTAAATCTTTTATTCTATTTGCTCCATCTAATAAACTAAATTCACTATGTATATGTAAATGCACAAAATCTGACATATTTCTTCCTCTTTTCATAAATTCCATTTTTCTTTTGCATTATATCATAATTTTTACAAATGTCCAATTGGAAACGTTTCTTTTTGAGACAATTTGGGCCAGGTTGGATTTTGTAGCATTTTTGTCGAAAAATGACGAATAATTATATTAATATTCCACATTTTTCGACAAAAATGCTACAAAATCCAACCTGGCCCAAATTGTCTCATTTTCTTCTTCCTACAACTGCAAATCTTCCATCTTCCACATGATAAGAACAAGTAGATAATGTAATTAACTGTTCTCCATAGTTTGCTGTTGAATCAATCGAATACAGAGAAGCTTTTTTTGCATTTTTTACAAACGCATTATATTCCTCTTCTGATTCACTATTAATGAAAAAATAATAACGAAATACATTTTTTTCTGATTTATAATATACCTTTGATTTAAAGGCTGAAATAATTTCATATTCTGCATCTTCGTCTGTTGTCGTAAAATGAATTGTTGGGTGTTCTTGATAATAACTTTTCTTTTCATATTTTAACAATTCTTGAAACATCATTCCATTCCCTAAGTTATGACCATATATGAGCAAATTATTACTAGGTATATTCCAATCATAATCTGCATTTAAGAAAATGGAGCCATTTTTTGATTTTTCCTTTTTGTAATTATGTGTCATGTAATAACTATTGTCTGTTCCTTGTAATACTGGATAATTGATATTGGTATTTTCAATTTCTAACCAACCTACAATGTCTACATTTTGTTCTTGTAATTCTCTTACTTGCAACATTCTTTCTGTTTCTTGGTTTTGTATATCTACACTTTCTTCCAAAGTTAATCCGTGTATTTTCTTCTGCTACTTCTTCAATCTTTTCATTTTCTTCTGATGATATATTTTTTGTCTCTTCATTACTTGCTTCGCTTTGATATATACTAATTACATTTAATAAATTACTTTGTTCTTTGGCTTCTTGCTTTAGTGAGAAAAAATTGATAACATAAATACTTGATAATATGATGAGTACTGTCAGCAAAAAATAAATTAGCTTATATATTTTTTTATGGTTTACTTTTGTATTATTTTTCATAACCTTATCTTCCTTTATCGAAATAATATGACTTTAAATACTGTTCTTTTTATCTTAATTTTATATAATAGGATGTCCGAATGACTTTTCTAATATATAAATATATAAGGATAGACGTTCTGCCTATCCTTTCATTGTTTTCTTTTTCATACCAATCATAACAGTTGATGACAATATAATTACTAACACTGCTAATCCTAAATAGTTTTCCACACCTGTTTTTGGTGTTTCGTCTTTTACTTCTGTTTCTGGCTCTTGCACTGGTTCTTCTGGTACAGTTGCTTCTACTGTAGAAATTTTTGCATAAATAGTTGTATCTGCATTTAAAACTTCATTAAAATTAAATTCTGTTGTATAATCTGCACTTGTATAATATCCATCGATTTTCTCATTATCTTCTAATACAATATGTGATGATACTAAATCTGCTGTTATCATTGTTCCTTCATTTGCTGTGAAACGAATTTCTTGTTCATTAGCAATAACTGTTACAATAACTTTTTGTTCATCTGCATTACCCGTTACTTTATCTGGTACAGATGATTCTGCAACAACATTATTATTTTTATCTGTTAAGACTATACTGTTGTCTGTTAAAACTACTTTGTTAGTTGTATTTGGTGTATTTGTAATTGTAAACTCAGTTAAACTATCATTTTCAGCCACTCTTACAACATTTTCTGTTGTATCAGATGTTAAAACACCATTCATGGTTAATGTTGGATTATTTGTTGCTGCTGATCCTTTTGCAATTTCAATACCATTATTGGCAGTTGTTCCATTATATCCTAAATGTAAATCGATAATTTCTACATTACCACCATTAGCAAGAACAGCACCATATTTAAATCCTGTTATAGAAACATTGTCTAATATAACAGTTGCACCATCATAAGATTGCACACCATATTTTGGTCCATTTTGTAAATTAACATTTTTTAATGTCAATTTACCAGCTGAAAATTGTGCTGTAAACATAGTTTGATTTCCTGATGTTGATGTCCAATCACTAGAACCTGTTATTGTGTATCCATTACCATCAATAATGACTTCTTTTTGGATAACGATTGGTGCTGTTACAGTTATATTATTTTGTAAAGTTATGGTTTCTCCATCACTTACACTAGATATCGCACTAAGTAAAGAACTTTCATCAGTTACAGTTGTTGCTGCTTTACTGAAATTTGGTACGATTAACGAAATAGCAAATATTGCTACTAAAAATAGAATGAATTTTATTGTTTTATTCATTTTTTCACCTCCACTAAAATCTATTTTTTCCTATTTTCTTTTAATTATTTACAGATTTTCTAATAAAAATTTTCCATTTTTTTGTTCAATTATAGAGGTTTCCTTTTAAGAAAATTTTAGAGACAGGCCTAATGGCATTAAGTTCATGATTACAATTTTCTAATATTTTTATAAAAACCAAAGTCATATTATCATATTTTATTCATTAAATGGCTGGCGTTGCGGAACATACAAATTCTAACATTATAAAGCAGGCACCTCTCACAGCAAGTCTGAGATTCTCCTACTTGACAATGCAAGAATTTGTAATATTCCTTCACTAGCACATTTAATTTCATAAAATATGATAATATGACTTCGGTTAATAATTTTCATTAAGAACTGTAATCATGAAGTTAATGACATTAGATCTGTCTCCAAAATTTCATAAATGCTTTCATTCTATTTTATATATTTTACATAGCCTGTTTTATCTGAGTCTGTTTGGGTATAGTTTGTTGTTATATATTCTCCAACATTTGTAATCCCCTCTTTTAAATAAATTGTTTCAGCAGAATTTAATAAATTTCCACACGCACTACTTGTACTTAAAATTCCTGCAATCTCTGAAGAATTTATTGTTACACTTTTTAAATACCTACAATGGTTAACTGCACCAGTTCCTATATTTTGTACACTTTCTCCTATTACGATACTTTTTATATACGAACTATTAAAAGCATTTGTATTTATTTGTTTCACATTATTTGTTATTACAATATTTGAAAGTGAATATGTATATGCAAATGCATTTTGGTCTATTATTTCCACTGTTTCTGGAACAACAAACTCTCCTGTACGTCCTCTTGGACATAGTTTTAATATTTTTCCATCCGCTGAATATAAAATATTATCTTCAACTTTATATGCAGTATTCGTATTATCTATATTAATTTCTGTCCAGTTACCACATCCACCAAAACTAGTTACGCCCCAACAATCATTGTTATTTTTAAATGTTACACTTTTTAAATTACCGCAATGCCAAAAACTATAATTTCCTATATTGGTAACATTTTTTCCAATTACTAAACTTTCCATATTATTCGCTCTATTAAATGCATACAAATCTATTCTCTCTATATTATCAGAAATTTCTACTCTAAATATGTTATTATTTTCTCTGAAAGCGTTTTGCCCTATTCTGGTTACTTTCTTTCCATTATATGTTTCTGGTATTTTCAATACCCCACTAATCTCTTTTTCCTTTAAACCATTCCCATAAATATTACTTCCATCTCCAACCATATAACTAACAATTTGACTTTCATTTGTTGTAATATTTCCAGATTGATCTAGTCCTGTAAAAACAAGCGTGTCATCATTATTAAAAATTAAATAATATATAAAGGTAATGGTAGTATCTTCTGTAATCTCCCCAGTTATGCTTTCTTCATGAGGTATATATCCTGCTATTTCAGGTGCTTTTTTTGAATATTGATCTTGTAATATCATATATTGATATTCTGACAATATTTGGTTTTTACTATCAACACATTGTACTGTTAAAATTTTTTCTCCGTTTGTTACTTTAATATATTCTACATCTCCATTCGCATTAACCGTATAATATCTTTCACTTTGAATAAATTTTACTATATATTCTTCATTATCTCCATCTAACACACTAGTTATACCATCGCCTAAATCTTTATTTAATTCTTCTTGTAGTTCACTTCTAACTACATTTCCATATTTATTTTTACCCATAGCCTCTACTGTCGCGGTTTCTACTGCTTCTTTTTCACTATCAATTTCTGCACTTTCTTTTGCTTTCCCTGCGTTTTGAATAAGTCCATTATCTCCTGTTATAGCACTTATTGTTATTCCTGCTAGGATTAATAGAACAATTATTGTTATGACTAAAATCAATATTGTAATTCCTTTTTCTGTTTTTACTTTTTTGCTCCCTAATTCTATAATTTTATTTTGTTCCTTCTTTTCCACTTGCTTTTCATTTTTTATTTTTTTCATCCTTTATACCTCTTTCTTTTGTTTTTTCTTTTTATTCTGATAAATTATTTACTGTTAGTTAAGTACTCTAAGAAGCATTCTAATTTGTAAAAGCATTGATATAAAGGCATTTTAAGCATGTTTTCTTTACTAGTTTCTTCTACATTTTTATATTCACTTTTATGCAAAAGTTTTCTCGTTTTTTATTGACTTTATAATATTTTATTGTTATTATAAACATGAAAAATTTTTCTTAGAGTACTTAACTCTAGGAAAATTTTTATGTACAAATACTTAGAAATTTCAATTTTTATAAATCAAATCATGTAATTCGTAACACATTAATTTTTTTATAAAGTTTCTTATAATTCCTTGCATTTTATAAATATTCATGATATAGTGTTAACATAAGTTTTTTGGTTATATTTTTTAATCTTAAATTATATATTTGTTGTTTTTTATTATTTTATTATTCTATTTATCCAAAAATTATATCTATATATTTTTAATTATTCTGTCAAATCTATATTTATAAGAAATCTTTTTTCCACTTTTTATCTAATTATATTTATTGAAATTTTTTAAGCACATATAGAAATTGTTGGCAGAAAAATTATTTTATCTTATATTTTATAACTTTCCATAAAAAAATATTTATCTATTTTACTATTTTTATTCTATATTTCACAATATCTTTCTATTTTTATTCTTTTTTCTAGCTTTTTATTCAAAAAACTAATATTTAAAATTTTTATCAAATAATATCAATTTTTTATTCTAATATTATATTGTATAACCAAAAAAAATCTGTTAAAATGAAAGGAGAAAATTTATTGAACCAAACAAGTAATGTAAAAAAAGTAGATATGCTACCATTATCAAATGACTATGTTTTTAAACGTATTTTTGGCAAAGGAGGCAATGAAAGAATATTAAAAAGCCTATTAGAAGCTATATTAAAAATTAGTATACAAAAAATAGAAATAAAAAATCCAGAAATTCCAAAAGAAACAATAAACGAAAAATTAAGTATATTAGATATAAAAGCAGAAATTAACGAAAATACTATTATTGATATTGAAATGCAGGTAGGAAATGCAACAGCTATTGATAGAAGACTAGTTGTATATAATGCAAAATTAATCGCAGGAGATATCAAAATATCACAGGAATATAGGGATGCAAAAGATACAATCGTTATATGTATCGTAAATGATTCTATTATAAAACGAAACTCATACTTAAATTTAGCAATGTTAAAATATGAAAAGACAGAAGAAATAAGATATGTAGACATGGGATATGAAGAAGAAGACCAGTATTTCACAAAGATGTGTAAATATTATATAATAGAATTAGCAAAGTTTAAAAAGAAAAAACCACGAGTAGGAGATTTACTAGAAAAATGGTTATATGTAATTGGGGGCGATCAAAAAATGATAGAAGAGTGTAAAAATGATAATGAAGAAATTAAAGAAGCAGTAGATCAACTAACAGAAATGAGTGCAGATGAATACGCAAGAGAACTATACGAAATTAGAGAAAGAAGTAGATTAACCTATAATACCGAAATGAACGAAGCAAAAAGAAAAGGTTTAGCTGCGGGAAAATCTGAAGAAAAAAAAGAAATTGCTAAAAAAATGAAAGCAGAAGGATTGGACATAAAACTTATTCAAAAGATAACCAATTTATCTGAAGAAGAAATTAAATCTTTATAGACAAAAAAAATCTAGCTTGGCTAGATTTTTTCTATTCAATTGGAATATATTTCTTTTCTGGTAATTCTTTTTTATCATCTTTTTTAGGTACTTCGATAGTTAATGTTCCATTTTTGAATTTTGCTTTAATTTCGTCCTCAGTTACATTATCTCCTACATAAAAGCTTCTTGAACATTCTCCTACATATCTTTCTTTACGTACATATTTTCCTTTATCTTTTTCGTCATCTACTTCTTTATTAACACTTGCACGTACAGTTAAATATCCATCTGATATTTCCATTTTAATATCTTCTTTTTCATATCCTGGCAAATCAATATCAATTAGATATTTGTCTTTCTTTTCCTTAATATCTGTTTTCATCACTTTACTTTCTGTTCCCTCAAAAAATGGATCTCTAAACATTTCATCAAATAAATCAAAACGATTTCTTCTTGGTATCATCATCATAATAATCAACTCCTTCAAATTATATTTATGTGTTGACACCTTGTCTTCGGTAGCACATATTTAGATTAAAAGTACTTTTATCTTTTTACATTTATAATTATATATCTAATTTTAGCAAAGTCAATAGGAGAGTGCTAAAATTTACAAAACTTTCACATTTCTCTTCTAACTGGCTTATTTCTCGTGTTTTCTCTTTATATTCATACCTTCTAATTCCAATAACTTTATTTTGTTCTTAATTCCCCCTGCATAACCAGTTAGACTACCATTTTTTCCGACCACTCTATGGCAAGGTATAATAATAGAAATCGGATTATGTCCAACAGCATTTCCTACTGCTTGTGCAGACATAGATGGTTTATTTAATTTTTTAGCTATTTCTTTTGCTAATTCTCCATATGTTGTTGTTTCTCCATATGGTATTTTACATAACAAGTCCCACACACATTGTCTAAATGCATTTCCTTCTGGATCTAATGGCAATTCTGATATTTCTGGTCTTTCTTTTTCAAAATATCTGTCTAGCCAGTCTTTTGTCTTCTCTAATATTACTATATCATCTTTTAAAATTGCTTCTTTTTCAATTTTATCTAAATAATACTTTTGTCCTTCTATACATAACCCAATTAAATTTTCTTCATCACTTGCAATGAACAGTTTTCCTACTGGTGATTGATAATATGTTTTATATAGCATATCAATTTCCTCTCTTTTTTATAAATACGTGTAAAAGACAAGAACTTTCATTCTTGCCTTTTCTACATTATAGGGAATTGCATTTCCTATAATGTAAAAAAAATGCGCAGAAAAATTGTTTTTCAATTTTTCGCGCAACAAATCTTATACGCTTCTTGCTAGACCTTAAATTAATATAGTAAATGTTAAAGAGTAGAGAAAAGGTCTATCAAAGCTAGATTTGTTATTAATAATTTTCAGCTTTGATTTCAAAATATGCTTTTGGATGGCTACATACTGGACAAATTTCTGGAGCTGATTTTCCAATAACAATATGTCCACAATTTCTACATTTCCAAATTCTATCTCCATCACGGCTAAATACTAATCCACCTTCAACATTTTCGATTAATTTTTTGTATCTAGCTTCATGTTCTTTTTCAATTTTTCCTACTTCTTCAAATAAGTATGCAATATGGTTAAATCCTTCTTCTTTAGCTTCTTTAGCCATTCTGTCATACATATCTGTCCATTCATAATTTTCTCCTTCAGCTGCTGCTTGTAGGTTCTCCAATGTAGATTTGATATCTCCACCTTGTAATAATTTGAACCACATTTTTGCATGTTCTTTTTCGTTTGCTGCTGTTTCTTCAAAGATAGCTGCAATTTGCTCATATCCTTCTTTTCTAGCTTTAGATGCAAAATATGTATATTTATTTCT
>CALXJS010000049.1 GCA_944388685.1 uncultured Clostridia bacterium | reverse complement strand
GAAATTTGAATCAAATTATAACTTGGAACTTAAAAATATTGAAATCTAGGGAATTCCCCAGCCAAAAAAACTCATACGTCCTAATAAAAAAATTTGAAAAATAGGAAATAAAGTGCTATAATATACGTATGCAACAAAGGTTGCAGTACATTGAAAAACAGGTGCATGAGGCACCTCATATATAAACTGAGGCGTGTTTCAGCCTTGTTTTTCTTTGTACAAAAAAATAAAAAGTATGCCCGGCCTTGAAAGTTAGGCAAGAATATATCATTTTAGCCAATGATATATTTGGGAACGAACGCCATCATAGAAATGATGGGTAGTAGGGAAGGAAAAATATGGCTGAAAAAAGAAAAAAAGAGGTCTCTGAAGACCTCAATAAAGAAACTACTAACACGATGCCTAATGTCTTGGGCATCGATTCCTATGGTCATGAGCCTGTAAAAAAGCCAGAAGTTCATGACCATGAATGGACAGGAATGGACTCTTATGAATAATAAGAGCCATTCCTGAACGCAAATTGGAAGAAAGATTTTTCAATCTTTCTTCCAAGCCACTTGCTTATTCGCAAGTGGGCTTCGGTTTATGTATGAAAAAGCAGGTTATCCTTATTTGGGTAGCCTGTTTTTAGGTAAAATTAAAACAAAATTTGCAAAAGGATTGAAAATATAAGCAAACTCATATATAATACAATTAACAAAAAGTGAAACATAAATAAATTGTACTTTGAAAGGGGATTAAATGAAACATGAATGTACTAATTAACGAAACAAGAATTGAAAAAAGATTAGAAGAAATGGCAAAAGAAATAGACAAAGATTACGAAGGAAAAGAAATTATCTTAATCGGAATTTTAAAAGGTTCAGTTGTATTTATGGTAGAACTAGCCAAAAAGTTAAAAACAAAAGTACAATTTGAATTTATAGAAGTATCTAGTTATGAAGGAACAGAAAGTACAGGAAAAGTAAAAATTGTAAAAGACATCAAAAATAGTATTGAAGGAAAAGATGTATTAATTATAGAAGACATAATTGATACGGGAACAACATTGGCATTTTTAAAAGATTATTTAATGCTTAAAAAGCCAAACAGTTTAAAGATTGCAACTTTGCTTAGTAAACCATCTAGAAGAATAAAAGAATTAGATGTAGAATATATCGGATTTAGAATAGAAGATAAGTTTGTTGTGGGATATGGTTTGGATTATAACCAGAACTATAGAAATTTACCATATATCGGCTATGTAGAAAGTGAACAGGATTTTTAAGAAATAGGGGAAGCTTAAAGAATAGGCTTCCTTTTATTATATAGAAACGATATAATTGACTTTATGTAAAGTAAAATGCTATAATATAGTAGTGAGATAAAGAGTAAAAAATTTTATGCATAGAGAAAGAAAGGAATGAAATAAAATATGAAGCAATTAAATGAAATAACAATTGCAGAGATGGAAAAATATAGTTTTTTACAAATTTTTGAACAAGATCTTCCATATGTCGTAGATATAGAAAAAAAGAAAGAACTTTTAGATAAATATGCACACTTCAAACGAAATAGACATGGATTTGAAGAACATGATAATGTCATAGAATTTTTGAAGGAAAATGAAAAAGACATTGACAAAGGAAAAGTGTTATTAATTTCTCTTAGAAGATATTCAGATGCAAAAGAGATTATTGATGATATTCAACACCCTTTAAGAAATAACTATATAAAAGACAGAAAAGGAATAGAAAATGGGATTCGAAAAACAAAAGAAATGGTAAGAAATCTTCTAAAAGATGAAAATATTGTTATTTGTCGTATAGCGCAAGGAAAAGACCAATCTTTGGTACAAGTGATTTCTAGTAAAGATTATTTAGAAGACATGTCATCTCCAGGAACAAGAAAAAGAGAAAGAGAGACTAAAAAGGTACTACACAAATTACCAAATAAAGCAGTTGTTATGGCAACATTGATTTCCAATGAAGAAGTTGCTGATAAAAATATTTTTGAGATTGATAACTTAGGAAAAAGTATATTTGATTGTACAATAAGCAATGCCATAAAAGAAGGATTGGCAAGTCGAGAAGAATTGAATGAATTAATGAATAATTCAAAATATTCAACAAATTATAAAATAGAGAAATTAATTCCAATTATGAAAAAATCCTTTACTGGAATAGAAAAATATGTAGATATAGACAAAATGTGTTTAACAGCATTTATGCAAATTGCTGAGGCCTTAGAAGCTGGAGAAGTTATTTTTACAGATGGAACATGGGACACAGAAAATGAAAAGCAAGCATATTTAGGAGCAGAACAGTATTTATCAGATTATTATTCTGTTATAAAAGACAAAGAAATTGAAATTACTTTGGGAGATAGGACATATACAACAGACCATGCTAAGATGGTAATGGAAGAATATATAGATGGAAGATATATGTCAAATGCCATGATTGTTAAGCAGATATCTTTAGTGTTATGTGGTAAAAGAGAAATAGGAGACCTTACAAAAAATCAGATACAGTATATTAGACAAGCACTTATAAAAGGCAATGGAGATATAGAAGTAGATGACTTAAATCAAATGGTAAACGTAGGGTTAATGGATGAACAAACAATTCTAAAAATGTACGAAACAAGAAAGTTTAATCTAGATAAGATACATGAAGTTAAAGATAATTTATCTTTAGAAAATACGATAACACCAGAATTTATATTACAAAATTTGGATAGGCTATCTTCACTTGAAAAAGCAGAAAAGACAGAACAAAATCAATATGAAATCGAAACAATAAAAAGATATTTAGATTTATATAAAGAACTATATATAAATGGAAAATCAGAAGAAGATATCATACAAGCAGGAAAAGAATTAATAAGTGAACTAGAAAAAAATCAAAAGACAGAAAGTGTAAAACAAGAAGACATATTACATTACGGATTACTATCTGAAAAGACATATGCCAAATTAGCAGATAGAGGTATTATTAGCATGGATAATCTAATGCAAGCATACCAAAAGGGACAAATTGATATTCATACAATGGCAGAATTAAAAAAAGAAGGGAATTCATTTACTGATTTAGATATAGAACAATATATAATTGATAGTTACATGAAAATAAGGGAACAAAAATCTCCAGATGAAACAGAATTAAAGAAATATATAGCATTATATAAAGCATTACGACTAAATGGTTTATCTGAAGAAGAAAGAAATGAAGTGGCAAATGAATTTATCATGAGAACAGAAGAAAGGGTAGAAGATGACATTGAAAATGGTAAACAAAGAAAAGCATTTGGAGAAGAAGATAGAAGAAATCTATATCAATTAGAAGCAATACCAATTGACACAGTGGTACTTTGGGGAGAACAAGATGAAGTCATTCATTTATTAAAAAGTGGAGACATTGTTGCCAAAGACGTCAAAAGACTATATCAAAATAGAAGTTTAATTTTGCATGACTTTCAAAATCTGATGAAAGCTAAAGATATGGAATTAGAGCAAAAAATTAATTTAGTAAATATTGTATTTTCAACCCCTGAAGATGTAAAAATAAGAGAGGACTTATTTGAAAATATTACAGAATTAGAAACAACTGTTAATGGAAATTCATCTAATAAAAAACAGAAAACAAATGAAATTGGTGTTGAGGAAACAGAAAATGATGAAACCAAATCGACAGAAGGAACAAGAAATAGATATTTATTTGACACTGCTGTTAGATATAATGCTTGGATAACGTCAGATGAAGATGTAAAAATGACAACATTTAAAGATGGGCATTTAGCAGTACAATTACCAAATGTGAAAGATGGAATTGTTGTTATCGAACAATTCTATTGCTTGAAAAAAACACAAAATGGCAAGAAAAAAATGACAGACAAGTATGGTGCAAACGGCTATGTCTTGACAAAATATGAATATGAAACATATAAAGATAGATTTATTACGAATAACCGACTTAGTAGGTCAGAATTGATAGATTTGATAAGAGAATTGCCAAATTTAGAAGACAGGGGAATAGGAAGAGAATTAAGGCATACGAAACATCAATATACAAAAAATGTACAAAAATTATTAGGAATACCAGAGGATTTAGCAAAGGCAAGAACAGAAACGCAAAGACAAAAAGCATTAAAGAGATTAGAAGACAGTGAAGAATATACAGCAGAAGAAAAAGATAAAATACGAAACACACATATGATGTGGGAAGAAGTAAGAAAAAGTAGAGAACTTTATGAAGAAAGATAAAATTAGCAAAATAGAAAATACATAAAAAGGTTGGAAAATAATTACGAATATTGTCAAGGTTTTTCAACCTGATTTGTATTTCTAGAAAGGAAACATATATAATATGGATAAAGAATTTCAAGATTTTTTAAATGAAGAGATAGCATATAGTCATATTGACACAAATAAAAAAATAAAACTACTTAATGAAATAAAAAATGTATTTATAAAAGATAAACAATTACTCGAAGAAATAACAAATATAGATTTTAAAAAATGGAGAAAGAAAATAGATTTAGATAAATTTATAGAAATTGTAGATACATATAAACAAGAAGTAGATAGAAGCAAAACATTAGAAAATGTGCAACAAACCCAATATATAGAAAAAATGGTTGTAAGTTTTTATGGCAATCCATATGTAGCACTAAATATGTGTATACAGGCGATAATTTATCAAAAGCAATTACTATTAGAAACAGGGGAATTTATGTTATCTACCAATCAATTTATCGTAAAAATGATAAATCAAATTTTGGAAGAAAATCATTTACCAAAATTATTAATACATTGTATAGAGATTTTAGATAAAAAAGCAATCATAGAAAAAGAAATCAAAACAATCATTATTGGTGCTATACAAAAGAAAGCAGAATATCTAGGAAAGTACCAGTATGTACCACATAATGAATATATTTTGTATTGCCTCGATGAAGAGTTAGAGGAACTAAACAGAAGTATTTATGATTATGCTTCCGATAATTTTTTTGAAGTAGAAGTATTAGATGAAGAAGATATCGAAGAGGCCATTCGTATTATTAATCTTAAAAAAGATTGTATTGCAGTGGTATTAACAAAAGATAAAAATTTGCAAAATGTATTTAAAGAGAAAATTAAAAATAAATTATATATAAATGAAAATCCGTTTTCAAAAGAAGAAATGAACATTCCGTTGGATTGTTTAAAATAATATACTTTTTGGGTTTCTGTTCAGTGTACAATACATAATTACAATTCACAAGTTAAAAAATTATTTTATAGAATGTAGATATATAAATATTTTTTAAAATTCTCGGCTACCCTCCATTCCCGTTCAACAAATTCTAAAGATAAAGCCACAACAATACCCGAAAACAGGACCCTTTATGGCTTTATCTTAAGAATTTGTAAAACTATTCCAGTCACATTCGAATTTTTAAAAAATATTTATATATCTACATTCTTATTAATACTCGTCTATAAACTGTGAATTGTAACTATGTATTGTACACTGAACAGAAACCCTTTTGCCTATTTTAGCTATATAGCTGTAAATAAACTATTGTAAACTTTGTTCTATTTTGTTAAAATAGATAAAAAGGAATGAGATGAAATGTTTGATATTGAAGAAGAATTGAAAAAACTACCAGGAAAACCTGGTGTATATATTATGCATGACAAAGATGATAATATTATATATGTTGGAAAAGCTGTTTCTTTAAAAAATAGAGTTAGACAATATTTTAGAAAAACCAATAAAACTGCTAGAATAGAGAAAATGGTTTCTTTAATTGACCATTTTGAATATATTGTTGTAGATAATGAAGCAGAGGCTTTAATTTTAGAGTGTAACCTAATCAAGAAAAATAGACCAAAGTTTAATGTTTTATTAAAAGATGATAAGACATATCCCTATATAAAAATCGATGTAAAATCAGAATATCCAGGTGTCTATTATACAAGGAGAGTAATCAATGATGGCTCAAAATATTTTGGACCTTATGCTAATCCAGGGGCAGCAAAAGAGATGTTGGATTTTATTAAAGAAAGATACAAAATTCATCAATGTAGAACGTTAAAAGAGAGAACTAGACCATGTTTGAATTATCATATTGGCAGATGTTTAGCACCTTGTATGGGAAATGTCGATAAAGAAGAATATCGAAAACAAGTTGATGAAATTATTGATTTATTAGAAGGAAAAACAGATAAAGTTTTAAAAGATTTAGATTTGCAAATGAAAGAAGCTTCTCAAAAAATGGAATATGAAAAAGCTGCATATTTACGAGATAGAAAACAAGCAATTGAAAGAGCGTCAGCAAAACAGAAAGTATCAAACATATCAGAAAACAGTATTGATGTTATAGGAATTGCAAAATCAGACTTAGAAGTTTGTGTCGAAATCTTTTTTGTTAGAGGAAGTAAGATGATAGGAAGAGAGCAATATTTCTATAAAGATTTAAAAGATATGGAAGATAAAGAAATCCTATCAGGTTTTATCAAACAATATTATTTTGATAATCCAAACATTCCTAGTAAAATCATGATAAGAGAAGACATTGAAGATAAAGAAGCAATTGAGGGATGGTTGTCCACAGAATTAGGAAAAAAAGTGGAAATCAAATCTCCTAAAAAAGGCGAAAAACTTAGATTTGTAGAGATGGCAGAAAATAATGCTAGAGTGACTTTAGAGAATAAAGAAAAAGACAAAAGTGAAATCTTATTAGAACTAAAAGAAGTATTAAAAATGGACACATTACCAAGAAAAATAGAAACCTTTGACATATCAAATATATCTGGGGAATATATGGTAGCTGGAATGTGTGTTATGCAAGATGGTGTAATAAAAAAGAATTTATCTAGAAGGTTTAAAATCAAAACAGTCTATGGACAAGATGACCCCAAATGTATGGAAGAGGTTATTACCAGAAGATTACGACATTCTATACAAAATCCAAATGGCGGTTTTGGAAAACTTCCAGATGTAATTTTTGCAGATGGGGGTATAACCCAAATACGAGCAACAAAGCAAGCAATTCAAAATGTGTTACAAGAACTTCAAGAAAGGAAAAAAGAAATAGAAAAGCTAAACGATAAGGAAAACAGACAAGACAAAATCGAAAAAAATGAAAATGAACCAAAAGACCAAGAAAAACAAAAAGAAAAAAGTCAATTATTAGACTATTTAAAAAAATTGGATAGTTTAGAAAAAATACAACAAGTTGAAAAAGAATTAGACATCAAAGTATTTGGAATGGTAAAAAATGATAAACACCAAACCAGAGCTTTAATGGATGAAAATAGAAATGAACTACCAATTTCAGAAAATTTAATGAAACTAATTACCAGATTTCAAGATACAGTTCATGACACAGCCATTACCTATCACAGAAAATTAAGAGACAAAGAAATCAGAAAGTCAGCATTAGATGAAATCAAAGGAATTGGAGAGGTAAAAAAACAAGCATTACTAAAACAATTTGGCAGTGTTGAAAAAATAAAACAAGCATCCATAGAAGAATTAATGCAGGTAAAAGGCATTACAAGAGAGTTAGCAGAAAAATTGAGACAATAAAAAATTTTAGCTTTACTAGACCTTTTAATATTTATCATATTTAAGGACTAGTAAAGCAAAAAGTGAGGATTAAATCCTCATATGGGCGTATTTTTTACGCCCTTTTTTAATCTTGCCATACATGGCAAATCCTGGATAGCGTCTTGCCATCCAAATTTGATACCGATAGTCCTGTAAAAACAGGCTTGTAATGCCAATCAAAATCCCACAGATTGGCAGTGAAATAAGAAAAATTGCTTTTTTCATAATGAACAACCTCCTTGAGCAAATAAAAAGCAATTTTGCAGAGTGTTTACTCTGAGTAGTTACTCAAATAGTATATCATAAACATAGTGTTTTAACAATAATAATTAAATATATACAGAAAAAAAGAAGCTAGAATTCTGACATGCCCGTCATTCTAGCTTCAATAGTTTTATTCATTAGATTCACTGCTTCCAGGATAGAACTCAGCGAATAAAATTGCTACAACAATGGTGGCTACCCACAAAATTTGGGAATTATCCAAATTTTGTGAAAAAATATTTTCAGCTATAATAGTAACAATATACCGAAATCCGAAAGCAACTGCTATATCAATAAATACTTGTATCATTTTTTTCATTTTTTATTCTCCTTTTCTTTACAAGTTAACTCTTTGGGGCATCAAAGAGTTGAAAAAATAGTTACATTGGGACATTGCCCATTTAATATATTATACCACAAAAAGGCTAAAAATACAAATTTTTGTACGGTTTTGAAAAATTATATACAAAAAATAAGAAAAGTCTGAAAAGTTATAAAAAAATAAGTAATAAATAAAAATTCAAGTGAATATCATATTATGAAAAAAGGATAAGGAGGAAGGAAAAATGGAATATACCAAAGAAAGCATATTAAATTTACAATTAAGAAAAACAAGTGAGGAGGACTTCAATAAAAAACTCTTAAGAAAGATTAGTGAACACAAATGGATTAGTATGATAATAGTGTCATTAATTATATTATCTAGCATAAATGCAATCATGATATATAATTTTTTTAAAATTTTACAAAACATTTAAATCGTCAAATACCCTTGGAAAAATCAAAAAAATATGATAAAATAAAGCTATTCTGAAAATAGGAGGAAGAGTAGTTTATTAAACTTACTTAAAAAAATATGAAAATAGCAAATGAATGGAAAGATTATAAAATATTAGACATGGCAGATGGTCAAAAGTTAGAAAAATGGGGAAATGTGATATTATCTAGACCAGACCCACAAATTATATGGAAAAATAAAAGTTTCCCAAATAAATGGAACGATATTAATGCAGTATATAATAGGAGCAAAACAGGTGGCGGTTCATGGGACTTTAAGAAAAAAATGCCTTCTCAATGGCAAATAAAATATAAAGATTTAATTTTTAATATAAAACCAATGGGATTTAAACATACAGGGTTATTTCCAGAACAAGCTGTAAACTGGGATTGGATGATACAGAAAATTAAAAGCGAAAAAAGAGACATAAAAGTTTTAAATCTTTTTGCCTATACAGGTGGAGCAACAGTTGCTTGTCTATCAGCAGGTGCTTCTGTATGTCATGTTGATAGTTCAAAAGGCATGACCACTTGGGCAAAAGAAAATGTAACGTCTTCTGGTTTGCAAGATAAACCCGTTCGTTTTATCGTAGATGATGTTGTTAAATTTGTAAATAGAGAAATTAGAAGAGGAAATACCTATGATGCAATTATAATGGACCCACCTTCTTATGGCAGAGGGGCTAAAGGAGAGGTATGGCAATTTGAAAATAATATTTATGATTTAGTAGAGTTATGCACAAAGGTATTATCAGATAATCCATTATTTTTTCTAATTAATTCTTACACAACAGGAATATCTAGCAAAGTTTTGGAAGATATTTTACAGTTAACGGTAGCCAAGAAGTATAAAGGAAAAGTGGAAGCTGGAGAAATTGGACTTCCTATGGAAAATTCTAAGTTAGTTTTACCTTGTGGAATTTATGGAAGATGGGAAAATTTGCAAAATAATTAGCATTTGGCGTTGTTACATTTCATTTGAAATTTAATCAACGTGCGTGAGCACGCCTCATAAATTTCAAATTCATGTGCCTAGCCAAATATCTAATTCTTTTACAAATTATAGTAAATAAAAAAATAAATTGGAAAAGGTTTGAAATGGAAAAATTAAAAGTGATATATGAAGATAATCATATTATTGTTGTAGAAAAAATACCAAATATTCCTTCACAATCAGACAAAACTGGAGATATGGATATGCTAACACTTGTTAAGGAATATATTAAAGAAAAGTATAATAAACCAGGAAATGTATATTTGGGTCTAGTTCATAGATTAGATAGACCAGTAGGTGGTGTTATGGTATTTGCGAAAACTTCCAAAGCGGCTTCAAGATTAAGCAATCAGGTGCGAGAAAAAATCTTCAAGAAAGAATATTTAGCAGTTGTTGATGGAAAGTTTGAAAAGACAAAAGGAACTTTGGTTGATTATCTGTATAAAGATGAAAGAAATAATATGAGTAAAGTGGTAAATAAAGAAAAGAAAAATGCAAAAGAAGCAAAATTAGATTATGAAGTTTTAAAATATAATGAGATAAAAAATTTATCCCTAGTAAAAATTAATTTACATACAGGTAGACATCATCAAATACGTGTACAATTATCTCATTTTGGTCATAGTATATTTGGAGATCAAAAATATGGAACTAGAGGAAAGGGAAAACAAATTGCTTTATGGGCATATAAACTTACTATTGAACATCCTATTTCTAAGGAAAAAATAGAATTTAAGGATTTGCCAGAACCAATTGGAACTTGGTGTATTTTAAGAAATAACGAAAATATAGTTGAGGATTTTTAAAAATATGCAACTATATTTTTTTTATATTACCTATAAAATATTTACGAAAAATGATAAATAGAATTTTTGTAAAACAAAATATATCTTTTGCAAAATAAAATTATACAAAAATCATAAGAGTGCTAAAATCAAATTAGCAAGAAGAGGTGAAGAAAATGATAGATAAAATCTGCACATTCTTGACAAATAAAATAAGAAAAGAAATGCCAGAAATGGATGATGAAAAAGCAGAAGTTATAAATTATGGATTACAAAATATAGTAGGTGAGATACCAAAAGTTTTTCTAATATTTATAATTGCTTACATATTTGGAATGTTAAAAGAAGTATTATTTATGTTTATAGTACTAACACCATACAGAGGAGCATCTGGAGGATTTCATTTAAAAACACATCTAGGTTGTATATTAGGAACGACAACATTTTATTGTGGAATCGTTTTTCTATCACAAAATATTGTATTAGATGAAATGATAAAATATATATTAATAGGAGTAGGTTGGATATTTGGAATGATTATGATTAAACTTTATGCACCAGCCGATACAGAAAATGTTCCAATATTATCTGAAAAAGAAAGAAAAAGAAAACAAATTTTAGCTTATATTACATATTCACTAGGACTTATTGCAGCTATATTTATAACCAATAGTGTCATTTCTAATATTTTAATTTTTGGAAATCTTATACAAACCTTAACGATAACAAAATTTGCATATAGATTAACGAAAAATAAATATGGATATGAAGTATATGGAGATACTTCAACTCAAAATGTTTAAAAAACATATACCGCGGTATGTTTTTAATATATATTAAAGGGGGAATCCATTATGTTCAAATTTTTATCTAAAATAGCAGAAAAATATGCTAAAGCAACAAACACAGCTTGTTTAGTACTATTTGTATTCCATCAACCAAAAATGCCTGCAAGCATGATAAAAAAAGACTAATGAACTTGGCAAAAATAGAACGAAAAATTATTTTTGCCATCCTGTATAACTTAAAAAGTTATATATTACAATCCAATATAAGACAGCTTTTAAAGCTGTTTTTTCTTGTGGTATAGGAAAAATTGCTTTTCCTATACCACAAAAAAATAACGATGCACAGAAAAATTGCGTAGCAATTTTTCGCGTCGACAAATCTTTACGCTTCTTCGAGAACTTAAATATATATAGTTAAATTAAAAAAATAGAG
>CALXJS010000048.1 GCA_944388685.1 uncultured Clostridia bacterium | reverse complement strand
TTATCACAATTGTCTGAAGAAGAATTAGGCGAGAAAGGAGGTAAGTAATATGCCAGGACCAATGGGAGGACCTAGAGGAGGTCAAACAACGCAAAAGCCAAAAGATTTTAAGAAGACAACAAAAAAATTAATACGTTCTTATTTAGTAGACTATAAAATACCAATTATCATTGTTATGATATTTGCAATTGGTAGTACCATATTTACGATTGTAGGGCCTAAAATATTAGGAAATGCAACAACAGAAATCTTTAATGGATTGGTTAGTAAATTAAGTGGTGGAACAGGAATTGACTTTGGAAAAGTTGGTCAAATTGCTTTAACATTATTAGGATTATATGTTATCAGTGCATTATTCTCTTTTGTACAGAGATTTTTAATGACAAATGTTGCTCAAAAAATTACATATAAATTAAGAAATGATATAGCAATTAAAATTAATAAACTACCAATGAAATATTTTGATAAAAAGACAAATGGAGAAGTATTATCCATCATTACAAATGATATTGATACACTAAGTATGAACCTAAACCAAAGTATTACAGAAATTATCACATCTGTATGTACCATTATTGGTATTTTAGTTATGATGTTTTCTATTAGTTGGCAAATGACATTAATTTCATTAGTTATATTGCCAATAGCAGGAATATTAGTTACCTTTATTGTAAAAAAATCACAAAAATATTTTACGAGACAACAAGATTACTTAGGACATGTAAATGGGCAAGTAGAAGAAATATATGGTGGACTAAATATTGTAAAAGTATTTAATGCAGAAGAAAAAGTAACAAAGGATTTTGAAAAAGCCAATGACGAATTATATCATTCTGGATGGAAATCACAATTCTTATCAGGTTTAATGCATCCAGTTATGAACTTTATATCAAATGTAGGATATGTAGCTGTAGCCGTAGCAGGTGGATATTTAGCAATTCAAGGAACCATTACCGTTGGTAATATTCAAAGTTTTATACAATATAATAAACAATTTACTCGGGCCAATTAACCAATTAGCACAAATATCTAATATGTTACAAGCCATGATGGCAGCAGCAGAAAGAATCTTTGAATTCTTAGAAGAACCAGAAGAGGTTGTAACTGCAAAAGGAAATATTGATACATCAAAATTAAAAGGAAATGTAGAATTTAAACATGTTAAATTTGGATATGATCCAGAAAGAACCATTATCAATGACTTCAATAGCAGTGTACATGAGGGACAAAAAATTGCAATTGTTGGACCGACAGGAGCAGGAAAAACAACCATGGTAAAATTGTTAATGCGTTTTTATGATGTAACAGATGGAGAAATCGATGTCGATGGTCATAATGTAAAAGACTTTGATAGAGGCGAACTTCGTAAAATGTTTGGTATGGTTTTACAAGATACTTGGTTATTTGGTGGAACAGTCAAAGAAAATATCAAATATAGTAAAGAAGACGCAACAGACACAGAAGTCGTAGAAGCAGCAAAAGCAGCACATGTACATCATTTTATTAAAACATTACCAAATGGATATAATTCAATGATAAATGAGGAATCAACCAATATATCAGCAGGTCAAAAGCAATTACTTACTATTGCCAGAGTTATATTAGCAGACCCTAAGATATTAATCCTAGATGAGGCAACAAGTTCAATTGATACAAGAACAGAAATACAAATACAATCAGCAATGGATAACTTAATGAAAGGAAGAACAAGTTTTATTATTGCACATAGATTATCAACCATTAAAAATGCGGATTTAATTTTAGTTATGAATCATGGTGACATTGTAGAACAAGGAACACATGAAGAATTGCTTGCAAAAAACGGATTTTATGCTGATTTATATAATTCACAATTCGAAGAAGTTGAAGAATAGAAAAGTAGAATACTTTGTGGCATATGAGAAAGCATTTTTTGAGAATATCTCTATAAATCAAAAAGGAAAAACACAAAATATTATAAATAGTAGAAAGTGTGGGCTTTGCCACTTAAAGATTTTGAAATAGAAGTAAAGAAAGAAAATAAAGTATATGATGATTTATAATCATATGCTTTATTTTTATATATTAGGAAAGTCATGCTGACTTTCTAATATATAAAAACATATTGCACACAAATTTTGACTTGCGTAAAATTTGGCACGCTAAAAATAAGTTATTCTATTAATGATGAAAAAGTATATAAGAAAATATGGAATTTTTTAGAAAAATATGCTAAAATATACAATGTGAGGTATATATGGAAAAAAAAGTAATAAAAAATTGTATAAAAAAATGGAATGAAAAAGATGATCAGAACATTAAAGAACTAAAAAAAAGATATAAGCTTTGGATAAAGGATAATGAGGAAAAAGAAATATGTATAAAATTGTTAGAAAATTTTGAATATTATGGAAGACAAAGAGTCAACTTTTATTTGGAAAAATTGCATGAGAAATTAATCCATGATCATAATATTTCTGATGAAAATACAGTGTATAGCATTATAAAAAGTGAAAACGGCAGAGCAAATAGTTCAATGGAATATTTTATAGAATATACGCAAATAAATAAAGTTTCAAGAAATAATAGAATTGAAGATATCGCAAGAATGAACAAAAAAATGAAAAGACCAAAAGTAAATCAAATTGTATTAATAGATGATTGCATAGGAACCGGAGAAACGATAAAGAAATATATAGAAATGTATAAGGAAGATTTAAAAGATAAAAAAATCTACATATTGGTAATATATGCAATAAAAGAAATTACAGATAAGTTAGAAAAGGAATTTTTAGAAAAAGGGTATCATATTGAAATTATTTGTTTAAATAAAAAAACAAAAGCATTTACAAAAGAAATATTCAAAGATAAGGATGAAAAGGAAATACAAGAAATAAAAGAAAAATTTACACAATTATCCAAAAACCATAATATACCTGAAAACTATAAATTAGGGTTTGGAAAGACAGAAGGACTGGTTGCTTTTTATAATAATACACCCAATAATACCTTAGGAATTTTTTGGGTAGATAATGATAATAATATAGCATTATTTCCAAGAAATAGGGACAGTAATAGAATAGGTCTCAAAGAATTAAAGGAAAATAGGATAAAAAGGTCAATAGAAAATTATAAAAATAGAGGTAGAAAAATTGGATGATTATAGAAAAATCATAATATTGCAATATTTAGAACAAAAAAATCAAGATTATAGTATAATAGAGATTTTAAAAAAAATAGGAATAGAAACATCAACAGGAAATGAAATATTAGATGAAATGATAGAAGAAAATCTTATTGAATATAAAGATTATTTAATTAACATTACTCAAAAAGGAAAAGACAGATTAAAAGAAATAGAAGAAAAAGAAAATACTTATCAAATAGTAGAAAATACAATAATTCCATCATATGTGGTAATAAATGAACAGAAGGAGATATATGTGCCTGGAAAAAATCTTAATTTACGTTAAATCCTATTCTATATTTGTTAGAAATGCGAATGGCAAGTTGCTTATTCAAAGTGAAAATGTTACTTTATTTAAACTTACTATGATAAAATAAGTAAGTATCAGTGAAGTAACTAGCAAATTCTAATACTTACTTATTTTATAAATATGATAGAACCTGAAGTGGCTAAAAAAATTCTAGAAGAGTTAGATAGTATAGAGTGGAGTTATTAGAAGCAAAAGTTAGGATGGAAAAACATTTTAGAAAAGATAATATAAAAAAGAAAAGAGATAATAAGGAAACATATTATCTCTTTAATCTCTTCTCTTTCCAAAAATAGAAAGAATTCTTAAGAAGATATTGATAAAATCTAAGTATAATTGCATTGCACAATAGATATGTATTTTTTCTTGGTTAATATCTGGTTCTAGTTGTAAAGCTTTAATCTTATTAATATCATAAATAGTAACACCAAAAAATACAGCTAAAATTACCCAATCTAGAATCACATCAAATAGAGAACTCTTAAAAATAAATAAGTTTACTAAGCTAAGAATTAAACCAATAATTAAAAATACATTCAAATAAGTCCCCCAACTGCTCAAATTTTTTGTTGTTTTATAACCAATCAAGCTTAAAACACCAAAAATTAAAGCAGAAGCAATAAATAAGGTAATAATTGAGTTTAATTCAAAAACAGCAAAGATAACAGCTAGTGTAACACCATTTAATGCTGCATAGACAAAATACAGTATACCGACTACAACTGGTGGCAATTTTCTAAATAGAAAACTAAATAATAAAACAGCTACTAATTCCATAATTAATAATCCTGTAAAATAATCATTAAGTACAATGTTTAAAAATAACCCAGAAGAATAGGTATACCAAGCAATTAGTGCAGAACCTAATAAGCCAAGAAACATCCAAAAAAATGTTTTTCCAAATAATTTGTTTTCAGTAGGTGTGTTTTGAACTTCATATTCTTCCATATAAAAACCCCTTTCATTAATATATAAAATAAGTATACAAATAAATGATAAATTATGCAATAAAATCTATTGAATTTTTTGTAAAAATATGACATACTGTTACTGTTCGGTGTATAATTTCTAGGAAAATATAATCTACATGTATACACAAAATAGTAATGACATATTAATTTTTATTAAGACAAAATTTGTCTAAATAAACGAATAAAAAAGTGTTGGAGATAAAAATGAATCAAACTATCAAAAAAGAATTAAAAGAATTAGCAGATAAAACATATCAAGAATTTCATAAAAATTTATGTCCAGGGACGGAAAATATACTTGGAGTTAGAGTTCCTGTTTTAAGAAATTATGCAAAAAAATTAGCAAAAGAACATGAGATAAAAGATTTGTTGAAAAATATTGATAATGAATATTATGAAGAAATCATGTTACAAGGAATGTTAATTGGATTAGAAAAGTGTAAAGACATTCAGGAAATTTTAAAAGAGATAGAAGAATTTGTGCCTAAAATTGATAATTGGGCAGTTTGTGACGTGTTTTGTGGTGGGCTAAAAATAACCAAAAAGTATGTAAAAGAAATGTGGGCGTTTTTGCAAAAATATGTGATATCAGATAAGGAATTTGAAATTCGATTTGGTGTTGTAATGATTTTAGATTACTATATAACAGAGGAATATCTAGATAAAGATTTTGCAATATTTGATAGTATAAACAGTGATCAGTATTATGTACAAATGGCAGTTGCATGGGCAATTTCTATTTGTCTCATCAAATTTTATGATAAGACTATACAGTATCTAAAACAAGCTAAAATTGATAAATTTACTTATAACAAGGCTTTACAAAAAGCGATAGAATCTTATAGAATTTCAGAAGTACAGAAAGAAGAATTGAGGAATATGAAAAAATTAAGATAAAAATAAGAAATAACTATTTGACTAATATTGTTTTTATGGTATAGTATAAAGGTAAGTGTGCGTTAGAAAAATCAAAGATTTTAATGATATGTAAAATAAGATGAAACACAAAAGGAGAGAAATATGGGAAAAGGAAGAAGAGAATTAGAAAAAAATCCAAGAGTAAATTATACAAAAAAATCAAAAAGAATGTCATCTGAAGACATGGAGAAAAAGAAGAAAATTATTATAAGAATCGGAATAGTTATATTAGCATTAATTGTACTATTTATTATTGCAATGATTGCCAATAATTATATTATATTAGATAAAAACAAAACAACAAATTTGGTTATCAATAATAATAATGTAACATCACATTTAAAAAATGAAATTATACAAGAAGATGGTGTTATCTATTTATCAGAAGATGATATCGCCAATTTCTTTGATAAACATATCTATTTAGAAGAAGAAAATAATAAAGTTATTACTACTTATAATAAAAAAATAGCTGAGGTCAGTTTAGAAGAAAATGTCATAAATATAAATGGTGCAGATAAAGAGGTATCAGCATGTGCAATAGAAAGAGATGGTGTTATCTATTTACCAATTTCAGAGATGGCAGAAGTATATGACATAGAAATTGGAAATGTTGAAGAAACAAAAGTTATAACATTAGACTCATTAGATAGAGAACAAAAAAAGGCAATTGTAACTTCTAATTTAGCAGTCAAATCATCAACCAACTTTATTGCAAAAACAGTAGATAGAATAGAAAAAGGAGATAGTGTTGTTGTAATTTCTTCTGATGGAAAATATTCTAGAATAAGAACAGAAAATGGAAAAATTGGATATATCAAAACAAATAAATTAGCAAATGAGTATTTAGTTAGAGAAGACATGCCAGAAGAAAAACAAATTGAAGGAAAAGTTAATATGACATGGGACTACTATTCAGAAGTTGGCAGTGCACCAGACAGAACAGGAACGACAATTGAAGGTGTGAATGTTGTATCACCATCATTCTTTTATATAGATGAAAATGGAATTTTTAGAGAAAATATTGGAGAAAGCGGAGAAGCTTATATCGAATGGGCACATGGAAATGGATATAAAGTATGGCCAATGGTATCTAATGCACCAGCAGCGAATGAAAGCTTAGAAATTACATCAGAAATTATGAATAGTTATGAGAATAGAAAACAACTAATTGAGCAAATCGTAGATGCTTGTGTGGCATATGACTTAGATGGAATTAATATAGATTTTGAAAATATGAAACAAGAAGATAAAGATGTATATTCAAGATTTATTATAGAACTAACACCTAGACTAAATGAAATTGGAATGGTAGTTTCAGTTGATGTAACGGCACCAGATGGTGGAGAAACATGGTCATTGTGTTTTGACAGAAATGTTATTGGGGATGTAGCAGATTACATCATATTTATGGGATATGATCAAAATGGCGTTTCTAGTCAAACTGCTGGAACTACAGCAGGATACAATTGGATAGAGTTAAATTTAGTAAAATTTTTACAAACAGAAGAAATTGATTCTGATAAATTGATTTTAGGAATCCCATTCTATACAAGAATATGGACAGAAGATGCCAATGGAGAAGTGGTAAGAACTTCAACCGTCAATATGGAAGATATCGAAGAAATCTTACCTGATGATGTAGAAAGAACATGGGATGATGAATTAAAACAATATTATGTAGAGTATCAAGATGGTTCAAACATAAGGAAAATGTGGATAGAAGATGTAGAATCATTAAAAGCAAAAGTTTCATTAGTCAATGAAAAAAATCTAGCAGGTGTAGCATCTTGGCAATATGGTATGGAAACAGAAGATGTATGGCCAATGTTGGAAGAAACGTTAGGATTATGAGACAGTTGGGGACAGGTTGCTTTTTGTAGCATTTTTGTCGAAAAATGAGGAATATGATTATTCGCCATTTTTCGACAAAAATGCTACAAAAAGCAACCTGTCCCCAACTGTTAAAAAAATAACAAAGATAGCCCTTGACAACAGTGATTTCAATGGTATAATACTAATAAAGTGACATTTGGAGGGATTTTGACGAATGCAAAAGGAAAATATTTTCTTTTCTACAAATCAGTTTGATAAATTGACAGATGAACAAGTGATTTTAGAAATACAAAAAGGAGATAAACAGGCCTTATCTTATTTAATGAATAAATATAAAGAATTGGTAAATATAAAAGTTAGTAAATATTTTATGGTGGGAGCAGAAAAAGAAGATATTGTACAAGAAGGATTAATTGGATTATTTAAGGCTATTAAAACGTTTAAAGAGGATAAAAATAATAGTTTTAAATCATTTGCTAATATGTGTATTGAGAGACAATTAATAACAGCAATCAAATCTTCTACAAGGCAAAAGCATATGCCTTTAAATTCTTATCTATCACTAAATGCATCAGCTTATGATAATGAAGAAGAAAATGGAATGGAATTGATTAATACACTGAACAATAAAACAGTGGAAGATCCATTAGAAACTTTGATGAAAAAAGAATATTATGAACAAATTGAAACTTCAATTGAAAAATCATTAAGTTCTTTTGAAAAACAAGTTTTAGATCAATATGTAAAAGGATATAGTTATGTTACAATTGCAAAACAATTAGATGCACCAGTAAAATCAGTAGATAATGCAATACAAAGAATCCGAAAAAAAGCAATGAAAAATATGTTAAATGATTGAGACAATTAAAGTCAGGTTTGTGTCCATTTGAGGACACAAACCTGACTCTAACTGTTTCTGGGGCTTCTAACGGGAATTGAACCCGTGACCTCAGCCTTACCAAGGCTGCACTCTACCAACTGAGCTATAGAAGCAAATAAAAAGATTAAAAGTTTCAACTTCATGAAAACTATAATCCATTATACAATATAAAAAAATAAAAGTAAATATTTCTATTGACTTTTTTAAAAAAAAGTAATAAAATTATTAACATAAGATAAAGACAAGTAAGAGAAAAAGTAAAATAAAGGTTATCTAAAGAGAGGGTTAGCCAGTGGCTGAAAGTTAACCTAGAAAAACATATTTGAAAAACTACCTCTTCAAGTGTTGCTAGTGAATAAGCTAGACGTGTTAGATACGTTATCATCTATTAATTAAGTGAAAAATGGGATGGAACCGTGTATAAATAAATGCACTCCTATGGATAAAAAAATCCATGGGAGTGTTTATTTTATGTTATATAGGAGTATTGGAAGAAGAAAAGTAGAAGAGGAAATATTTGAAAAATTAGAAAGTGAACATTGTGATCCAAGGTTACTTGAAAACCCAAGAATAATAGATATTGTAAATCAGATTCAAAAGATGGCAATAAATAATAATAATCATTTTTGGATAACCGAAGATGGAGATATACGAATTGCATTACCATTATTGGAGAAAGATTTTAATGGAGGACAAGAAAAGCAAAAAGATATACTATATAATAGATTAAAAGAAGGAATGGAAAAAGTATGTATATTAGATTATCGTAGATATGGTATAGAAAGATTATTTAGAAGTATTCGATATGTATATGATCAAAATGGAATAGAAACAGAAAGGGAAATAGAAATGCTAGAAAGAAATGAAGAAGGTTCCAAGACAACATATACTTTTAAAGAAAGATTGAAAGATAATCCTCATATTATTAAAGTAATCCAAAGTTCTAAGAAATCAAAACAAAGTGGAAAGGTAAGTTTTTATGATATAAGATATAGTGAACATATAGAAGATTTAGATGAAACAGAAGGAATTAAAATAGAAGAAAAAGATATAAGAGATTTAACGCAAAAAGAAAAAAAAGAAGTGATTATACGACAACTAAATCCTATGTATCAAGAAGGAATAAGCAGTTTAATGAAAATAGAAAGAGAAGAAAGATGTATGTAATTAAAAGGAGGTTTTATTATGTTAAAAGTTAGTTTAAAGGACAAGTCTAGTTTAGAGGTGGAAAAAGGAACTACCATTTTGGAAGTGGCTAAAAAAATTAGTGAGGGCTTGGCAAGAAATGCAACTTGTGGAGAAGTTGATGGAGAGGTGAAAGACTTAAGATATGAATTACAAGAAGATTGTAATTTAGTGATTCATACTTTCCAAGAGGAAGATTTAGAAGGGAAAAAAGCCTACTGGCATACAACATCACATATTATGGCACAAGCAGTAAAAAGATTATTTCCGGATGTAAAATTTGCTATTGGCCCAAGTATTGATAATGGATTTTATTATGATTTTGATGTGGAAACACCATTTACAGATGAGGATAAAGCAAAAATCGAAGAAGAAATGAAAAAAATCATTAAAGAAAATATAGAAATTGAAAGATTTTCTTTACCTAAAAAAGAAGCTTTAGAATTAATGAAAGACCAGCCATATAAAGTTGAACTAATTGAAGAATTACCAGAAGGAGAAGAAATCAGTTTCTATAAACAAGGTGATTTTACAGATTTATGTGCAGGTCCGCATTTACTTAGCACAGGAAAAGTAAAAGCAGTCAAAATCCTTTCATCTTCAGGTGCTTACTGGAGAGGAAGCGAAAAAAATAAAATGCTTCAAAGAATTTATGCAATCTCATTCCCTAAAGCTAGTCAATTGCAAGAATATCTAGACTTTTTAGAAGAAGCTAAACAAAGAGACCACAGAAAAATTGGAAAAGATTTAGACATCTTTATGACACATAAATTAGTAGGATCAGGACTTCCAATGTATTTACCAAATGGTGCAACCATTAGAAGAATTTTGGAAAGATATATTCAAGACAAAGAAATTGCATTAGGATATGCGCATGTTTATACACCATCACTTGCCAATGTAGAATTATACAAAACAAGTGGACATTGGGATCATTATAAAGAAGATATGTTCCCTGTTATGAAAATGGATAATGAAGAAATGGTATTAAGACCAATGAATTGTCCACATCATATGTTGATATATAAACATCAAATGCACTCATATAGAGACTTACCAATCCGTATAGGAGAATTAGCACATGATTTCCGTTATGAATCAAGTGGAAGTGTTTGTGGATTAGAAAGAGTTCGTCAAATGTGCCAAAATGACGCCCATTTATTTGTAAGACCAGACCAAATCAAAGAAGAAGTTGGAAGAGTTTTAAATTTAATAAAAGAAGTATATCAAAAAGACTTTGGTTTCCCAGCTTCAAGCTTCAAGTATAGATTATCATTAAGAGATAAAGCAAATAAAGAAAAATATATAGATAATGATGAAATGTGGGAAACAGCAGAAAGCCAATTAAGAGAAATCTTAAAAGAATTAAATATAGACTTCTATGAAGCAGAAGGAGAGGCAGCTTTCTATGGACCTAAAATAGATATTCAAATTAGAACAGCATTAAATCATGATGTGACCATTCCTACATGCCAATTAGATTTTGCTTTGCCAGAAAGATTTGAACTAGAATATATAGGAGAAGATGGAAAAGCACATAGACCAGTTGTTATCCATAGAGCCATTTTAGGGTCTTCAGATAGATTTATTTCTTTCTTATTAGAAGAAACCAAAGGAAATCTACCTGTATGGGTAGCACCTGTACAAGTAAAAATTCTACCAATTACAGATAATCAACATGAATATGCATATAGGGTAAAAGAAGAATTACAAGCAAAAGGTATTCGTGTGGAAGTAGATGATAGAAATGAGAAAACAGGATACAAAATACGTGAAGCACAACTTCAAAAAATACCATACATGTTAATTGTTGGTGAGAAAGAAGTAGAAGGAAATACAGTATCTATTCGTTCAAGAGAAGAGGGAGATATTGGAGCAAAATCAATAAAAGACTTTACAACAGAAATATTAGAGAAGATAGAAGAAAAAAGTTAAGGAGAAATCTTTAACTTTTTTCTTAAATTTGTGCAAAAAAATTACATCAAATTATTGACACCAATAGCATTTTATGGTAAAATAGGTAACTGTAATCCGCTTAGTCAAGGTACATAAATACTAACAAATAGCGTTAGTTACCTTTTTTAAGGATTAGCGAGTATACAAATAAGGGAGGTGCATTTTAGATGTACGCAATAATTGAAAGCTGTGGAAAACAATACAAAGTAGCAGAAGGAGATGTTGTATTTTTTGAAAAACTAGATGCAGAAGAAGGTAAAAAAGTTACTTTTGATAATGTTATACTAGTTTCAGAAGATGGAAAAGTACAAGTTGGAAATCCTTATGTGAAAGGTGTAAAAGTAGAAGGAAAAGTAGTTTCTCATGGTAAAGGTAAAAAAATCATTGTTTTCAAAATGAAAGCTAAAAAGAATTATAGAAGAAAACAAGGACATAGACAACCATATACAAAAGTAGAAATTACATCAATCAAAACAGCTGCTAA